>JAMOVA010000013.1 GCA_027061785.1 Thermoproteota archaeon
CCTTCCAGCGTCCGGTCCTCTCCCGACATCCTCTTCAGCTCATCTATGCTCCCCTCGGCAACCAGCTTTCCCCTGCTGATTATACCCACTTTGGTGCAGAACCTCTCCACCATGTCCAGCAGGTGGCTGGACAGGAGGACTGCTACGCCCTCACGTGCCATTCTCCTCACCTCTCCCTTAAACGCATGCTGACTCTCCGGATCCATTCCCGCCATGGGTTCATCCATTATCAGGACCTTAGGGCGCACTAGGAAGGCAGCCGAAGCTAGGACCTTCTGGATCATGCCCCTAGACAGGCTTGACGCCGGTTCATCCTCCTTATCAACGATGTCGAAAATTTGCAGGTACCTGTCGATGGACTCGGAGAGCTCCTCCTTACCGATGCCTCTCAATGTACCTATCATCTCCAGAAATTCTCTCACCGTCAGATTTCGGAAGAGGACGGGGTTCTCGGGTATGTAACCTACGTACCTTAGGGCATCCACTCTCTCACGCACGACGTCGTGCCCCATTATATACGCCCTGCCACCCTGGGGGATCAGCAGCCCCACGAGTATCTTCAGCGTGGTGGTCTTACCCGCACCATTCGGCCCTAAGAGCCCGTAAATCTCTCCTTCTCGCACCTCAAAGGAGAGCCCTCTGAGCGCAGTTGTCCCACCATATCTCTTGATTAGACCATGGACCTCGATGGGGCTCCTATGGGACAAACGCTCCATCAACTGAATTCTCTCCCCTTTATTATTCAAAAAGTTAATGCACTACCCATGCATGATCAAAGTATTCATCTATAGAGTAACGGATTAACTGATCTTCCTAGGATAGAGGGTATGGCCCTACCGCAAAGCTTATGAACGTGTTACGATGATGTTCACCCCGAAGCCCCGTGGTGTAGCGGCCAAGCACGCCGGGCTCTGGACCCGGAGACCCCGGTTCGAATCCGGGCGGGGCTACCAATTCATCTCTTCTAAGCTCTCCATCCCCATTTCCACCCAAAGAAAAATAAGGGGAAAGGACCGGTTCTTAATTCAAGACCCTCAGATCATGCAGATGTGGTATTTACCAAGCCCTATATGGGCCAGGCATCCACCACAGCCGTAGTTGCGTACCTTCTCCTTTAGGTTTTCTTTCCTTCCCACAACTCTCTTCTTCATATGTATTCCACCTCCCCGGAGAAAGGCCTAATTGTTAATTAAATGGCAACTGCTTTTTAAATTCGTATTTTACAACGATATAAGTAAAGACTCGAGGTTACATTAGCCAATTAACCCAGTTAGCTCGCTCTCTATGAATGACAGCTCATCGTGAGAGAATAATTTTTTGGGCACGAAAACAGCGCTGGGGTCCGTAGATCCTCTGGTCAGCACGAAATAATAAATCTTATCCATTATACTCAAAAATAAGTCTTCCATTCCTACGGGAGGGATGTAATAAGAAAGCTCGTTACCTTCTCTCACGAAGATAATCGGCACACCTTTTATCCTGAATATCTTGCCTATCTCCACCCTAAGAACTTCGCCGGGATCGATGTCATGCTCTGATGTAGACCGTGGGAGTAAGGTATTCTCTCTGGAATCAGAACATTTAAGCCTCCTCTCTCTTCCGTGATCATCCTCCTTAGCATCATCAACTTTCCTCTTAACGATGGACTTCTCTCCATCTGGCTTAATACTCACAGTGAAGTGATGTCCGCCTACTTTGGTGGATATTAAGAGACCACCCTCCCTCGTTACACTCATATCCTCAACAATCGATTCGAAGAGATCTCCTTCAGTGTAGTATTCATGACAGGGATCTACAGCATATGTCGTTATATCCACATCGTCCATCACTAGGAAACTATCTTTAACAGCGAATCCATACACCTTTAGGTTAGGATTCCTGACTCTAATCCAGTATCTGCACACTCGTCTAACGTTCACCCGTCCCTCAAAATATTGGGCACGTTTGAAAGATCCAATGACTCCAAAGCTTACCACACGGTTCTTTCCTATCCTAGACCAGGAGAGCGCATCCTCATAGAGCCTCTTAAGGATGGCTATGTCCTCTCTTGCTACTCCCCTGATCCTTTCAGGATCTATTCCACCGGTGAGCACATAGGGGGATAGCGCTCTCATCAATTCACACCATTTATTAGGTAAACTCTCCATTATATCTCAAGAATGCTGATAAGATGGGTCAATATAATTGTTAGGCTGAACATTCCATTAATAGTTTACGTGAATGATGAGGAAGTGGATGTGATAGAACCGGATCCCGGGGAGGAAGAGGCCCTGGTTTCCTTCATCAGTAAGGTAGCCCGTTACGGTCAGCGTGATGATACAACTCCTCCAGGTTGGTTGAAGATCCCTTCTCATATACTGACGCATGAGGAAAGAGCCATAGCTAGATACCTAATGGACCACGGAATAGTCAAGGCAGAGGAACGGGAGGTGATCTAACGAAGGAAGGGAACTGGTATTTCGCTGGAGTAACGATAGAGATAACCTCTCTCTGCAACCTAGATTGTAAACATTGCCTCTTACCTGGATGGTACAGGAAGAGAAAGAAGCTACTTCCCCCTCAAAAGGTAGCGGATATTTTAGATACTGTGTGGAGGATGGGTGGATTTTACGTTGCGATAACCGGAGGGGAACCGACCCTCTATCCACACGATCGCTTGGTAGAAGTATTGAGAGAGGCGAGAGACAGAGGGATGTTCGTCATGCTCAACACAAACGCCACTAATGTCTCTGAGAAGCTCGCCGAGGAGGCGGCTAGACTTGGTGTTCAGGTTAAAGTGAGCCTGTATGGCATAGATGATGAATCGTACAAACTCTTTACAGGGAGGCGCGTATTTAGCAGGGTCAACACCGGCCTAAAATTACTAAGAGAGAAGGGCGCTTGGCTCGATATCGACGTCGTTTACACCGCTGTCCACAGGAAATTGGGATTGCGTCCTGATGAAATGCTGGAATACGCACATAGGTTCACAGAAAATGCGAGGTTGATGGGTAAAATACTGGGTGGTTGGAGGGGAAGGGAACATGTGAAGGAACTTTCCTCAGAGACGGAAGAGGCAGTGGATCATGGAGGGGAGATATACTCCTACCATCCCTTCATTAGATTCATTCCAGGGCCCTGGGATCCCTGCGCCATAACCTACGTACCGGAACCCTATATCACAGCCGACGGATGGGTCCTCGCATGCCCTTTCGACGACGAGATCATTTCCTCGGTGTACAGTGCTAGCTGGCCGACTGTGTACCAGGAGAAGGTTGTTTCCTTCAGGAAACTCCCATGGCCCGGAGGCAGATGCAACTACAAGAGGTTGATCGGGGAGACTTAACCGAGGCCAAGTTCAGGATGCGTAATATGGCGGGCCCGGGGGGCTTCGAACCCCCGACCTCCCGGTTAAGAGCCGGGCGCTCTACCATTCTGAGCTACGGGCCCCATCACCTACAGAGATTAGAGGGATATAAAAAAGTTCCCTCACTTGGCCAGCTCGATGGCGTGCTTCACTGCCTCCACGGCCTTCTCCGTCGCCTTTATTCCAAGCTCCGACAGGATTTTCTTGCCCTCCTCGGCCCTGTTACCGGACATCCTCACTACCACGGGCACTTTGAGGAGGCCCTTCTCGTGAACCTTCCTCACACCCTCAGCCACGTCCACGCAGCTGGTTATCCCGCACAACGTGTTTATCAGGACCACCTTCACGTTGGGATTGCTCACCACCAGCTCCAGAGCCTCGGCGACCCTGTCAGCTGAGGCACCCCCTCCCACGTCGCAGAAGTTGGCAGGCTTCCCTCCGAAGGTATAGACTAGGTCCATCGTCGCCATGGCCAGCCCGGCTCCGTTGGCCATCGTGCCCACGTTACCCTCGAGCTCCACGTAGGCTATTCCTCTCTTCTTGGCCTCCGCCTCCCTCGGATTGCCCACCGCATAGTAGCGCTTCTCGAACTCCTTGTGCCTGAACAGGGCGTTGTCATCCACCTCTATCCTGGCATCTAGGGCCAACACCCTATCGTCCTCCGTGACCGCCAGCGGATTTATCTCGAGCATCATGGCATCGTAGTCCCTGGCGACCTCCCATAGGGCCATAACGACTTTCTGGATCTCCCTCAACTTGTCAGGTACGTTCATGGAGGCGTTCTTGGCCAAAGCCCTGGCAATGTAGGGAACCATCCCGAGCAGGGGGTGAACGGACCTCTTCTCTATGGACTCGGGATGCTCCGCAGCGATCTCCTCGACCTCCATCCCACCGTAGGGTGTGGAGATGAAGGTCATGCTCCTCGCATTTCTGTCGGCGATCGCACCCACATAGATCTCGGTCTTGACCTTTATGGGCTCCTCCACCAGCAAGGACTCGGGCTTGTAGCCGTAGAACGTCTTGGAGAGTAGCTCACTGGCCACCTGCTTGGCTTCCTCCGGTGAGCTGACTACCTTTATCCCCCCGGCCTTTCCCCTCTGCCCGTGGGGGATCTGTATCTTCAAAACAGCCCTACCACCCAGTTTCTCGGTTATCGCGGCAGCTTCCTCCGGAGTTCTGGCGACTTCACCCCGGGGAATTGGCACTCCCTTTGAAGCGAGCGCCTCCTTTGACTCGTACTCGAGCAATCTCATAGGGCAATCCTTCCATCGATAATTTTAATCATTACACCGCCGATTGGACCCGGTGATCGGATGGCGATACTGGTGCGCGAGGGCATGAAGGTGCTCGTTCAGGGCATTACTGGAAGGCAGGGAACCATCCACACGAAGCTCATGCTTGATTATGGAACGAACGTGGTCGCTGGCGTTACTCCCGGAAAAGCGGGGACTGAGGTGCACGGCGTCCCGGTCTTCGACACGGTGGAGGATGCTATTAAGGAGGTAGGACCGATAGATGCCTCCATAATATTCGTGCCGGCTCCCTTCGCCTTGGATGCGGTCATCGAGGCCGTCGATAACGGAATACCCCTGGTGGTGGTGATAACCGAGGGCATACCCGTACACGACACGGCCAAGTTCGTGAGTTACGCGAAAAGCAAGGGAACCACGATAATAGGGCCCAACTGTCCCGGTATAATCGCGCCTGGCAAGGTGAAGATAGGGATAATGCCCGCTGATGCCTTCGCTCCCGGACCGGTCGGGATAGTCTCGAGGAGCGGGACCCTAACCTACGAGATCTCCATCTCACTCAAGGAAGACGGCTACGGATCAAGCACGACCATAGGTATAGGAGGGGATCCGATAACGGGGCTGAACTTCATAGAGGTGCTGGAGATGTTCAAGGAGGATCCCGAAACGAAGGCAGTCGTCTTGGTAGGAGAGATCGGAGGGGACGCTGAGGAGAGGGCCGCTCGTTACATAAAGGAGACGAACTATCCCAAGCCCGTGGTGGCGTACGTGGCTGGAAGGACCGCACCTCCTGGCAAGAGGATGGGGCACGCGGGGGCCATAATAACCGGAGGGCAGGGAACTGTGGAGAGCAAGGAGGCGGCTTTCAGGGAAGCCGGGGTACCGGTAGCCAAGACACCCTTCGAAATAGCTCCCTTACTGGAGAAGGTGATGAAGGAAAGGGGATTAGCCTAAGTCCCCAGACTCAGATCGTTCTCCTGATCCCCCACCCTCTAAATTCTCATTTTCCCCTTCTTCGACTCCCTTTTCTGGGCCCTCATTCACCTCCGCCTCCATCTCCCCCGACTCCTCACCTGAGAATTGAGACTCGGCCTCCATCTGAAGCAAGAAACCCTTACCCTCGCTGGTTATCCTGTAGAAGGTGTATCCGCCGTGCGAGAACTTCTCGACCAGGCCTTCCCTCACCATCTCCTCCAGCACGGGCTTAAGTTCAGAGATGGAAACATCCAACCTCCTCAAGAGCTCCCTGAGATGGAGCACCTCCGGCCCACTAAGCTCCCTGAGCACCCTCTCCCTCAATCCCGAGCCCATGATCTATCCCACGATCCACAGGCATAAAGTTTTATCAAGCCGTGCGATGCCCCTAGCTGGGAGATCGAAATGCCGGTAGAAGACCCGTTCAAAAGGAGTGTGGCTATGAAAGCCCTGCTAGGATACAAGATATGCAGGAAATGCGGCGCCAGGAATCCCCTAAGCGCTACTAGATGCAGGAGGTGCAGGAGCAAGAACCTCCGGCTGAAGAAGACCAAGCTCGTGAGGAAGTGATCCACTAACCTTTTTCAATCCACAAGCTCCTCTCACTTGGAGGGTTTCAAATGAGCGGGCCCGTAGCTCAGCAAGGATCAGAGCGCCGGCCTGCGGAGCCGGAGGTCCCGGGTTCAAGTCCCGGCGGGCCCGCCATCCTCCTGCTAATCATCCTGATCATACCTCTGCTACCCATCTCGGGACAACGAGCTCACTTCGATGCGGTGATCGTTAGGGGAGACATATACACCGACTGGGCTGTGGCCATGGCCTACGGCATAACCCACGGATCTTGGGTCATGCATCTAACGGCGGACAACGAGGGAGAGGTGCTCAACCTGCTCTCCGGGTTCATGAGGTTCCGTAAGGGAATGAGCATCCTCATAATAGGCGCCCCCAACGCAGTCCCCATCGAGTTCGAGGAAAAGTTGAGAGGGATGGGAGCCACCGTCAGCAGGATAGGAGGGGCGACTAGGCTGGACACATCCCTCCTCCTAGCCATGTACTACTGGAACGACTGCGATTCCGTGGTGCTGGCTGATGGGCTCAACTCCTCCTACTACATGGTGGCGCTCTCGGTTGCCGTGGAGAGGAACGCCCCGATAATCTACACCATGAACGGCCGACCTCCCGAGGGCTTTGAAGCGGCCTTGAGGGAGCACCTCAAGGATGTGAAGAGCTTGGTGGTGATAGGAAATAGCTTGGATAGGGGGGAGGCAGCTAAGTTCACATCCCAAGGGTATAAGGTGGAGGTTATCGGGGAGATAGGAGGCAGCAAACCCTTCTCAGGCGGGTGGTCGCCCTCATTCATAGTCAGGGAGATCCTCAATCCCCTCCCTCTCCTCACTGGTCTGCTCATCGGCCTGGCAGTGGCGATCCTGATCTACAGGCTGAGGCCCAAGCCGGGTCCCTCCGACATAATGGACTTCTTCACCGTAGATGAGAGGAAGCTCATAGAGGTCATTATGGAGAGGGGTGAGGTATCGCAGGAGGAGCTCCCCGAGCTGACGGGATTCTCCAAGCCGAAGATAAGCAGGCTGTTGAAGGATCTGGTCGACAGGAAGGTCGTGGAGAGGAAGAAATACGGCAAAACCTACTTGGTGACCCTCACGGAGAGGTTCAAGTCGCAGGTCGGTTAGGGACATCTTTAAATTACCGTGGGGCGGGGCCCTTACCGGTGTGATGAAGTGTCCAGCGAGAGCCTAGTCTTCACCCTAGTACCTCCCGACGAGGATGTTTACTGTACCTCGTGCGGTAAGAAGGTCACCTACGAGCAGGGATTCGTGGCCTTCCGCTGCCCCAACTGCGGAGAGGCCATCATAATAAGGTGCAAGGTCTGCAGGAAGCAGGCCAACGAGTACGTCTGCCCCAACTGCGGGTTTACTGGTCCGTGAGGTGGTCTGGATGGCTAGGATAATGGCTCTGGTGAGAGTGCTCCTCGATGGGAGCGTGGAACCGGCTAAGGTCGTTGAGGACCTCAAGAAGGCCCTCTCCTCAATCGGAGGTAATCTAGAGAGCTACGAGGAGAAGCCCATCGGCTTCGGGATAACGGCCCTCAGCGTGGTGCTCACCGCTCCGGAGGAGGACGGAATAACCGATAAGATAATGGAGGCCATACAGGGCATCGAAGGAGTGAGCAGCGCCGAGCTCGAGAGGGTGAGTAGGGCGGGCTGAATGTCCCGAAACCTGCCCCTCCTCACAGTGGTCTACGACGTGGTTAGGAGCAAGAAGGTCATAAACGACAGGGACCTCTACGAGCTGGTCTCCTCCAAAATACCCGGAGTGTCGCTCTCACAGATAGAGGAGGCCCTGCTGAAGCTGGAAGTAATGGGCAAGGTCGTCACATCAGCGAGCGGTAAGAAAGGAGAGCTAATTATCGAAATAGCCGGTGAGAGGAGATATCTGACGCCGGATGAGGAGTGAGCGGCTCAGAACCAGGCCTCCAGCCCCCCTCCAGCTAACATCTTGTACGCCTCCTCGATCTCGTCTATCACCTTCCTCACCCTGTCCTCCGAGAACTCGTGCTCCTCCACCATGAACTTGAGCAAGCCCTCCCTGTCGGGCCTCCTCAGGTTGGTGTCATAATCGTCTGTGGTAGGCGGATTCAGGAAGAACTCGAATATGCTTTGGGGATCCACGTCGAACTCCCACTTTACCTTGGAGAAGAGTACCTCGGGCTTCGGGAACCTCTTCACCAACTCCAAGGCCCTCTTCACCCCTATCCCCTTGACACCTCCGGGGTTGTAGTCGGTCCCCACAAGGATGCCTATGAGTATTAGCTGCTCCCTGGTGATCCCGTGAGCATTCAGCACCTCCTTCAACTCTATCAACTCGGGATGCACATCGACGTAGATGTTCTTCCCGGGGAGCTTCCTCTTACCTGTGATCGTAACGTTTCTCACGAGCTTGGGTGCGCCGAACAGGAGGGAGTCGTAATCTTGGGAGGCGGCGGCCCAGACATCCCCCTTGGCGGCCATGTAGGCAGCCTGGGCCTCACCCTCGCTTGGCGCCTGCACGACCGGAACGCCCATCAGTCGGAGTATCTGCTTGGCGTCCTCCACCATCTCATCCGTGACCATCAACGCTGCCTGGGCGTACTTCCTGGCCTCCTCCAGATCTCCCTTCTGGAGGGCTTCCTTCCACCTCTCCTCAGCCTCCTCCCTCACCTTTATGCGCTCCTCAACTGTCTTGGCCTTGAACTCCGGAGGTTCGCCATCGAAAACGTAGACGGGGATTATCCCCTCCCTCAGCAGGTTCGCGGTCCTGTAGAAGATCCCCGAGTGGACGCTGGTTATCTCCCCCCTACTGGTCATTAGGGGCGTGCCATCCGGCTGCCTTATCTTGGCTAGGAACTGGTACATCGCGTTGAACGCGTCTAGGGCCAACCTCTTTCCCGACAGGTCCTTCAGCCTGAGCTCCACTTTCTTGGTTATCAGGTCACCTATCTTGACCCCCATGGGAGGTCACAGTTATTCCGCCGCTTCCTCGAATTAAACCTTGGTCTTTATCAAGTCGGCCAGTCAACTCCTCCAGATGAGGATAGCGCTCGTGGGGCCCTACCACCCAGATGTGGGCGGCGTGCAGATATACACCACGTACCTAGCGGGGGAACTCGTTTCCTTGGGACACGATGTGGTCGTCGTCTCCTATCACTACGCCAGATCTAGGTGGGGGGAGCGGGTGAGGAGGTCCCCTAACGTGAGGATTCGGGGTCTCAGGGGGCTCACGTTCATGACCCATTCGGCGTTCTCACTAGTTAGGGAGGGACCGGACATGGCCCTAGCCCAGTACGCCATAACCTCCGGCGTCGCTGCCTGGCTTGCAAGCTTCCTCGGGGTACCGTACACCGTCACATTCCATGGCAGTGACCTCAGGATCTCGCCCCGCCTCTCTAGAATTGCATCCTCTAGGGCTGAGGCGGTGATCTCCGTGAGTAGTTGGTTGGCCGAGCGCCTCGAGGATTCGGGCATAGAGGTGAGCGAGGTCATACCGGGAGGGATCGATCCAGCGCCCTTCCTAGCCCTCCCTCCTAAGGAGGAGGTGAGGGAGGAGCTGGGCTTGGATCCCAGAGACAAGCTTGTCTTATCGGTCGGGGCCCTGATCGAGGCCAAGGGATTCGACATAGTCCCGGAGGTGGCGGCCCTCCTGACGAAGAAGGGGGTTGATGCGAAGTTCCTCCTAATCGGGGAAGGTCCCCTTAGAGGGATCATAGAGGAGAAGGCCGACCGTCTGGGCGTGAGAGACCGTATCATCCTTCTAGGTCATAAGAAGTTCGAGGAAACGGTCAAATATTATAGAGCGGTCGATCTCCTCCTCCATCCAGCCAGGTACGAGGGCTACGGATTGGTGATAAGGGAGGCGATGGCTGCTGGCACCCCCGTGATCACCACCGACGTGGGCGGGGCCAGGGACCTCGTGGAGGACGGGGTGAATGGTTACATCGAGGAGAGGGATGCCGAGAAGATGGCAGACAGAGTAGCCTTCCTTCTACTGAACGATGATCTCAGGGAGGAAATGGGTGAGAGAGGCAGGGATAAGGCCCTATCCAGGACGTGGAGGCATGTGGCCCTCGATTACCTTAGGTTGCTGGGGAGGGTGCTCTCATGAGGTACAAGCAGGTCATAGTGGTGAGGAAGGATCTGGGAATGAGCTGCGGCAAACTCGCGGTTCAGGTAGCCCACGCATCACTCGAGGCAGCGGAAGTGGTGAGGAAGAGGATGCCGGATGTGTACAGGATGTGGAGAGAGGAGGGAGCTAAGAAGGTGGTCGTTCAGGTGGGGAGCGAGGATGAGCTCATGGATGTCTACCGGGAGGCTTTGGAGAGGGGCCTGCCCGCGGTCCTGATAAGGGATGCTGGCCTGACCGAGCTGGAACCCGGAACTCCCACGGCCGTTGGGATAGGGCCCCACGAGAGCGAGAGGATCGATAGGGTCACCGGGAGGCTGAGGCTGTACAGGTGAGGGTGCCCGAACTGGACGAGAGGCTGGGGATGCTGACCTACCTCACTGAAGGTGGTGGAATCGGTGGAAGGATAAAGGAGAAGCTCAGCGATTTCATAGTGGACGAGGTCCTCATGGGAAAGAGAGCCTCTCGGGTCCTCCTAGGACTGGAGGACTTCCCGTCCGAAGGACCCTATCACTACTTGGTGGCCGCCAAATTCACCAAGATGGGAACTAGGGAGCTTGCCTCCCTCATCAGCAGGGAACTGGGTGGTCGGGTCAGATATGCAGGCCTGAAGGACGCTAGGGCCATGACCTTCCAGTTCTTCTCCCTGGAGGGGAGATTCAGGCTCAGGGAGGTAAGAAACGGCGTGTGGATCAGGCCGGTGGGGCGGCTTCCAGAGCCCCTGTCCAAGGGGAGGAACGACGGCAACCACTTCACGGTGGTTATCCGGGGGGCCGAGTCAACCCCCTCTATAACTGCCTCCATAACCGGCAGGTTCCCCAACTTCTTTTCCTACCAGAGGTTCGGGGTGAGGCCTCCCTTCAACCACGACATAGGCAAAGCCCTCCTCCTAAGGGACCTCAGGTCAGCCACGTCGATGATGGCGGAGCAGGGGTACGAGACCCAAGGTAGGAGCCTGAGGCAGCTGGCCAGCGAGGTAGGGGTGGAGATGCTCAGGTTCTACGTTCACTCTTATCAATCCTACCTCTTCAACCTGCTCCTGTCAAAGAGGTTGATGGAGGGCCTCGACCCGAGAAAGGGGGATCTCGTCATCAAGGAGAACGGTGAGGTGGCCCTGTATCCCGAAGATGGTGAGTTGGTGCTACCGGTCCCTGGGGCCTACACCAGAGTGAGGGGATGGACGTCGGAGGCATTGAGGGACATACTGAGGGAGGAGGGCGTATCCCTGGATCTGTTCCTGTTCAGGGAACTCCCCGAGATAAGCGCCTTGGGGGACCTCAGGGCAGCCCTGGCGAGGGCCGAGTCCTTGACGCTCGGGAGGGGGAGTAATGTGGTCCTATCCTTCTTCCTCGGGAGGGGAGTTTACGCCACCTCCTTCCTGAGGGAGATCATCAAGCCCAAGGATCCGATAGCTCAGGGGTTTCACTGACCGTCAGAAGGATATCTCCATGACCACGACCTCATCAGCCCTCCTCATGACCCTCACCATCTCCCTAGGCAGATCCCTGGCCGCGGCGCTGGACCTTATGACCAAGGTCCTGTCATCAACGAAATCGGACTTCCTCACGACCACATCCCTGGCGTGAGTGAGCCTGAGCCTCGGATCTCCCACCGCCTCCAGGCGGAACTCCATCCCTCCCACCGAGATTGCGATGCTCACGGACCCTCCCTCGATCAGGTGGGACTTGAGCTCCTGCGAGAGGTCCCTCACCGACTTGTCAGCCCTGACCCCTATAACGCAGTCCGCCCTCAGGGTTATCTCCTCGTCTTTCGTCACTTGAAGCGTGGTCCTGTGCTTGGCAGTTATGTTGGGGTGCCCGTAAGCTATTATTTCCTCCAGCATAAGTTCCCCCGGATGGACGCCCATAAATCGTTAGTGGATAGGCTGGTGAGGCTGGGGATTATAAGGAGCGAGAAGGTCAGGAGGGCCGCTGAAAGGGTCAGGAGGGAGATGTTCGTCCCCGAAAGCTATAAGGACATGGCCTACGCCGACACCCCCCTCCCTATAGGGGAGGGACAGACCATAAGCGCACCCCACATGGTCTTCATGATGAACGAGCTCTTGGACTTGGAAGTGGGCCAGGTGGTGCTGGAGGTGGGGGCGGGCAGCGGATACCACGCAGCTACGGTGGCCGAGATAGTGGCCCCATCGGAGGAGCCGCCCCACACTTGGGGCGTCGTCGTGAGCGTCGAGATAAACCCCCATCTGGCCACTCTCGCGCACTACAATCTGATGGCCGCTGGGTACTCCTCTAGGGTTCACGTGCTCAACATGGACGGCAGCGCCGGGGTCCCCCTGAGGGTGAAGGTCGATAGGATACTAGTGACCGCCGCGGCGCCCGACATTCCAAAACCCCTCTTCGAGATGCTCAAGGAGGGCGGCAAGATGGTCATCCCCGTCGGGACCCCGGGGCTCTGGGGCCAGGAGCTCCTCCTAGTTGAGAAGGTCGAGGGGAAAATGGTCGTTAGGAGGGTCACGGATGTGGCCTTCGTCCCCTTGAGGGGCAAGTTCGGTTGGAGGTGAGCTGATGGGATGGAGCTGATATACAGGGGAGCCGAGGCGGAACTCTACAGGACCGAGTTCATGGGCCTCCCCGTGATGGTGAAGAGGAGGATCAGGAAGGGGTACAGGCACCCAGACTTGGACATCCACCTGAGGAGGGGGAGGACTAGGAAGGAGGCCAGGTTGATGAGGAGGGCTAGGTTGGGAGGGGTGAGCGTTCCGGCCGTGCTAGATGTGTGGGAGGACTCCCTGATGATGGAGTTCATAGAGGGTGTGAGGCTCGCAGAGGAGCTCACCCCGGATAGGATGGAGATCTTCGGGGACATGGCCTGCAAACTCCACTCGTCCCACATAGCCCACAACGACCTCACTCCATACAACGCGCTGGTGACACCCTCTGGGATATGCCTCATAGACTTCGGCCTCGCTGAATACACCCACGACGTCGAGGACTATGCTGTCGACCTTTACGTGTTCAAGAGGTCCCTCAAGTCCCTCAGGGACGACTGGGAGCCGCTCTGGCAATCCTTCCTCCGCGGGTACAGGAGGTGCGGTGAACTCGCTGAGAGGGTGCTGGCCAGGCTGGTCAAGGTGGAGGCTAGGGGGAGGTACAAGTGATCTATCTGGCGTCCTCTAACAGGCACAAGTACGAGGAATTCAGGAGGATGCTCTCCGATATAGTGGAGGTTCGCTGGATCCAAGTGGACTACCTCGAACCACAGAGTGACGATCTCGAGGAAGTGGCGCTCACTTCTGCCCTGTGGCTGGCCGATCGCTTACCCAAGCCCTTCTTCTTGGAGGACGCCGGTCTGTTCATACACGCGCTGGGGGGCTTCCCGGGACCGTTCTCCTCTTACGTGTTCTCGAGGCTGGGAAATGAGGGCGTGCTAAAACTGATGTCCGGTGTCAAGGACAGGAAAGCGGAGTTCATCTCAGTCATAGCGCTGCACACGGGGAGGGAGCTATTGACCTTCGTGGGCAGATCGAGGGGCGAGATATCCACCGAGCCCAGGGGAGGGGGATGGGGCTTCGATCCTATCTTCATTCCCGAGGGATCGGGAGGCAGGACTTTCGGCGAACTGGGTGAAGAGAAGGATGCATTCTCGCATAGGGGAGCAGCGGTGAGGGAACTCCGCCGTTTCCTTCAGGCGAGGGGGGCGCAATTGTTTAAAAACGAGCTTGGGTCATGGGGAGCTGAAGGGTGAACAAATGGCTAGGATGCACAGCAGGAAGAAGGGCAAGTCCGAGTCGACTAGGCCTCCCAGAGAGACTCCCCTAGACTGGGTCCCCCTATCCAAGGAGGAGATAGAGGAGCTGGTGGTGAAGCTCGGCAAGAGGGGAGTGCCTCCCAGTCAGATAGGTATGATACTCAGGGATGAGTACGGAGTCCCGCTCGTGAAGAGGGTCGTCGGTAAGAAGATAACCCAGATACTGGAGGAACACGATGCAGCGCCGCCCATACCCGAGGACCTCCTGGCCCTGATAAGCAAGGCATACAAGATCAGGAAGCATCTGGAGGAGCACAGGAAGGACTTCCACGCTAAGAGGGGTCTCATACTCACTGAGTCCAAGATAAGCAGACTGGTCAAGTACTACAAGAGGGTGGGCAAGCTCCCGCCGGACTGGCGCTACAGCCCCGAGCTGGCCGAGCTCTACGCGTCATAGAAGGGGTGCCCTTGGACCTAGGCCAGTTCCGGGATCACGTCAGGTCCTTCGCCCGGGACCTATACAACTCTTTTGAGGGCACGGTAAGGCTGATAAGCCACCTAGATGCCGATGGCCTGAGTTCAGCAGGTATACTGATCTCACTCCTCAGGAGGCTGAACGTCCCCTTCCACCTGACGATCGTCAAGTACGTCAGCGAATCTCTCGTGGAGGAACTGAGGAGGGAGCCCTACGAGGTATACCTGTTCTCCGATCTGGGATCCGGCGATCTCCAAATCATATCCTCGCTGGGGAAGAAGGTCTTCATAGTGGATCACCACCGCCCGGAGGGGGATGTTGGGGAGGTGAGGATCCTCAACCCGTTCCTGGCCGGGCTGGATGGCGACAGGGAGATCAGCGGTGCCGGGGTGGCCTTCCTGCTGTATTACGAGATACTGGACGATCCTGACATGTCCCCGATGGCCATAACCGGGGCACTGGGCGATGTCCAGGAGAATGATGGTTTCCGGGGCCTCAACGCCGAGATACTGAAGCTGGCCGTGGAATCCGGGTTGGTTGAGGTCAGGCCGGACCTCAGGCTCTTTGGAGGCCCAGATTATCCCCTGGTGGCATCGCTGGAGAGGACGGTGGATCCCTTCATAGAGGGGGTGTCCAACAACTCGGCCGGGGCGCTGGCGCTCGTCGAGTCCCTGGGGATACCCATAAAGGTGGGGGAGAGGTGGACCACCCTCTCGGACCTGACGGAGGAGCAGAAGAGGGACCTGACCAACGAGCTGGTCAAGAGGATGGAGAGCTTGGAGAAGGCCAAATCCCTAGTGGGAAACGTCTACATATATCTGAAGGAGCCTAAGGGCTCCCCTCTCAGGGATCTGGGAAGCTTCGCCACGATACTCAACGCCTGCGGGCGGATGGGGGGCGGCCATGTGGGAGCCCTGCTCGCTTCCGGCCTGAGGGGAGAGATCCTGAGTAGAGCGCTAGAGCTACAGCAGTCGTACAAGAGGACCCTCGCCCAGGTACTGAGGAGCGCCAGACCCAGGATCGTCGGCAGAATAGCTTTCATAGATGAGGGCTTGGCCGGGGACACCATGATCGGCACGGTCACGTCGATACTCAGCAAATCTCTCAGAGAAGCGGACATCGTGGTGGGGTACGCGCACACCGATGAGGGCATGATAAAGGTGTCAGCTAGGCTGACGGGGAGGGGAAGCTCCAAGCAGATAGACCTCGACGAGCTCCTCAGGACAGCATCTAAGGAGGCCGGTGGGACGGGTGGCGGTCATCAGATGGCCGCTGGAGCCCAGATACCTAGGGAAGGGAAGAAGGCCTTTGAATCAACGCTTCTCAGCTACCTCGAGTGAATACATTTCAGCCCAAACCCGTAGGACCTATCAGGGCCCTGAGAGAAGGTGAAATAATGAAAATTGGAACGCAGCTACCCTCCCTCTCAGGTCAGTCTTGTGCCTAACCACCTTGAGAGGGCTGCAACATCCTATTCAGGGTCTCTCTGAGGTCCTTCTCCCTCTTCTCCAACGACCCTATGGTAGATTCGAGTGCCTCCTTGGTGGCCTTCAGCTCGACTATCACGGACTCCCTGTCTCTCTTGACGTAGATCACACCGACCCTCTCGAAGACCTCCTCCACATCATCCAGTTTCTCCAACCTCTTGAGCGCCTCCTCCACTGAGGCAAGCTCAGCCTTCAGGGTGGATATCTGGGTGACCACCTGATTCAGCTCATTGAGTAGCTCCTCCGCCTTAGCCTGCAGGAAATCCTCGGAAGACATCTCCATCTCCTCCGCTTCTAACTACTACTCTTTAAAAGGTAACCCATTTCCCCTCCTCCCCACCTCCCTCCCGCCTCACCTTGCATCACCGATCCAGCTCCAGCATGGCGCCCTCCTCCATTGCCAGGGCTTCAGCACTACCCGAACAGGAGGGCAGGTTGTCCGGCTTGTATCCCGGCTCGACATCGGTGAGGCGAGAACCCCACGCCAGTAGGGTCATCAACGGCTCCAGACAGTCGCTCACATCCTCGCACACGGAGACGAGCACCTTGGGACCTGAAGATGAGAGGACCTGTCTTATCCTAGATACCTCCCTCACACCTGTGAGGCACGCTCCCAGCTCGTAGGCGAACGCTTCAGCTACATTCCTTCCGGTAGTTAAGGCTCTTAAAGCTCTGAACGCTGCCATGACGATATGCCTCAGGGAAGCCACTAATTCGACGGGAACTAGGGCCACCCTGTCAGGTAGGGCTGATAAAGAGGTCTTCTCACTAGGAAGCAGCCCCGTCACGAGTATGAAGCCGCACTCAGTCTTGAAGAGGGACGGTCTACTTGGGATCTCGGCCATCGGTAGCTACCCATGTGGAGGGCTAAAAAGGTTGAACGACCTTACCCTCCACGGATTCGGCCGACTTGAGAAATTTAATTTACAGGAAGCGTTAAATAGGAGATGAGAAACGATTGAATGGATCTTCACATGTTTTTGCTTGTGTGAAATCCTCGTAGTAGAGCGGGTTCGACCCGCCGGAAGGTGATGAACATTCCGAAGTTTCTAGCCGTGCACGATATGGCTGAACCGATATCCGTTGAAGAGGCCGCCGCTATGGGGAGGAAGGTAAGGGACCTTACCACTCAAGAGGTTAGATGGATTAGCACATGGGTCCAATTAACCGAAGAAGGCTTGATCAGGAGGATTTACTGCTGCTGGGAGTCTCCAGATGCGGAATCCATAAGGAAGATATTGAGCGATGTCCAGTTCCCCCTAGAAGGAGTATATCCAATGGCCGAGGTGGACCCTTCAACCCTCTAATCTTTTTCGAATCGAGGGGTTTATGGAAGTCGCAGGAGAAAGAACTGGAACAGGGAGCAACATCATCTAGTGATTCGACTTCCTCCCTATCAAGAACCTCTCATATTCTTCAAGAGCATCTTCCCAGTCGAGGAACCTCTTCCTCCTGAACCACCTCTGACGGCCCATCCCTCTCCTATATTCGTACCTTCTGATCCACTCCACAGCGGCCCTTCGGCCGAGTCCGAACCTAGTGAGAATGTCAACTACATCTTTCAACTTCTCCTGCTTCCTTACTGTGAAGAGCTTCATCCGATCATGGAATCTAATAATGGCGTCTCTTCTATACACCTCAAGCGTATAGCAATTCCTCCTAGCTATAGACCGACCCTTGGAGGTCTCTATGACCTTTCCTCTAGAGTGAACCATATAAATCTCACCGAACACTCCTAGATCTGCGAGTCTCTCTTTGATCTTCTCCATTAAATCGTAATCTGTATTACTAACTCCTATCCTAGCAAGGAAGCTACCCTGACTACTCACTAGGCCAGTAACGTATCCTTCACAGTCGAAGAATGCTTGAATAAATTCAACCGGTCTCTCCTCTAATAGGTTTAGGACATTACTACGCTCGATAAGAACATCTATGAGCTCTCTAGACTGAATCTCTACATAATATCTCCCGTCTGATAGTTTACCTACGAAGTACGGCTTCTCCCTACCCATCAATATGCTTAACTTCCTAGCAGCCGCCTCTGCGAGCTCTCTATCCTTTACCTTTAATGAGAGGAACCTGCCCTTGCGATTTACCTTTATAGAACCGTCTCCTGCATACATACCGGCTATCCAGGCGAGTTCTTCTCTTTTAGAGAGGTCAGGAACGTTATAGGGCTCCCTCTCAGGTACATGGATCCCCCTCACCCAGTAAGATATGTGGGATCTACTGATCTTAACGCCATACTCTCCCTCGATTATCTTCTGAATTTTCCTATAACTCATCCCTCCATTGTGGAGCTCTAGAACCCTCCTGTAGAGCCTTAATCTCATAGCGTGGGGGAGCCTCCTTCCTCCCATTGCCCTATCTTCTACTAATAGGAAGTGTATAAAAAAGTAAACAAGACTGAAACTATATATTGTAAAATGAAAGGTTAGCATTGATAGTAACTTAAGTGATTTCCGTGGACCAGATAACCAAGTAAGCGTTCCGGCACTTAGGGCTCGAGAGCGCTGAGAGACCCCTCTTCCTAACGGCCATGTGATGACTCAGAAGTTGTAGAGCAGAGATCCGTGAATATGTGCAGTATCTTCCCAACAACGTCAGGCCTGAACGGCTGGCGAGAAAGTGTTAAATCCTCTAAGTTCGCCCTCCATCATCTTCGCGATCTCCAATGTAATTCCTCAATCTCTAAGCTAATCGCAGGCATGCTATGTGGTCTAGGGAATCGAGATTGCCTGTACCAACGAGTCATATTAGCTTCCTGAATCCTCTCCCAATTTTTAAGAAATCCTTGACTATAACCGCTTCGCCCTACTTCCTTAAGAGCGTACAACATCCTACTGTCTAGGGCGGAGACTGCCTCGCACCGGTCAGGATCATAATCTCCTGTTCGCTGAGTCTAGAGGGGTATGCACCTTCATATCACAATTCGATAGCGTCCGGTTCCGCGAGTACTGTTCCCTAGTAGTTATAATAAGCGAAAGATACACCACAATTTAGTAATAAAATTTGACCAAGAAGGGAAGTTTTGTTAAATTTTTAACGAAGTAGCGGGGGGTGGATTTGAACCACCGACCTCCGGGTTATGAGCCCGGCGGGCTACCAGGCTGCCCCACCCCGCTGCTTTGCCCCGCCATCCTATATCCGAATTTCCCATATTTAAAGATTTCCCAAGCGGTAGAAGGCTATCCTTCCTTCTTTTTGCTTGAGAGCGTCTCTCCTGCATTATATAGCCGTAATGCTTCCTATGCCTTCATTTCAGTTGGAGAAATGGGAGTCCTGCTAGGGGAGTGGAGGCCATAGTCCGCCTTCTGTACTGGGGGGATTCGGCTAAGCGCCTACCCCCCGCTCGCCCCAGCTGCTCATCGCGGGGACTGGCTTGCACACCGCCGGGGCCCCGTTTCACCGGTCCCCTCGGGGTCCTCTGCCTCACCGGCATCATCGCCACATCCCGAGGGACGTGTCGTTTCTGTGGGCCTTCCTGCCCCTCTCGGGGCATCCCCTTGCGGGGAGGCGGTGCTGGGGGCGTGGGCGGACCTTCCTCAGCCTTGCGGCCGTAACCCCCGGCCTCCTCTCCCCTAATTTCTCACCTTTCCCCAATTAAAAATTGACCTCGGGGGGGTGGATCACAGCGCCAGATCTTATAACTCCGGGCTCTAATTGATGCGGGTAAAGCGTAACGATGAACCCCCGAGGAGCGATCGATAATAGGGCCCTAAACTACCTGTTCCTTCTGATACTGCTGGGCGGCCTGGTCCTCAGCTTCACCCCACGAGGGAGTCCAGTAAAGGAAATGTTCCTCAAATCCCTTCCAGATGTGGACTATTACGCTAGGGAGAAGGAGGTATTCGAGAGATACGGGAGGAAGCTAGGCTCCCTAGTGCTGGTAGTTCCTCCGCTCAGATTTAACAGGTTGGAGATAAGGAAGCTGCTCGACTACGCCGAGCGAGTTAACAGAACCCTTCCGTTCACCATCATATGGTCCCTCAACGGGAGTCACGATGTTCATTACGTAGAGATGCTGGCTTCAGAGCTGGCCTCTCGCAGAGTTCCCTCCAGAGTTTTCGCCGACTTACCGCCTACCTTGTTGAGTTCCTTGAGTGGAGTGGCCGAACTTTGGGTGAGGGAAGGGAGGGGATGGAGGAGGCTGAACGGTCCATCCGAAGGTTACGGAGAGGGGATGTGGAGGTGCGACGAGATATACCACGGACTCCTGTACCCGGAGGGAGATGTCTGGTGGTTTTACTATGAGCAAGGAAGGGCAAGCGGGTGCACTAGAGGGGAACCACCCCGCACAGCCTGCGACATCCATATGATCTTCAGAGCGAGGTTCTTGGGCATGGGCGAAGGCGTAGCGTTGATCACCCTGCCGGGCAGCGAGCCCGCTGCGAACTGCGGGGGATCGTGCGGCTCCGCCAACACCCTGATTAATGGGACGTGCGGACTGGAGATGAGGCATTTAGGAGAGCTCATGTTCGCCAGCTACATGATGACCCACACGAAGAAGGACCCCTGCCCCTATTACAGCTACTGCGGATGCTTGGGATCGTGCGATACGCCTCAGATCTTCATATCCGACGTTAGAAGCGTATTGAAGGGATGATTGAGGGTAGCTGGAAGCATCTCCGAATACCTCTCGAGCAGGGCTCTCACGTCGTGACCCCAAGGAGACTCATTCCTACTTATCAGGAGGGCCTTGACAGCCATCTCCGCGGCTTGATGAGCGTAAAAACAAGTGGCGTTATACCTTCCTCTATCGTGCAATATCTTAGCTGTCTCTAGGTTTCATCTCGCCTCAGAGGGCGTGGGAGAGGATCATGCCTGCTAGGAGTTCAGATCGTTAATAGCGCTGGAAAGTCGTGCCTGTCAAGGTACGCTGCAGTCAAGGCAACTACAAGTATCGCCCCGATTAGTAATGTGTATGCTAGCAATTCCCGCATGAGGATTTTCGTCAGGAAGGGAGTGGAAAAGGTCAGCAGAAAAGTGAGCCCACCAATCACCAGCGAAAAGACATCTAATAACCTCAGACCGCCGATCTTTACCGATAGAAGGACTGTAGTTGTCGCGAAAATAGAGGAACCAAGGGAAGTGATGACGATAAGTGCTAGGAAATCAATCCATATCGTTTCGATCCCGATTATCAGCGAATCCACCAGCAAGATCAGCAAGACGAGGAGTATTGAGAGGAGGAACATGGCCGCGATGTACATAAGATACCTGAGCCTCAAATAGGGAGGACCGTATGTCTGAAGAAGGATCTCGATCAGACCGCTTTTCTTGACCCTGATCGTGTTATCCAGCATGAAAGTCGATACTAATAGCCACATCCCGGGAAGTGAAACGTAAACGTGCCTGAGATCACCGGAATCGAGGGGGACCAGCAGGCCAAGCGACATTATTGCCGCGGAGGCCACCAGCGCTCGGATGAACCACCCCACCCTTCCTTCCCTGCTCCCGGTGAGCAGCTTCAGCTCCAAGACCACCTGGTCGCTCCACCCACACACTTCAGTCCACCTCGACTACCCGACCCCTCTCCTCGGATAGCTCGATTAACAGTATGAGAGAGAAGAGGAGCATGAGAGCCTCGCCGACGAGCGACGTGGGATCCACGTATCCGCTTACGAGGAGGCGCAGGAAATTTCCGGAGGAATCAGGTTGAGTCAGGAAATTCCTGTACAGGAATCCGAGAATGAATAAGGAGAACATCTCTGACCAGTATTGCACCTCACTCGGAGATAGGATGATCGATAACGTCACACAGACCGATGAAAGAAGCGAGACCGCCATCGCAACCACGCCCGCAGCTATAAGGAGCTCCACTATAGTCGTCCTTCCAAAGAGGTAGGGGGAGAGCAAGGCCACAGAATTGACCACTATCATGTAGAGCGAGTACTTCAAGGAGTAGCTGGCCCAGAGAGACAGCATTACGGGACTCAATCCGATCCCCTGATTCAGGAACATCTCCAGCATACCTGTATCTCTCATGGAGTGGCTCAACCTGACTAGGCTTCCCATGGTCGCCAAGGTCATGAGGATGTACGTGAGGGGCAGGACTAGGTTGCTACCCACCGAAATCACGATCAGGAATTCGTCGTGTGTGTTCGCGTTCATGCTCAAGGCCACTATCCCAACCAGCACCGAAACCAGTATCTGGGGGGTTGAGATCACTAGAAGCTCTTTAACATCGAAGAGCCCGCCCAGCAAGTGGAGATGGCCAGCCATCAGGTCACCGAATCTCGACAACGCTTCCACCCCTCATCTCCAATTCGAGATCAGCACCGGGGAACTCTATGTGAGACGATATCAGGAAAGAGCGCCCTTGGTCAGCGAGCCTCCTGACCTCTTCAACTAGGAATTTCACGCTCTCCTCATCCAGATTGGCTAGGGGTTCATCGAGCAGGTAGACCTTGGCTGGGAAGGCTAGGCTCCTGACTATGGCCACCTTCTTCTTGGTCCCCGCCGAGAGCTTCGATATTCTCTCGTTCAAATAGTCCTCGAGTTGAAACCCTCTCAAGTAGGTCCTGAACCTCCCCTCGTCGAAGGGCCTACCGAATACCTTGGTGAAGAAGACCATGTTGTCCTCTATGGTGTAATCCCCCAAGAGCCCGAGCCTCTCAGGGCAGTAGCTGATCTCCCTCCTGACACCGAGGTCATCGTGCACATCCCTCCCCATCAGGAGCACGCGTCCCGAGTCGGGCCTCAGTACTCCAGCAACCACCCTCAGGAGCGTGGTCTTTCCGGATCCGTTGGGCCCCCTTATGAGGACCACCTCGCCTTCTCCCACGTCGAACCCCACATTCCGGAGAACCTGCCTTTCTCCGAGTCTCTTACTAACTCCCTCAACTGTTAGGAGGATGCCCTCGGCATTCATGCTGGACCGACCCCCTTCCCCAGCCCGCCGGCCCACGCCACGATCGCGTCCACTAGCAGCAGTGAGAGGACAATAAATGCAGATATTTTCCACCCCGTCCCCAATCTGTACCTCAATATGATGGCGTACAGGGGATAACGGGACAATGAAACCGCCAGTAAGGCGAGCATCGCGTTCACGTACAATGGGGACCTACCGATGGCCCGAGCTGCGGTGATGAGCCCCTCCGCGGAGGTGACGGTGTAGTCAGGTAGGTTGAACCATAAGAGGGGGATCACTATCAGCAGGAAGGCGAAAACGGGGATGTACGCCAGTGACAACTCCTCCATCACGAGTTTCAGGTTTAAGCTAGCCTCCCTCTTCCTGTCCGCTCTCCTTAAGATGAGCGAGGCTATGGAGGACTCTACGACCCACAGGATGACGGAGATGGGGCTGGAGATAACTGGGGTGATCAGGAGGGTCCCCCTCATAATGCGAACATCTAAGTCGGAGTTGGTAGCCACTTGAGGCTTCAGGAACGGGATGGCGAGGAACAGGTAGGCCATCACTCCCGTAGAGAGGACCAGCAGGAATGAAGCGAGTAGCTTCATACTATGTTTACGTTAATCATGGGAGAGCTTATAATCCTTAAAGAAAATCACCGAATTTACAGCTCTGAGCTAGAGATGTGAGGAACATCGACTCTCCGGGGATCCGATCTAGGGCTAACAGGAATGATATGGTAGGGATATTCAAAAGGAGATCATCAATGCGCCCCGCATAGTTGGCGATTACGCCGGCTGGCGCTAGGTCGGTCGCGCTCGGGCTTTGGGAGGGGTAGGCTGAGGCAGTCCGGGGCAAAGCCCCTCCTGCCTTACACCACCCCCCCATCAAACGGGTCTTCTACCCGCGCCCTAACCCCACGAGGGGCGAGGCCGCCTATTTTCGGGGGCCGCTTCGGGCTTAGATGCTTTCAGCCCTTATCGGCCTGGGGCGTGGCTACCCGGCGCCGCCCTTGCGGACGACCGGTACACCAGAGGCCCCGGCACCCTGTTCCTTTCGTACTGAGGGTCCCTTCCCCTCAGGCGGCCTTGCAGCCCCAGCAGGGAGAAACCGAACTGGCTCGCGACGTTCTGAACCCAGCTCACGTTCCCCTTTAATGGGCGAACATCCCCACCCTTGGAGGCTGCTGCACCCCCAGGATGGGCAGTGCCGACGTCGGGGAAGCAAGCGGCGGGGCCGATGGGGACTCTCGCCCGCCACAGCTCCGTTACCCCTGGGGTAACTTTTTTGTCGTACCCGGCCCTCATCGAGAGGGCGCGAGTGTTCGCTAGGCCCGGCTTTCACCCCTGGATCCCACGCGTTTAGGGATCCAGTCAGGCGGGCTTTTGGCCTTGCCCTCTACGGCGGGTTTCTGTCCCGCCTGAGCCCGCCTTTGGGCGCCCCTGATACCTTTGCAGGGGCGTGCCACCCCAGCCAAACTGCCCACCTAGCCCTGTCCCGGGGTCTCCCCCGGTCAGCGGCACAGCCGAGGAAGGGCGGTGTTCCATCGGCGCTTCGGCGGCCCCCAGGAGGACCGCCACATCGCTCCCGCCTACCCTCTGCATCCCCGGCTGTACCGCAAGGCCAGGCTGCAGTGAAGCTCCACAGGGTCTTCTCTCCCCGCTGGGGCGTCCCGGTCTGTGCACCGGGATGCGGGTTCACCGGCCCGCGGGAGGGGACAGCGGGCACCTCGTTAAGCCATTCATGCACGCCGATTTTTATTCGGCAAGGCATATGGCTACCTTAAGAGAGTCAGAGTTACTCCCGGCTTTCACCGGCCCTTCACCCGGTTGGACCCGGGCTTCAGGTACCGGCATTGGCCAGGCCTCATCCCCCGTACACACCCTTGCGGGCTCGCGGGGAACTATGTTTTTGTTAAACAGTCGGGCACCCCTTGTCACTGCGACCTGCGGACCCAGGCTTTCGCCCAGGAACGCAGGCACCCCCTCTCCCGAAGTTACGGGGCCAATTTGCCGAGTTCCCTCTCCCGCGTTAGGACCGACAGGCCTTGGCCTTCTCAGCCAGCGCACCTGTGTCGGTTCTCGGTACGGTCACCGGGGATCGCTCCCCACCCCCTTTTCAAGGTCCCCAGGCATCAGCCGAAGGCCCCTAATAGGGGCCCCCATCACACCTTCAGCCGCTTCTCACCATTACGGTTCTCCGCGGCCTTCAGTGCTTGGGCGGGTCGAGGACCTCAGCCCTCCCCCGCTCGGCCTAGCCCGAGGCGTCAGGGGTGGGGCCTGCGTTGCCGCCTACCCCGGTGGCGCCGGAATATTAACCGGCTTCCCATTCGGCGGCTACCAGTTGGGTGCCGCCTTAGGACCGGCTAACCGCCGGCTGACGAAGCATTGCCGGCGAACCCTGGCGCTTTCGGCCGTGGGGATTCTCACCCCACTTCGCTGCTACTACCGCCGGGATCTGCAACACACACCGGTCCACCGGAGCTCACGCCCCGGCTTCTGCCCGGTGTGCGCGCCCGCCTACCCGGTGCCCTCCTCCGAGGACACCGCCGGGGTATCGGCGCCTGGCTTCAGCCCCGACTCATTTTCGGGGCCTCCCTCCTCGGCGGGTGAGCTTTTACGCACTCTTTAAAGGATGGCTGCTTCTAAGCCTACCTCCCCGCTGTCTTAGGAGGGAGACGCCCTTCGGATTTCGGCACTTAGCCAGGACTTGGGGGCCTTAACCCCGGTCTGGGTTGTTCCCCTCTCGGCGACGGAGCTTCCCCCCGCCGCCCGGCTCCCCGCTTCTACGAGGGAGGCGCATTCGGGGTTCGAGAGGGTGGCGGAGGCAGAGCCCCCTTACCCACCCAATCGTTGCCCTACCGCGCCTCCCCTCTCCGCGGAGGCCCTCCTGCGAGAGGCTTCGGCGGGAACCGGCTATTGCCGGGCTAGATTGGTCTTTTGCCCCTACTCCCAGGTCACGGGAGGGATTTGCACCTCACCACCCCTATCGGGCCTCCACCGGGCTTGCGACCCGGCTTCGCCCTGCCCAGGAGTAGATCGCCCGGCTTCCGGTCTCACGAGCGTGACTGAACCCCCTTTCAGAGGCGGCCCCCTCGCCCGTAAGGGCTGCGGGGCCCTCGCTTTCGCTACGCCTTCGGGGTTGAACCCCTTAGGCTCGCCACGCCCGTGAACTCCCCGGCGCGTGTTTCAAGACGTACGGGGCGACCCTGGTCCACCCCCGTCGTACTCCGGCGTCGCCGCCGTTTCCTTCCGGGGGTTTCAACCCTTTCGGGCCGCCACTCCTATAACCGCCTGGTTTCAGGCTCTTTTCACCCCGCGACAGCGGTGCTTTTCAGCTTTCCCTCACGGTACTTAGTCCGCTATCGGTCTCGGGACGTGTTTAGTTTTGGAGGTCGATGACCCCCAGCTTCCCGCGGGTATTCCAACCCACGGTACTCGGGAAGTGGCCCGCCTCCCAGTGAGTTACGCCTACGGGGCTCTCACCCTCTATGGCGGGCCGTTCCAGGCCACTTCGGCTTCCTCACCGGGAGGCATTGGGCCACCCCCGCAACCCCACATCCGCCTCCAGTTACCTGGAGGCGTTCGGTTTGAACTCTGCCCCTTTCCCTCGCCGGTACTCAGGGCATCCCGTTTGGTTTCTCTTCCTCCCCCTACTGAGATGCTTCAATTCGGGGGGTTCCCGCTCCCTGCCGGGAGCGCCAGGGGTTTACCCCTGGCAGGAGGTCCCATTCGGGGATCCCCGGATCTAAGCCTGCGTGCGGCTCCCCGGGGCTTTTGGCAGCTTGCCACCCCCTTCCTCGGCGCCCGAGCCGAGCCATCCACCAGGCGGCGTAGCAGCGAACGACCTAGCGCCAGCCTGTAGCGTCGCCAACTATGCGGGGCGCACATTTCCCGTTAGCGGGCAACTAACGGGATTTGCGCCTCAACTCCGGAGGTGGCGCCTCCGGAGCATCATCTGACTGAGAGTCCGGATGTCCCTATCACGGGTGGGTGGCCCAGAAGGCCTTGGTATTATAATGGGAGGTGATCCAGCCGCAGGTTCCCCTACGGCTACCTTGTTACGACTTACCCCCCCTCGCGGGGCCAAGGCTCGACCGGTCTACCCCGAAGGGTAGGCCGGCCTCGCCCCAGCCCCACTCGGGTGGGTTGACGGGCGGTGTGTACAAGGGGCAGGGACGTATTCACCGCGGTATGGAGAACCGCGGTTACTAGGGATTCCGGGTTCACGAGGGCGAGTTGCAGCCCTCGATCCCGACTACGGGCGGGTTTCAGGGATTTGCTCCCCCTCTCGGGGTCGCATCCCGCTGTCCCGCCCATTGCAGCCCGCGTGCGGCCCGGGGGATTAGGGGCATACTGACCTGCCGTGGCCCCCTCCTTCCTCCGGCTCTTCGCCGGCGGTCCCCCTAGTTTGCCCGGACAGCCCCGAAGGGCCCCGCTGGCAACTAGGGGCGGGGGTCTCGCTCGTTGCCTGACTTAACAGGACACCTCACGGCACGAGCTGGCGACGGCCATGCACCACCCCTCAGCGCGTCAGGTAAGGTCTTCAGCCTGACCTTCATCCTGCTGTCGCCCCCGGTAAGATTCCCGGCGTTGAGTCCAATTGAGCCGCAGGCATTCACCCCTTGTGGTGCCCCCCCGTCAATTCCTTCAAGTTTCAGCCTTGCGGCCGTACTCCTCAGGCGGCCGGCTTAACGCCTTCGCTTCGACACCGGCCGAGGCCGAAACCTCGGCCGGCACCTAGCCGGCATCGTTTACGGCTGGGACTACCCGGGTATCTAATCCGGTTTGCTCCCCCAGCTTTCGTCCCTCACCGTCGGACGCGTTCCAGCCGAGCGCCTTCGCCACTGGTGGTCCTCCGGGGATCTACGCATTTTACCGCTATCCCCCGGAATACCCTCGGCCCCTCCCGCTCCCTAGCCCCGCAGTATCCCCGGCGGCCCACCGGTCTTCCGGTGGATTTAACCGGGGACTTACGGGGCCGGCTACGGACGCTTTAGGCCCAGTATGCGTGGGGACCCCTCGAGGAGCTGGTTTTACCGCGGCGGCTGGCACCAGCCTTACCCTCCCCTTCCTACCCCGGGCTGTTTACACCCGGGAACAGCCGCCCTCAGCGGGCGGCACTCGGGCTCACTCCCTCACGCTTGCGCGCATTGGGGAAGTTTCGCGCCTGCTGCGCCCCGTAGGGCCTAGGCCCTTGTCTCAGTGCCCATCTCCGGGCTCCGGCTCCCACCGCCCGCACCCGTCTTAGGCTAGGTGGGCCGTTACCCCACCTACTACCTGATGGGCCACGGTCCCATCCTGGGGCCTCAGCGGGGCCATTCCCCCGCCTACTTTAGGGGTGGACCCATTCCAGGAATCCACCCCTATCCGGGATTAGCCTCAGTTTCCCGAGGTTATCCCGGTCCCCAGGGCAGGTTGACCGTGTATTACTGAGCCGTGCGCCGCCAGGGGCAAGGGCCCCCAGCCGACTCGCATGGCTTAGTCCGAGCCCGATAGGGGTCCCCTCCGGCAGGATCAACCGGTCTCGCATACGGCCGCAAGGCCTCCCAAAACCGCCACCCACCATTCGTGGGGACATCCGGACTCTCTTGAGCACGAGGGGTCTGACGTTTCCTCGTGCTCACATGACCGTACTTAACGTACGCACACTGTCGCCACGGTCGGAAAGACGATCCCTCACCCGATCGGGGTTTCCCCCTTCATCTCCTCGGGACCGCCACCGGGTCAACCGTGGCCAATCAGATTAGTGGTCACGTAGCTATATAAAGTTGACTGAGAAAGATTTATATGAGGAGAGCCTCCAGCACAGCTTTCGCCGTGTGGAGCCTGTTCTCCGCCTGCTCGAACGCTATGGAATGAGGCCCATAGGCGACTTCTTCGGTTATCTCCTGTCCCAAGAACCAAGGCTGGCAGTGCATCACCTTCACATGAGGAGCAGCGTGGCTCAGAAGCTTGGAGTTCACCTGATAGGGCGGGAATACTTCCTTCCTCCTCTCTATGTCCTCCACACCCATGGAGAACCACGTGTCCGTGTAGATCACGTCGGCTCCCCTGACGGCCTCGATGGGGTCCTCCACTACCCTCAATGTACCTCCCGTTTCCTCCATGATCTCCTCGACCTTAGACACTATGCCCTTGTCCGGCCAGTACTCCTGAGGCGCTCCCACGACGTAATCGTATCCCACCAATGCTGAGGCTATCATGAGGCTGTGGTTCGTGTTGGCGGCCCCATCCCCCAAGAAGACGACCTTCAACTTCCTCTCCCCGAAGAACTCCATCATGGTGAACACGTCGGTCAGGGCTTGGAGCGGGTGGAACTTGTCGCTCAGCATGTTGATCACCGGTACGTCGGCCCACCTGGCGAGTTCCTCGAGGGTGGAGTGGGACTTCACCCTGGCAGCTATGGCGTTTACGAACCTGCTCAGCACCTGAGCCGTGTCCCTCAACGTTTCTCCCCTCGATACCTGAAGGCTGGATGTGGGGAGCTCCAAGAACACGCCTCCCAGATCGAACGTAGCTACAGACATGGAGACCCTCGTCCTGGTGGACGGCTTCTCGAAGATACCGGCGACGTACTTGCCCTTCAAGGGGTCTCCCTTCGCCAGACCCCACTTGTGCTCTCTAGATCTGACGATCAACGCCTTGAATTCTAGGGGTGTGAAATCCAGGAGGGTGAGGAAGTCCCTCCCCTTGAGCCTCCTCAGCACCGAGGCCATTGATTAACACCGGGATAAGAGGTCATGCGAGGATATAATCTATTGCCTCCTCGGGGTCGAAATCCTTGAGATCGTTGAAGGACTGACCGGTCCCTAGGAAGAGCACGGGCTTTCCGGAGTGGAGGGAAGCTACGAGCGGGGTGGCTAGGCCCGAGCCATCTACCTTGGTGACTACCAGGGCATCTATACCCACGGCCTCCTCGAAGGAATCACACTGGTTGAGGACGTCATTCCCAGCCATGCCATCCACCACCAAGACCTTGAGGTCCGGCTGCACAACCCTCACCACCTTCCTCAACTCCTCCGTGAGGTTCTTGTTCAGGTAGTTCCTCCCAGCCGTGTCGATGAGGACGAACTCGTACCCCTTGGAGGAAGCCATATTGAGACCGTCGTACGCGACGGCCGCGGGATCGGCGCCCCTCGGACCCTTGAACATTGGGACGCCGGCGGATCTGCAGTAACCCTCGAGCTGATCGCCCGCCGCAGCTCTGTACGTATCGGCCGAGACGACGAGGACCCTCTTCCCCTTACTCTGCAGGTATTTGGCCATCTTGACGATGCTCAGGGATTTCCCCACACCGTTGAACCCGAAGAACACGACCTTGTACAGGCCTTTGGCCCCGATAACATCGTCCAATCTCATCTGAGGGGGAAGCAGCCCTCTTATCGCGGATTTGATCGCATTTCTCACGATCTCCTTTGGATCTCCCTTGGTTTCCACTCCATCCAACTTCTTGGCCACCTCCTCCCTGAGGCTGTCCACTAGGGAGGGGGGAATCCCTTGGGCCACCAGCTCCAGCTCCAAGGAGTCGAATACCCTAAAGACGTCCTTCTTACTCCACTTCTTCCTCACAATTCCTCTGGAGGTTAATTCGTCTACGAGCCTACCTAGCACGTCTCGAGGTCCCCCTCTGCAGGTTCTCTATCTCGAGCTGGACCTTAGTGAGGTTCATGCCCACCTCCTGAAGGCCCTTGTTGACCTCCTCCAGCCTCTCTTGGGCCTGCTTCAATGCCTCCTCGGGTCCCATCTTAGCATATATGTTGCCACCCATGAGGACGAGCGTCTCTTTGGCCTTGACCCCATCCACCAGGAGGGACAGGAAAGATGATACGGGGATTATCAGGGGACCAACTTCTTCCTCCTGCGCCTTATTGAGGGCCTTTAGGGTCTCTATTGTCCTCTCTAAGTCCGTTTTGAGCAGGTTCAACCTGTTGTACTCGTCCAACAGGTACCTGTAGAGCGTTTGGAGGAAGTTCAGGTCGGCAGCTCTCTCTTGGCTCAATCTTCGCACCTCACTGATAGGCTCATGGTTCTATATTAAGAGCTTCCGCCAGGTTCTCTATCTCCATAGGGGTGGTGGGGTAGCCGACCAAGGCACCGGAGTCGCTGGCCACTAGCCCCAGCCTGATATAGCCAACGCCGTCGTTCACCGTGCCCCTGAGGCACTCCACCCCTAGGATCTCGGAGGCGCCCCTCAGCTCGGCATCATCGGCGGAAGGGGAGATCAGGCATCCCTTGTTATTGGCCACCACTAGGGAACCGACCACGGGGACGCCGCCTATCCTCCCCTTGATCGCCTTGACTCCGAGGAACTTGCTTATGAGATCCACCTCGTCGTCCGTGAAGAGGGGGTGTACCAAGGCCCCGTAATCGTTCACCACTATATCATTTCCCAAGGCAGTCAGTCTGGCCGAGGGAAGCACGTGAACTTCCAGATCCAACTTCTCCCTGAGGTATCTGATCTCGCCCTCCGATACGATGGGAGGGACCAGCAGGGACCTGCTATTCCCAGTCAAGAATATGCCCAACATCCTACTATCGTAAATCGAGGTCTCAACTACCCTCAGACCTATCTCCTCTGCCTCCTCGCCAATCACCCGCGAGGCGTTGGAAGGGGCCAGCAGGTAGGGGCCCACCGCCCTCAGGTAAATCCCTAAATTGTAGCTGCCGAAGACCTTTACCCTAAAAATCACCATCTAAATCCCTAAGCCGGCCATATGACTGCTGTCTCCTCGTCCTCGTCCAATACCACGCGCACTCTCACTTTACCAGGCGGATTTCCAGCCCCTCTGGACCACAGGAGCTCGTTCAACTCCGGTCTGACCTTTATCTCGTATTCTTCAGGGATTTTCGCGTGCCTCCTGACGAAGGCCTTGATGAATTTCACGGCCCTCGCCGCTCTCTTCTTGGGAGGATATTTCGCCCTTATGAGGATCCCCATATTGATGTTGAAGGCCATCTCCTTCACCTCGGCCATAGAGCTCACCTCACAGTTGGAGCCTATTCCTCCTCCAGTTCCTGAGTGGTCTGGCCCTGACCTTCCTGTTAGTTCTCGCGTAAACCCAGGCAGGAATCCTCTTATTACTCTTAAGAGCCCTAGCATATCTCAGCTTACTCCCCAGAGGCCTGTGAGTCGCCATAGTTATCACCCGATCACATTCACACTATCCTTATGTTGAAATCCCTCTTGGCCCTCTCCGAGAGCTGGGCCAGCAGGGCCTTCAACTCATCGTCGGTCAGTCTCCTAGCTAGCCGACCGGCGGTATAAAGTTGAACCAAATATAACTTTACCTCATTGGCTAGGTCGGGCTTGACGAGCTCCACCCTCTTGAGCCTCTGCCAGGCTTCATTGGTCAGGAGCTGCTTAACGAGCGCATCTATCTTCTGGAGTTCCTTGGCCACTTCCTCCTCTTTACTCTGCTTAGCCGCCATCTCGGCCATCAGCTTCTCCTGTATCTCCTTAAGCGCCTTATCCTCGGCACTCATGGCGCCTCCACCTTTCCCGGGATTAACTCCATCTCCTTGATTATTCCAGCAGCCACCCTATCCAAGAGAGAGATGCCCTTCGGTGTGATCCTTCTACCCCTCCTCTCCACCTTTTCCACTAGGCCCGCAGCTTCTAGCTGCTGGAGGATGAGTCGTATCACATGCCCGCTTCCCTTAACGAATCTCTCCGGTCTTACTCCCCTGTCCTTCCTGCCTCCATACTTCGTTCTGAGCCTCTCCACGCCGACAGGTCTACCTCCCCTCATGTAGAGCGTTCTCAATAGAGAGGCGGCCCTGATGTACCACCAATCCTCTTGAGCAGGAGGTCTCTCTTTATGCACTCCCGTTTTCGTGTAGAAAGCCCACTCGGGTGGCTTTATCGATTCAAACTTCTTGAGCTCCTCCTTAAGGTGGTCTATCAGCAGGTCAGCCCGTACATCTCTAGCTGTAGGCAAGCTCATCACCCTTTTTCTCCGTTAGACCTTCAACAAGCTACTGCAGCCGTGGCATATAAAACCATTAGGGAAGTTGAGGTCCACCGGTGTGTCCCCACGCAATCCTCTACTCAGTGAGATGCGACTCTCTTGACCCTCTTCTCTCTGAGATAGGGAATTCTCCTTACCTCACCGCACAATCGACACCTTATCACTAGGTGAGGGAGCCTACGATCTCTAATCCTGACATCAGCGTTTATTCCGGGATAGAGGAAGGACCCACATCTCTTACAATATCTCCACTTCCATTCCTTGGGTATCCTCACTCTGGTTCTTAGAGCCAACCTTCTAGCCAGCTCTCCATATCGAAGCCCGAGTTCAGGTTCTTTAGAATACACTTCATCGGCCAACCTAAGCAGCCTCACTATTCTCTGCCTAGCAAGGTCCTTCTCCCTCTCCCTAACCTTCCTCCTCATCCCCATACCTCCAAGTGATAGAGGTAAGTAAGCATCATGGAGAGAGCTGTCGAAGAGGACAGTACCCCCCTGTACAGACTGATCGTGCTTTTAGCGAGGGATTTAACTTCCTCGGAGAAGGATCCCTGAGGGAACCCGCCAACCATTATCGATACGTCCTCCCTACCCATTACGTCCCTCAAGTAGGCTAAGGGATTACGAAACTCACCACCTTCCTCTAGGAGTATCGCTTGGTCGCCCACCAGATCCTTCAACTTCTCTTTCACTTCCCATATAAGCGGTTCATCTTCGCTCGGGCCCACCCACCCTTCGTCGAGCAATTTACTCATCAAACCGAGGAACCTTATGTAGTTGCGAGGAGGCCTGATCTCCTTGGAGAAGCGAAATACTCTATCGTCCAAGGTGTGCACATAGAACTCAACACGTCCCATTAAGAAGAGGGGGTGATCAGTTACGGCGAGCACAGATCTGTGAACTATGTCTGGCCTGCCTTCCTTCGGCCCCATGTCAACTCTAACTTGAGGAGGCAGACCTTGGATATCTAGGACGTCATAGAATTTCCCATACACTTTGGTATAAGACCTCCTTGTTTTATCACTCTTTGACCTTTCAGGAATTTTTGTTAAAGATGCCTCTACTAGGAATACCTTGATCATCTCCCTTCCCGGGGAATTAATGCTTAAATACACGATCGCTGGCTATAGAGCTGGCGGCCGTAGTCTAGCCTGGACAGGATGGGGGCCTGCCACGCCCCAGACCCGGGTTCAAATCCCGGCGGCCGCACCACTACTTGCCGGGGTGAGGTAGCCTGGTAACCTGGGGGCCTGTGGAGCCCTTAACCCGGGTTCAAATCCCGGCCCCGGCCCCATTCAGCTATTCTCCGCTCGACCCATCGACCCCAGCATGATGCAATTACCGGCACATAGCGGTAAGGTTACTCAAGAATCGAGATTGGTGGACCCGCCGGGACTCGAACCCGGGACCTCCGGCTTGCAAAGCCGGCGCTCTACCATCTGAGCTACGGGCCCAATCGTAGGAGACCACTGAAGGTTTAATAAACATTGTCCCACATGCGACCGGGACCATCTCCGATTAGGTGCCCAATTCAATCAATCGCATGGAAGCGCATCGTCGAACCATACGCCTTACTTTAAATAGGGAATTGCCATCATCCTAAGAGAGAAATAGGAGCGATAAGGGGATGTGTATTGAAGTCCATAGTGAGATCTGCCACACGCAGAGTTGAGGAGGAGGTACGGGAGATCCCCCAAAAGGTCTCCCCAGAAGATTCAGCTCTGAAGGACTTCGTGGAGAGAGTTAAAGCTAGGATAGTGATAATGGGCGTGGGTGGAGCTGGGAGTAATACTATCACCAGACTGAACGCGATAGGCGTCGATTCCGTAGAGACTGTGGCTGCTAACACCGACGCCCAGCACCTCCTGACCACCATCGCCGATAGGAAATTCCTCTTGGGTAAGGAACTATGCGGCGGGAACGGATCAGGTGGTGACCCCCATATAGGTGAAGAGGCCGCCAGGGAGAGCATGGAGGAGCTGGAGCAGTTCCTCAGGGGCACGGATATACTCTTCATAATGGCCGGGCTGGGAGGGGGAACCGGCACAGGCGCCTCTCCTGTGATAGCTGAGGTCGGAAAGAGGGTAGGGGCCGTGGTGGTTTCCGTCGTTACACTACCGTTCTCGGCAGAAGGAAGCAAGAAGAAGGAGATAGCCATGAAGGGGCTTGCCAAGCTGGCGGAATCCTCAGACACGATAGTGGTGGTTAACAACGACAGGATATTGGATATAGCGAAGGAGCTCCCTCTACATCAGGCGTTCTTCATTTCGGACGAAATCGTAGCTAGGGCCGTCAAGGGCATGGTCGAGCTTGTGATGAAGCCCGGTCTGATAAACGTGGACTTGGCCGACCTCAGGAACGTCTTGGAGAACGGAGGTCCGGCGGTCCTCTCCTTCGGAGAGAGCGATGGGGAGAATAGGGCGATAGAGGCCGTTGAGGATGCCCTAGGTAATCCCCTGCTTGAGGCTGATATCTCAGGTGGTAAGGCGGCCATCATAAACATCACATCTGGACCTGACTTCTCCCTCGAGGAGATGGAACAGATAGTGGAGACCATAGTAGGATCCTTGGACCCAACCGCTAATGTCATATGGGGCGCCAGGATAGACGAGTCCCTCAAGGGAGTGGTCCAAGTCCTCTTGGTGGTCACCGGAGTAGCATCTCCAAGTGTTGAGGCCGCCCTTCAGGGCGAGGTCACAGAGGTGACGGCTGAGAGGGCCACTAGGGTGAGAGTAGAGAGGCCCACGGCTCCTAGGAGGGTAGTCTCCGATAGGAGGACCGTACCTCTAGCTAGAGAGGTGAGGGAGCCGGAAAGGGACTTAGGTCTGGATGAGTTGTGAGGGGGATGTCCTATGCCCAAGAAGAAGGATCAGAGGGGTAAACAGCCCACCAAAAGCAAGTCTGGACTATGGGACTACATAGTCCAGACACTCAAGGTCGCGGAGAAACCGAGCTGGGATGAGGTGTGGAGCACATTCAAGGTTACCGTGACGGGCTTCCTGATAGTCGGTGTGATAGGCTTCCTGTTCCAGCTGACGGCGCTCTACCTAGTGGGTGGCTAGGATGGAGAGCCAGCAATCTCAAGCACTCTTTTTTCCGGTTAGAATAGTTTCAGGAAAGGAAATAAATGTAATACGCCTACTCATGGCGAGGGTATCCTCCACAGGAGCCAAGATAAAGTCCATTCTCTTCATACCGAAGTTCAAGGGATATCTGTTCATCGAGTCGGACAGGGAGTACGAGGTGAGGAGGCTGATTAGGGGCCTTACCAAGGTTAAACTCGCATCAACGAGCCCCATTCCACTCCAAGAGATAGAGAACTTGATCGCCTCCGAAACGGCTGCTATAGAGATAGAGCCCGGGGATATAGTGAAGATTATTAAAGGGAATTTCAAAGGCTATAGGGCCGTCGTGCTCTCGGTCCCTGAGGGTGGCAGGGGTAAGATGCTCACCCTGAAGTTGTTGGACATAGACAGGGACTGGGAGATAAAAATGCCCCTAGCAAACGTGAAGCTGATAGAGAAGAAGGGAGAAGAGGCCGAGGGAGGTGCTCAGAGTGCCTAAGAAGGTAGTTAAGGTTATGATAGAGGGTGGGAAGGCCACACCCGGTCCTCCGCTGGGTCCTGCGCTGGGAGGCTTGGGCCTCAACATGGGACTCGTGGTCAAGGAGATAAACGATAAGACCAAGGAGTACGCTGGCATGAAGGTTCCGGTGGAGATAGAGATCGACCTAGAGACTAAGGAGTTCGAAGTCAGGGTAGGAACTCCCCCTACCTCCATGCTCATCCTCAGGGAATTGGGGGCGGAGAAGGGATCCTCCGATCCGGGCTCCAAGAAAATTGGGGACCTCAAGATGGAACAGGTGGTGGAGATAGCCAAGACCAAGCTAGAGAACGCTAACACGAGGGACCTCAAGAAGGTGGTGAAGCAGGTACTGGGGACAGCTCTATCTATGGGCGTAACCGTGGAAGGGAAGGACCCCCGTGAGGTCCAGAGGGAAATAGATTCTGGCGTTTGGGATGAGGTAATAGGTGGTTGAGATGTCTCAGGTGTTGGTTGAGGACGAGGTGTTGAAGGTAATCTCTGAAATGCTCGAGAAAAGTCCTAAGAGGAGGTTTACTGAGGCTGTGGACTTGGTGGTCCTCCTCAGGGGCATAGACCTCAAGAGGGATCCCAATGCGAAGATAAACGAGATAGTAGAACTGCCTCATCCGCCGAAGAACAGGCCCATCAAGGTGGCCGTGATAGGGAAAGGGGAGTTCGCGGTCAAGGCCAAGGAGGCTGGAGCAGATAGGGTAATTGAGCCGGAGGAGATAGAGGCGCTGGCCGGTAACAAGAGGGCACTGAAAAAGCTAGCAAATGAGTACGACTTCTTCATAGCCCAAGCCGACATCCTGCCTAGGATAGTCAGGTACATAGGTCCCGTCTTCGGTCCTAGAAACAAGATGCCTGTTAATCTTCCGGCAGCGGCGGTATCTCAGCTGCCTGCCATGATAGAGAAGCTGAGGAGATCCGTGAGGATAAGGATGAAGGATCAGCCCGTGGTTCATGTGAAGGTGGGATCTAGGAACATGACTCCCGAGGAACTACTGGATAACATAAAGGCGGTACTGTCAGTGATAGAGAGGAAGTACGAGGATCCCTCTAAGATAGCCAAGGTATACGTGAAGACGACTATGGGTCCCGCGTACGAGCTCCCGATATCCTACACCAAGAGGAGGAGGTGATCCCCATGTCCACCGTCACTGGAGAGGTAAGGAAGAAGCAGAGTCCTCAGAGGATAAGGAAAGCCAAGATGATGGAGAGGTTCATAGAGCTAGCCAAGGAATATCCCACTATAATGCTAGCTGACTTCGCTAGGGTGCCAGCTGATCACTTCCAGCAGGTGAGGAAAGAGCTGGCCCCTGACATAAAGTTCTTCGTGATAAAGAAGAGGCTCGTTCAGAAGGCAGCCGAGAGAATGGATAGGAAGGGCATCCAAGAGTTAGTCAAGAGGATGCCGATGAGCTTGGTCGCCATTTTTAGTAAGAAGGACCCCTTCGAGACCTACAGGCTGGTAACCGAGAGGAAGGCGGAGGTCTTTCTCAAACCCGGCGACGTAGCTGAAGAGGACATAGTCATACCCAAGGGTCCCACGGACATAGCTCCAGGACCTATTCTCACCGATCTGAGGGCCATGGGGATACCTACTAAGATACAGGGAGGCAAGATAGCGATATCAGAGGACTTCACGATACTAAAGAAGGGCGAGACCGCCTCCCCGCAGGTGGCGGACCTACTCAGGAATCTCAACATAAGGCCTTTAAAGGTCGGTTTCAAGGTGACCGCTGCCATAGACGAGGACGGACTCCTCTACCTACCGGAGATCCTCTCGATCACCAAAGAGGACATAATAGAGATGGTCGTCAGGGCCCACTCTGCCGCACTGAACTTGGCCTTGGAGATGGGCGAGATAAACAGGCACACGGTGAGACCTCTCACGGAGAGGGCTGTCGCAAGGGCTTTAGCTCTAGCCCTAGAGACAGCTTGGCTGAGCGACAAGACCATACCTCTGCTGATAAGGAAGGCGGCGGCAGCCGCCAAGGCCCTGCAGGAGAAGGTCTCCTGACCTATCTCCTCGTTCTTCCCAATTTTCTCGATCAAGGGGGCTCAGGAGCGGAGAGTCTCCTCATTTTTGTGATAGTCTGTCTGTGGAGCTATCATCACAGCCCCTCTCTTCTGACCGTATCTCCCCTAAAAATTTCGGGGGGATACCCTACGAGATGGACTCTCCCAAGTAGGGGCGGTATGATTTGAGGACCTCCTTCCACTCCAAGTCCCCGAACAAACCTCTCTCCTTCTGCCACTTCTGCAGCCTGTAGAGGGGCTCTATCAACCCACTATCGGACATCAGCTTGTCCCTCAATCCAGCGAATTCGTCCACCAGATACTCAGCCACGAAGTTCTTCAAGTCCAGTGGATGTATCTCGCCCCTCCTGTAACTTCTCTCTAACTCCTCATAGCTGGAGATCTCTATCTCTCCACCGCCAGCAGACCTAGACTTCGGCAGGACGACGCTCCCGGATCTCGGAAGTATTATATACCTCATTATACCGAGTATCGGGTTCTTCAATCTGCCCTCCTCATCATACTGATCCTCAGATCCGGGGGGACAGTAAGCGTGCTTTATCTTCTCCCTTATGATCTCAGGCGGATCGTGAACGGCTATGTGTGACTTGGGAACGCTGCTACTCATCTTACCCCCCGTCAGTCCCGTCAGCAGCGGGGTGTGTATGGCTGACGGTACGTACTTCTCGACCCTCAGGGGGACATTCGTCGAGAATACGTCCCTAGCTAGGGCATGTATCTTCCTCTGGTCGGTCCCTCCAATGGCCACCTTGACCCGGAGGTACAGGATGTCGAGGGCCTGCATCAGAGGGTAGATGTGGTGGGATACCAGGGGATCCTCCTGCTCTCTAGCTATTATCGACATGGCCCTCCAGGCCCTTCTGGCAGTCACCCTCTGAGAGAGCGAGAGGAGGTCTAAAACGTAGTCGGGAGACAGCTCGAAGCTACTACCTAGTTTTATCTCTATTTCTGGGGAGCCAAGCTCGTGGAACACCGTCTTCCAATAGGTCATTGAAACTTCCTCTATGAGCTCCCTGGGCCCCTTCAGATTGAGGATGGCGTGGATATCCGCCATTAGAGCTATTGCGTGGAATCCCGCCTCCACCATGTCCTTCAGCTTGTAGAGCGTGATGAGCGTTCCTAAGTGGATCGGGCCGGATGGCTCATAACCCACGTAGGTGTTGTGCCGTCCCGTCTTGAGTAACTCCTTTATCTCATCCAGAGTCATGACGAACTCATCCAGCGGCTCTGCCACGCCCCTTAGCACTAGCGATAGTCTATCCGTGGTATCACCCTGAGGGGGAGAGGAGAGCTACATAAATTCCTTTGGTCTGACTCGAATTGCATGGGAGGACCTCAGAGTAGGTCAGTTTTCTCACGAATCATTGCCGTCACCTGTCATCACCGGTCCCCCCGGAGTATTGGAGAGAACCCCTTTTCTGCTTTACTTCAGATAGGGTCCTGAGCATATTCCAGTAATGCGTCCCGAACCAGAAGACATTTCCACAGGACGGGCACACCAGAAACTTGATGTGGGAGCGGAGGACCTCCCTAGGTAGCTCCTTGGCCACGTGAGCCCTCTTGATGAGATCTAGCTTGGTGTTGCAGAACGGGCACCTGCTCTCCCTGGGATCGATCCTCAACTTTACCCCAGCGCTCGCTGACAGGATGGCTAGAGCCTCCTCCAATCGCTCGGGGACACTTATCACCCTAATTCCATAGTTAATCGCCCTTTTGACGAGTTCCCTATCCCTAGTGACCAGTATCCTGCCGGTTGAAGACCTGAGTATCAAGGAGTCCTCCTCTCTGGGATCCACATACTCGGTGTCGCATCCCAGTATTCTCAGCCACTTCGCTAGTTTTCCACCCATTGAGTCAACAAGGAACTTGGCGTCGCACATCCATACCACTCATTTGGGATGGTTGGTTGGAGGGAGTGGTAGCCCCGCCCGGATTCGAACCGGGGTCTCCGGGTTCAAAGCCCGGCGTGCTTGGCCGCTACACCACGGGGCTTCAACAGGTTAGTTATCGTTCTCCCTATAAAATTTGATCACAAGTGGTGCGGGGGGTGGGATTTGAACCCACGCGGGCCTGACGCCCACCGGACCCTGAATCCGGCGCCTTGGACCTGGCTTGGCTACCCCCGCTGGTGCTCCGGCCGGGATTTGAACCCGGGTCTGGGGCTCGAAAGGCCCCTATGCTTGGCCGGGCTACACCACCGGAGCCCAATCCACCTATAAGTGTAACCCCAATAAAAATGTTATGAGGCCCCTCGTCGAGGAGAGACCCTAATTCTCGAATTGAAGATAGGAGAGAGGGGATCCTTGGAGATCAGATGCTTATCCCTAGGTGCTCATCCAGCTTCTCCCTCAAGTACTCGACGAATAGCTCCTTCAGCTTCTTAGCGGTGGGACTCATGGCCTTGAATATCTCTATCTCTGCCTTCTTCTTTTTCTCCAGGAACCACCTATTCTCCCTCTGCCAGAACTCGTTCTGGAGATTGGGGAGGAACTGATTGTCCTGAGCGGCCTTGAGATCCGCGGGAGTGAGGGGCTCGAGTGCGAACTGATAATCCCTGAAGAATCCCTCCTCTACATCCTTCGTGAGTATGCCGATGAATCTGGCCTCCGGAGACGCTAGATAAGGTATGTGGGCGGAATTTATGCTGTTGTATATCACGGTGGCTGCTATCCTGAGAGACCAAGGGGACAAGTCCGTTAGTATGGCGATGGGGACTCCTTCATCCGATAGCATCCTCAGGAACCTTCTCATGCTCCTAGAAGCCTGTCCCTGTAAAATCGCGATGGCGATCTTTCTCTCCTCGGGGATACCTAACTCGATCATGTTCTTGGCTGGACCCACCTTCTCTATGGCGACGACTGCCTTGACACCTATCCTCTTGAACTTTATGTTCTCGGGCCTCGGCGGTACGGAGTAACCCATCTCTCCCACCTGATCAGCTCTCAGGACCCTTCCCGATCTGTCAATGAGTTCTATGTCTCCGTAGATCCATCCTCTAGGATCGCTGGTTATTGAGAAGGCCTCCCTAGGCATTCCGAGTATGAGCTCCATGAGCACTATTCTTGCATCGGTCTCCCTCTGATCCTCGGGGAAGAGAGTTCCCTTAAGCCTCTCCACTTTATGTACATAGTAGAAGTCCCTCTTCGTCATGGTAAGCCCGTTCTCCAAGTGATCTAATGCCCTGCTCAGCCCGTATAGGACGCCGGTGAGGGTCTTTAGGCTTTTCACTCTTGAACCTCTTATCTTACTGTAGGTCTTAGGACTGAATATGTAGCCTATCTTCTCATCGAACAGTATGTTCTTCTGACTATTAGGTGGATACTCTATCTCGGGAAACTCTCCCCGCTTTATCTTCTCAGCAATTTCCCTAGCTAGCTCAAGAGCTTTCTTCTTGACCTCCATCTCCTCCATCCTCATCACCTACTTTAACCCTCAACTTATTCAGCAGATTCTCCACAGGAGGACGCTCGCCGAGCAGTTCCTCCAAAGTCTCCGCTATTATCTGGTAGTACATCTTGAACAGCTCGTACCTCCTTCTAAGCATCTCCTTCCTTCTCTTACGACTTAAGAAGATTCTCAGATCTCTAGCACAGTTTCTCAACCCCAATTCGATTTCTTTGGCCACCTCAGGCACGTTAGCTATGAACTCCTTACCGACGGTCTTGAATGGGACCTTGGTAGAGACTATGTGAACGAAGAAGACGATTGGCTCGTCCTCAGGGTTCTTTATACCGTAATTGCTCCAATCTATTCTCCTAATTATCTGATAGGATACATCACTCGAGACATCGTACAGGAGAGGTATCCTATTGGCGTACCTATACAGCTGTATCTCTCCTGTAGGCCTTATCTGGCCACCATAAGCTATGGCGGTCTCTACTATGAAGGGGTGAGCCTCATAAACTGAAGGTGGCCTCTGAACTGCTTTGACGAACTCAGGCTGTAATTCCTTCTTTATACCCGACTCGAAGAGATCAGCTCCTAGTGGGGATAAGACGCTGGGATCCGGTGGAAGGAACTTGTCGTAACTCTTCAGCGCACGGAACAGCCTCTCTATCTCCTCCTTCGTGAGTTTGGAGGGCTTCTTATCTGGGGGCAAACCAGCTATCTTCAGGACCTCGCTGGCGGTCTTACTCCCCACCCTCTGGAAGTGCCTAGTTAGGAACGACTTGAGAGTACGTGCCTTCGTTGCCTGCAGCAGCCTCTGCAATAGCTCTAAATCCACTCCCTTCGGATGGTACAGCGCTTCCTTGGGTCGGGGAGGTAATCTGTCAGTACTTCGGGGGAATACGTAGAAGTTTCCTTCCGGGTCCATGAAGGAGATGTCTGCGTAGGGGACGACTATGGCCGTCTGGTGCAAGTAATCTACAATCTTCCTCTTGGCCCTGGGGTAATTGCCCTCGAAGTAGGATTCCACTACAGTGAAGGAGGCCCTAGATATGCCCTTCAAGATCCTCCTCTCCAGTACCACGGGCTCGTTCTTCTGGATGTCTATCATCATGGTTATCTCGTAAACGGGCTCTCCTTTCTTGGCCGATGTCACCTTAAACGGCATATTCGTAGTTATCTGCCCGTAAAGAAGGGCCATGGTTCCTCCGAGACCGAAGGTACCCCTGCTCTGGATCAGCCTGTATTTGGAGCTGACGAAGACCCTACCGAAGGCCCTAGGTATCTCGTCCGGCCCTAACCCTATTCCGTTGTCTGCGACCACGATCCTATACCATGGCAGGGATCCCATGTCCCTCTCCTTATATTCGGTCATCACTACCTGTATCTTAGGAGGATTTTCCGCCATCTCCGCCGCATCTAGGGCATTCTCCACCAGCTCCCTGACTATCGTATAAGTAGCTCTGACGGGATTGTCGAACCCGGCTAGAGACTTATTCCTGTAGAAGAAATCCGCAGCACTTATCTCCTCGAGCCTCACGTCTTCAGACATGGAAACACACCTCACTTCTCCTCGTTCATAGTCTCCTTGAGGGCCTTCCTCAGCAGACTCTCATCGAGCATTGCCCTCTTACTCATCTCGGCTATCTTCTTCTCCATGGCCCTGTAGGCCGTGGAGTGCATAGATCCCTCCAACAGCGAGAACACCGCTTCTCTAGCGGCTACGACATCATACGTCCTTCCGATTATAGAGACGGTATGCCCGTAAACCGATATGTGGGTATTGGTCCTGCTCTCTATGTAGGAACGGGCCTTCCCCTTCTCTCCGATTAGCCTCCCCCTCATTCTCTTTAATGCGTTCTTCCTAGCACCGACGAACCTCCTTATGTCTATGACCTCGAGCACATAGTCATCCTGCAGGAGCTTCAGCGCTATCTCGGGATTGAAACCCCTGCCTATCGCCCGTATCACCGACTCGAGCTTCATCGGCATTAGAGGATCCTCCGGAATCTCAGGGAACCTTATTAGGACCTCGCCGGTTCCGCTGTCAACCAAGATCTCGGCTCCGGTGAGCTCCTCTATCATGGCCTTGGTGGAACCCCTCTTGCCTATCAGAACTCCTATCCTGTCCTTTGGTATCCTGACCCTGATCTCCTGCAAGAGTAAGACCCCCTCTCAAACTTCCTTAGTCCTAGCAAGCTCCTCGGCAAGCTTGTAAGGGTCCGGGACATCTATCCGGTATCGCTTTTTAAAAAATGAGGTGACCCTCTCCAAGTCCCTGAGGAGCAGTGAGAAGGATAGAGGATGAGCTGTGACCACCGCTTGGGACACATCTATGATCCAAGGATGGTCCTCCCACACCATCACGTTATACTCGCTGAGATCCCCGTGCACTAGATCCGCCTCTAAGTACGACCTCTCTATATCCTCAAGTATCTCCTCGAGGTATCTCTCGGGATCCCCTAGATCAGCGTCCTTCAGGAGGGGGGCAGGTACCCCGTCTCTACCTATGAACTCCATCACCAGCACGTTCCCTACGACATCCACGGGCTTGGGCACCCTCACTCCAACATCCCTCAGCCTCTTGAGGTTTCTAAACTCCTTCTTCGCCCATAGGGGTATGATCTTGTCTCGGTCTTTGACAGGGGGGAACCTGTGATCTCCTATGATGTAATCCAAGTACTTCCTGAAGTTAGCAGTATAGATCCTGTATATTTTGATCGCTAGCTCGCCCTCGGATCCCCTTCCGGCCAAGACTAGGGATTCCTTCCCAGCGCTTATGACCCACGTCAGGTCGTCCAGTACTCCCTTATTGAACAGCTTCAGGAGGGCCCTTATCGTCCTGTTGTCGAAGGCTAACTGCCTTACCTTGAAATATTCTTCATCCTTAATCCTCTTCTTGCTGCGGTCCTTCTCCAGCAGTTCCTCTATCCTCTCCTCCAGCTCCTCGAACCTGTCGGACAAGCTGAAATCTCCCTCGAATCAGCCCTCCTTATAGAGCGCCCAGTCCTCGGGTATGTATCCCTTCTCCACCAGCCACTGAACCTGCTGATGCGTGTATCTGACTACTATATCTCCCCTATCCTTCTTGAAGGGCCATATTGACACGAGCACGATGTCTCCTCTCTTTATCCAGGATCTCCTCCCTCTAAGCTTGCCCCTTACCCTGCACACCCTGATGGCCCCGTCCGCGCACTCCACCCTGAAGTGCCCCTTCCCTAGAGGCTCCAGCACCCTACCGAAGATCTCAAGCTCCTCTTCCACAGGAAGGAGCTCCTCCATCTCGGCATCTAAGGATCTCTCGACGTCGCTTCCTTTCTTCTTCTTTTTTACTGCTCTCTTCTTACGCAAAGAATCCCTCCCTCTCAGATCTTAGGTATCGGAGTCTCCGCACCGCAAGCCTGGCACCTGAGAACCCAAGCCTTCTTGATCTTCACTATGACCGTGTCAGGCCTGCCGCAGTGAGGGCATATCACGTAGGTCCTGATGAATCTCTCTACCCTGTTCTCCACCTGCCTGGGATCTATCCTCCTGCTCAGTATTAGCTTCCTGCCGTCCTCGGTTAGGAAGTAGGGAGAACCCAGTTCCTTGGACAGATACCTAGCTAGGAGCTTGGGATCCCTGTTCAAGGCGGTAGTTATCTCTTTGAAGTTGACTATGTGAGTCTGCTTTCCTTCTATCGCTATTATAGGCTTTGGAGGCGTGAACCTCTCCCCACTAACCACAACGGCAGGTAGCTGCTTCCTAGCCTCTCTAAGCATCTCCAGATACTCTTCCTTGCTTGACATGTTTATCACCCCATCCAACGTACACGTATTTTCCATTATCCTCGTATATTAAACCTAAGTCCTCCAGCTCATGGAGCTGGACGATGAGCAGACCCTCATCGACCTTGAGGAGGTCGGCCATCTCTCCACTATCTAAAGGACCTATCTCCTTGAGTAATTTGATTATAGTCCTCAAGCTAAGTACTTCTCCTCTTGAAGCGCCTCTAGGAGCAGCTTGATACCTTAACTTCCTCCTTAAAATCTCCAATTCTCTGAGGAAAATGGCATTGGGATCCCTCACCCTGATTACGAGAACAGGGTAGAGGTAGAGGGTGTCCCTCCAGCTCCTTATTCTCCCTATCACATCTACTAGAGAACCAGTTTTCAGCAACTTACCCGTGTTAGGATCTGTGATCCTGTCTATGTCCTCCTCCCAAGCCTTGACTTGAATGCTCCCGCTTCCATCGTGTATCTCTATCCACGCGAAGGTGCCATCATCGTTCATCCATGAATTGATGACCAATCCCATAACCCTGACCTTGGAGACGCTCCCCCAAGGCAATCGGAAGTAGCGCACCTGATTGATCGATATGTCCTCAAATCTACCCTCTGCAAGCTCCTCTATCCACACCTTATGGGCGGGTTCCGGGATTGTCGAACTCATGTCATCTCCATGAAGCCTAGCTAATCCTTATATATAGGTCCAGTGCTTTATCGATCAGGGCTGGGGCCCGTGGCTCAGACTGGATAGAGCGCCCGCCTTATATGGCGGCTCCCGCTACAGGGACCCCAGAGGAAAAGCGGGAGGTCGGGGGTTCAAGTCCCCCCGGGCCCACCATGGCCCTTCCCCGGTGACGATTTTACCCTCAGGAACAGGGCCCTGAGCGTGAGATACCAAAGGTAGAGAGCTCCGCCAAGAGCCGAGAAGCCGACTACAACCTCTATTAGGGCGATGAGGAACCCCTTAGTCCCCAGAGTCATGATCAGCACTTTGATCAAGGAGAGCGACATCAAGATGAGTATCCATCCCGATATAACGCTATAGATGGCTAGGAGAAATCCCTTATCCACGATCTTCACCTCGGGGTGAGGAGGAAGAATGTGAAGCAGGAAAGCAGCCCTGAGATTAACGATATAGCGACGACCTCCTTAACTATACGAGGTTCAACTTTGCCCTCGTAACTCGTCAGTATGGCTATGAGGGAGATTGGTGCCTTTTTATCAGGATTCGCTCTTATAACCCCTCCCTCCACGATGACTGGTCGGACCCTTATATCCCTCCTCTCCAGCAACCCCCCTATCGAGGCCAGGATGGAGAAACCCGAAACCATGAATGGGAGCAGCGATATAGCGAAGAAGGCCTCAGTGTTGGATATGGCCGCTACCGAGGCGAGGGCGGCCCCGACGAAGAGGGAATTGGAGTCGCCACCAAATACCTTAGCTGGATACCTGTTCCTTATGTAGTAGGGTATCAGGGATCCGTACAGGGCGATGAGTGATATCAGGCCCGTGTAGCTGCCCAGTGCGATCAGCACAGGCACTAGGGGCAGGGTAGAAGCGAAGACAGAGGAGGGCATCATACCATTAAGCGCATCCATCATGTTAACACCGTTGGAGAATACGGTGAACATGGTGGCCAGCACGATCCAGTAGGTGTAGTAAAGCCTCGCTCTACCCAGTATGGGCAAGTAAGGCCTCGGAACTATCTCCCCACTCACCGCTAATAAGAGGGCAGGCAGGATCAGAAGCAGAGGTTTCGTTTTGGGACCTAAAGGGGACAGATCGTCCAGCAGTCCGATGAGAAAGGCCAACCCAGTTGAGGCGACAACTCCCTCAAGTGCCACGCTGCCAGCCAGATGCGATACGACCATCATAGATATGGCGAAGGACAGATAGACCGCGGGTCCCGCTGGCTCCGGGACCTTGGGCCTACCCGGCTTGTGGACATCCTCGGAAATGTATCCCCTGCTCACTAGCCTAGGGATCAAAGTCCGATGAAACAGCTCAGACGCGACGAGGGATAGCACCATCGCAAGCGCTGTTAGGGAGATCCAAGTTAGCATTTTTATCAGTAGCCAACCGGTGAGCACCGATAAAAAGATGCTTCCAGCTGATCCAGTAGTCGGCATCACCGCCAGCGTATGTCTGATATTGACGGGCTTCGCGGTCACCTACCTGCTCACCGGGACTTGGGAGAAAATCTCTAGGAGGAGGAAACTCGTTTCGAGGGATCTCCATAAACCTCGTGAATCGTGGGGAGTCAAGATAGGGGGATTGCCAGCGGCATTCACCTTAATAGGGGTCTTGGCAGCGACCTCCCTAATCCTTTCAGTCGAAGCTTACCCTTTGATTACTGCTGCAGTCTTTTTCGCCTCAATGGGCCTTATAGACGACTTTATCGGCCTTAAAAATATGGAGAAGATCGTATTATCTGGCGTACCCTTCCTTGTGTTCCACAGCTCACTGAAGCCATTCCCACCCTTCCACCAGGATCCGCTCCTTCAGATAGTTGCGGTGACCCTATTCGGGATCTACGTGACCAACGCCTTCAACACCCTCGCTGGATTCAACGGCCTCGAAGCAGGGTCCTCCTTCATAATATACCTGGCGTTGGCGATCCTATTACTCGCAAGGGGTGACGCCTACGGGATCGCCCTGCTGATCTCAGTGTCCGTGATACTAGCCTTCCTTCCCTACAACTGGTATCCCGCCAAAGCGTTTCCGGGGAACATCCTGACGTTCCTCTTAGGAGGATTCATAGGATTCATTTCAGCTCAGAGAGGAGTTTACTGGCCCCTAATAATAATGACCATTCCCCACGGATTCGATTTCCTCCTGAAACTCATAAGTTGGGGAAGAACCGAGAAGAAGATCCCCACTAGGGTCGAACCTGATGGGACCCTGATCCCTCCACCGAACAAGTCGCTGGCGTGGTTCCTCATCAAAATAGGGGTTAATAGGGAGTACGAGCTGGTGAAAGCTATTCTCGGGATCGAGGTCGTGTTAGCTGCCCTCTCTCTCCTTATATACCTTCCAAGATAACCACAGTCTCTTGTTCGCGAACGAATCATCGATCCTGCCAATGGCCGTGTTCTTGGGGGCGCTGAGCAACTCCTCTGGGTCACTCTTAGCCAGATCGGCGAGCTCACCCATGGCATCCACGTAGGCATCCAGCTCTTCCAAGCTATCCGATTCCGTAGGCTCCATCATGAACGCCTCCTGAACTATGAGCGGGAAGTACATGGTCGGTGGATGCACCCCCCTATCCATCAACGCCTTGGCGAAGTCGAGCGCCCTGACCCCATACTCCCTCCTGAATCTGGACAGGGATATGACGAACTCGTGCTTACACGGCCTGTCCTTTCCGTAAGGAACCTCAAACCCCATGTCCATGAGCCTCTTCCTGGCATAGTTCGCGTTAAGAACGGCTATTCCCGATGAGAGCCTCACACCCTCGCTTCCCAGCAGTTTTAGATAACCCCACGCCTTCATGAGGACACCTATATTTCCGTGAAACATCCTGACCCTCCCTATGCTCTTGGGGAGGTCGTAATCTAGGCGATAGGTGTCACCCTCCCTCACTATTACGGGGACGGGGAGATAATCAGCTAGCTCCTCTATGACCCCGACAGCTCCAGCGCCTGGACCTCCCCCACCGTGAGGCGCGCTGAAGGTCTTATGTATGTTGAGATGGGCTAGATCGACTCCCATGTCGGACAAGCGTACCCATCCCATTATCGCGTTCAGGTTCGCTCCATCGTAGTAGAGGTAGCTGCCATTAGAGTGTAGGAGATCCGCTATCTCCAGTATATCACTCTCGAATATGCCTAGTGTGTTGGGGTTGGTTATCATCATCCCAGCAGTTCTCTCGCTTATGGCTGCTTTCAATGCTCCCATGTCCACAGTGCCCTCCTCGGAGGGCGGAATCCTGACCACCTTGAATCCGGCCATCGCTGCACTGGCGAAGTTGGATCCATGGGCAGATTCCGGGATGAGAATTTCATCTCTTCTTTCCCCTAGGTCAAGAAACCTCTTTCTTATGATCAGGGCCCCGACTAGCTCACCGTGAGCCCCCGCTGCTGGCTGTAGAGTGAACTTGGGCAATCCCGTTATTGAGGAAAGCATCTCCTGAAGCTCGTAGAGGACCTCCAGTATTCCCTGAACCGTCTCCTCGGGGGCATAGGGGTGCGCGTTCCTGAGGGATGGATGGGACTCCAGCTTCATCGCAACTTTGGGCGTGTACTTCATCGTACACGAGCCCAACCAGTACGGGCCGCTGTCGACCCCGTAGTTCATCTGGGCCAGATGATTGTAGTGCCTGGCCACCTCCGGCTCGGTCAGTCCAGGCAATCCTATAGCTCCTCTCTGGAGATCTCGGGGGATCAAGTCATCCAGCTCTCCCACTTCCCTCCGTAGCTCGTCCTCCACTCTAGCGACTACGACACCCCCCTTTCCAATTTCCCCCAACTCGAAGACGGTGGGTTCTAGGACTCCCTCGCTGAGCTGCCACTTGGCCTGTACGTATCTCCGGTTCATGAGCACACCTCCCTCATCAGTCCCAAGAATATATCCAAGTCAGCAAGCCGGTGTTTCTCCGTTGTTGAGAGCAGGCCCAGCTTTCCAGTCGGATCAACGTCCGGGAACAGTCTGGATACTTGGAAGGCCCCCAAGATCCCATTCCTCAACAGCCAGCTGTTCACTTCACTCCAAGATACTTCAGACATGACGGGAATCTCCTTGAAATGAAGAGAGTCCTCGAACAGGACGCTGAAGCATGGGAGATCGCCTAACTTCCTCTTGAGGTACTCTGTATTGTATAGGATCTTCTCGGCGACGGATTTGATACCATCAGGCCCCAGCAATGCCAGGTAGATCGCTGCTCTCACGGCCATCAACGAGGAGTTGGTTGTTATGTTCGAAGTGGCCTCCTCCTGTCTGATATGCTGCTCCCTCGTCTGAAGGACCATGGTATAACCGCGATACTTCCCATCCACGGTCTTGGTCATCCCTATCAATCTTCCGGGAAGCTGTCTGATATGCCTAAAGCTCCTCTTCACCGCGAATATGCCCAGTGATGGACCTCCATAGCTCATGTATCCGCCCAAGTGCTGTCCTTCTCCAATCACTACGTCCGCTCCCAGCTCTCCAGGGGGCTTAACTATCCCAGCTAGTAAGGGATCGGTTCCAACGACGAGAAGTGCCCCTTTAGAATGGACCATATCAGCTACATCCTCAATCTTCCTCTCAACCACGCCGAAGAAATTTGGAGTCTCCAGATAAACCATGCCTACGTCCTCATCCATCTTAGCCGATAATTCATCGAGAGAGATCTCTCCGCTAGCCTCCCGATCGATCTCAACTATTTGGACATCGAGGGGTTCCATGTAGGTCTTCAGTACAGCCTTCCTCTCCGGATGGATGGTCGTCGCGAGCAGGATCTTCTTCCTCTTGGTGATCCTGACGGAGAACCTCCCAGCCTCGCCCAATGCGGAGGCGTAGTCATAAAGGGAGGCATTTACCACATCCATGCCCAGCAGCTCCGCCATGAGCGACTGGTATTCAAAGAGCGTCTGTAGTATCCCCTGAGATATCTCGGGCTGATAGGGTGTATACGAGGAGTAGAACTCTTGGTTGGTCGCTATTTCATCAACCAAGGGAGGCACGTAGTGATCAGCCATCCCTCCTCCCATGAAGCTCAGTTTAACGGATACATTCTTCTCCAGCTTTTCAGAGTAAAGAGCTTCCACTTCAGATTGTGTTAGAGGTCTCCCGATTTCAGCAGGCTCGTTCATTAAAATGGGACTGGGGACATCGGAAAATAAATCCTCTAACTTATCAATGCCCAGATAATTCAGCATCTTAGAGGTAGCAAGGCCTGAGGCGTTGGGTATCAAGCCCTCTGCAGGCATCGGCATCAGATATTACACCACCCAGATTATCTTAACACTATGGCACTTCCATGTCGTAAACGCGGAGTGGAAATGATAGTGATCATGCTACAAATCGCTAGTCATATTCACAAGAAAACTGCATCTCAAAGCCGATTCTAGAGAGTACCGGACCTTCTTTTTTCAGTCCGCACTGCACTACTTGCTTGCTGTCTAACTTTCAGAAAACATTGATTTGTCACTCTAAAAAGTTACATTACTATATAAAAGATCCACCATGGAAATATTAACAACGACACTACGACATCCTACTCAGTTATCCTAACCATACCTTAAGGTCACGTATATTGGATTGATCTCGGTGGTATCATGGTAGTAGTATCGTTCCATATACCTCACTCCCTTATGAGGGAACTGGAGAAACTGGTTCAGGAGGTCGGTTTCACGAGCAAGAGCGAGGCCATAAGGGAGGCTATAAGGCTCCTCATAAGGGAATATAAGAGAAGAAACGCTGGAGGTGTGGCCTACTGATGTTTGAGGAGATGCAGGAGACCGGATCTTCTCAAGGAAGGGAGATGGTGGACCTTTTCAGGAGGATCTTCAACGGTCCCACTGACGATGAGGCCGGCATGCCGATGATGGACGCCGCGAGGGCTATCGACTCCTTGGACACTCCGGTGAAGAGTGAGGACTACTCCGCTGGCAACATAGTCATAGTCGGGGTGGGAGGATGCGGCTCAAATACCGTCCACAACCTGAATAAGCTGGGCGTCGAGGGGGTCAGGCTCGTCGCCATAAACACGGACAAGGTACACTTGGATGGCGTGGAGGTTCCCCATAAGATACTCATAGGGGAAAACATAACCAACGGTCTTGGTGCGGGCGGAAGGCCAGAAGTAGCGAGAGCCTGCGCAGAGCAAGATTCTCACAAGATCTCGGATGCCTTGGGAAGCAGACCGGATCTGGTCTTCATAGCGGCGGGTATGGGAGGTGGAACCGGGACGGGTGCCGCCCCTATCGTCGCGAAGATAGCTAAGGACAAGGGGGCTAAGGTGATAGGCTTCGTTACCCTCCCATTCAAGACCGAGGGGAGGCACAAATACAAGATAGCTCAGGAGGGAATAAGACAGCTCAGAAAATGGGCTGATACGGTCGTGCTCATATCCAACGACAAGCTCCTGCATCTGGCTGGCGAACTCCCGATAGATAAGGCCTTCGTGATGGCTGACTACACCCTCGCCATAATGGTGAAGGGGATAGCTGAGATCATCAGGAAGAGGACCATGGTGAATGTGGATCTCAACGACATAAGGACGCTCATGTCCGCCGGAGGAGTGGCAGCTGTGGGAATAGGGGAGTCCAGCGATCCAAAGAGGAGGGCAGAGGAGGCGGTCAAGATGGCTCTCAGGAACCAGCTGATAGAGATCTCCCCGGACGGAGCCAAGGGAGCCCTGGTAGTCGTGTACGGAGGGAGGAACCTCAAACTCACGGAAGTCCACCAGATAACGGAGATAGTGGCGTCTAGGATGTCCAGCGATGCCATAATAAAGATAGGAGCTGACATGGACGAGCAGCTCGGAGACAGCGTGAGGGTGATACTCCTACTGACGGGTATAAAGTCCCCCGATGTCCTCGGGCCGGAAAGGGTGGGGCCGATCCAACCCGTGATCAGCACAGGTATAACGGCCGTGGACGGACAGTACGACCCCGTTAGTGTAATAGAGGATGCCTTGGGTAGAGCCTACGTGCTCTACTGAGTCAACCTCACCCTAACTATTTTCTCCTCCCTGTAACCTATTATCACCCTGACATATTCAGGGACATTCTGGAGGGGCTCATCCACATCTATAAGCAGCTCCTCTGTGCCCCTGATTTTTGAGGGAGTCGAGACTATCAGGACATCCTCCCTCCAGTCGGCTCTCCTTATGGCAGGTATGAGCTGGTGGTTCCCCCTTCCAAGTAGGAACGAGGTCCCCCCTATTGGGGTTAGAATCACTAATGGCCTGTCCAAGGATCTCTCGACGACGGATTCCATCTCGAAGTAATCTACATCCTCCAAGTACTCCCCTCCCACAATCACATCCACAGTTGAGGGGTTCTTCTCGTAGCCCATCTTGGCGGCTATGAAGCTCACAGTTCTGCCCGGGCCTAGAACGATCAGATCCCTTGCTTCCAATCTGTTGCTGATGTACCTATAGATCCCCTCGAGCACTATCTCATCCGGAGCCTCCAAGCTCTTACTGCCCTGCACCAAATGGGAGCGAGGTATCCTCAACGTACCGATAACCCTGGGGGAGAAGGAGCCACTCCTGTAGTCCTCCTCCGGTATATCAACAACTTCTCCTACGGTCTCATCCAATCTTCCCTCTAAATAATCCCTCGCTATTCTCCCAGCATCCTCTGGAGTCTTTGCGAACACGGACGAGAACACCTTGACGCCTGAAGGTATACCTAGGACCACCAGCCTGTGATTCACAGCTCTCAACACATCGGCCGCCGTCCCATCTCCACCTGAGAACAAGAGGAGGTCAACGCCCTTCCTGACGATCTCCTCAGCTGCCCTCAGCGTATCCTCCCTCGTGCTGGGACTGGAGGGCGTGTACTCTAGAGGGATGAACTTAGGTCCCAGACCAGCGGAGATAACGGAAATCTCGCCCATCTCTCCCCTTGGAGCATATACGATCACGTCGATATCCCTGAGGAACTTCAAAGCCCTAGAAGCCCTCTCTAAGGAGGTCTTCTTGAGCCCTCTCCTTAGTGCCTCAGCAACAGTCTTAGGATCATCCGTGCCCTTCCTACCGAGAGGACCGCCGAGCCCGGCTATGGGGTTTACTATTAACCCAATTTTGCGCCTTTTCTCGTATATATTGCTCACCCACAATCTCAAGGTGTGCGAGGGAATTGAAAGGCATTTTCCCTTCGATGAGTTCAGGCCGGGACAGAGGGAGCTCTTGGCTTACCTGTGTCGTTCGTTGAGTGAAGGGGGTCTAACACTCATAGAAGCCCCAAACGGGATAGGTAAGACAGCCACCGTCCTCACCGCCATGGAATATCTCTCACAAAGGATTGGAGCTACTTTCTTGTACCTCGTCAGGACCCACAGCCAGATAGATCGTGTGTTAGATGAATGTAGAAGGTTCGGCATGGTCAAGGTAGCTGCCTTGAGGGGCAAGAGGGAGCTATGTTTAAACTGGAGGGCCAACCGCATCGCAAACTACCGCCTGTTCAATAAGAGATGCGATGAACTTAGAGAAGAGGGAAAGTGCCCCTATTTCGCCAGGACCAGCCAGAGAAAGCCGGAGCGGTGCTTTGATCCCCTAAGTTTGGGCGGAAGCGGATGCCCGTATTACGAATCCCTCAGGACCATAGCTAGAGGGGGCTACGATGTGGTGGTCGCGTCATACGCATATCTCATGGACGAAGGCTTGCTGACGTTCGTGGAAGGAACTCTCGGAGGCAGGAGATCGATCCTGATAGATGAGGGTCACAACCTGAAGAAAGCTTGGCTGTCTAACCACTTGATCACGATAGAGCAGGACCTACTCAACTCGATCGCACATCACTGCTGGAGGATTAGAGATTTGCTGTCCTACTTTAAGAGATCGAGGCTGAGCTACGTCGCTCTTCCCAAGAGGTATCTAGCTGCCTCCTTGGTCTGCGAGGGGACCCTCCCTAAAGAGGTTAGAGAGACCCTGGTATGGCTGAGGGATGAGGCTCTAGAAGCAGAAAAGATCTTTCTATCCGGCGAGGGGCTCATTCTACTCAGGAGACCTAGGGGCACCCTAGAGGAGATCTTCAGCAAGTACGAATCGGTCGTTCTAATATCAGGGACATGGGGTGGGAGGGAGTCTAGGGGAGAATTCTTAGTGGAAGCTAACTACAGAGGGGTGTCTTTACCGAGATGGGGCCGCCTAGAGGCGTACATAACGAAGGACTTCACCACGAGATTCGAGGAGAGGAACAGCTATGAGTATTACAGACTAGCCACTGCTCTAGCGGACCTATCCCACAGAGTATTCGGGAACATAGGAGTGTTTGCCTCCTCATATGACATCGTACAGGGACTGCTTGACGCCGGCTTGGAGGAGCTCGTTGACAGACCCATCTTCGTTGAGAGAAAGGGAATGCGGGAGACGGAGAGGGCCTACCTCATCGAGAGATACAAGAGGTCCTGGAGAGAGGGAGCTATACTTCTGGGGGTTCAGGGAGGCAGGAACAGCGAGGGTGAGGATTTCCCAGGGCCCTACATGTCCACATCTGTGATTGTGGGGATGCAGTTCATGAAACCCGGTATCGTCAGGTCCCTCACACTTTCTCTATGGAGAAGGTACTCGAGGCTCGACAATCCCGAGCTCCTAATAGCGTGTAGGTCCGCGGCGCAAGCGGCAGCTAGACCCATAAGGTCATCCGATGATTTAGGATTTGTTGTGTTCGCGGATAGTAGGTTCAAGCTGTGCCTGAACCTGTTCCCCAGATGGCTGAGGGAGAGGGTCAAGGTTACATCCTTGGAGGATGTACCCCAGTTAGCCGATGAGTTCTTTAGCTCAAACGGATACTTACTTGGAGATGCAAGGGTGCCCCTCGATGGAGTTAATAGCAGCACCATCTCACCTGAAGGGAAGCCTCTTGAGGAGAGATATTGAGGAATCTCTGAGGGTGGGTTCTAAAGTAGCCCTAGTATCCTTCGAGGGGTACACACTCCGAATGCTCGGAGAGGTCTTCAAACGGGAGAGAGACCTCTTGTTAATAGATGCTACCCTATCGGGGGGAATAGACCCCCTCCTGATGCTTGCTCACCTGCTCGGGAAATATGAGGGATTCATTGATGAGGCATACGGACCGTACGCTGTGTCCTTGAGCCTCTCTAATGAGTTCGGTAGCGCTAGAAGGAAATTCTTGATAGCCATGAATCTGCTGAGGTTCCTCGAGAGACAAACTCCCTCACGCGTGAGGGCTTATACATCGTTTACTCAATTGGATGCCCAGTTCCTGAAGGTTTTCGATGAGGTGACCTTCGTTAGGTGATAAATGATGTTAGATTTGACGATCCTGATACTGAAATCCCTCTGGTACATTCTACCCTCATACGTGGCTAACATGTCACCGGTCATTTTCGGAGGGGGGAGACCCTTGGACATGGGGAGAAAGTTCCTAGATGGAAGGAGGATACTTGGAGACCACAAGACCATCAAGGGTTTCGCCTCCGGGATACTGATTGGCACATTGGTGGGGTGCCTACAGGGGAGGTCCCTGGCGGGCTTCCTCCTCTCCTTGGGTGCTATGCTGGGGGATTCTCTAGGCTCGTTCGTAAAAAGGAGAATGGGAATAGAGGCTGGTGGTTCTGCCCCCCTTCTCGATCAAGAGGGATTCCTAATAGCTTCCATCCTTCTCGCTTATCCCGTGGAACCTCTGGACATGGGGTCCATTCTATTCCTCTTGGTGGTGACTCCCGCGCTCCATAAGGGCACTAACGTGATAGCGCACAGACTAGGGTTGAAGGGGGTCGATCATTGAGATCCGAAGACCTCTCCTTCCTCAGAGGGAGGATCCCCGATGAGTACCTGAAGAAGCTCATCGACAAAGGTATATCGGCTAGGGACCTGCTCACCATCTCTGAAAGGCAGCTTGCTGGTGAGCTGGCTATCGATAGGAAGGTTGCTAGGGAGATATTGGACACAGTCGCCTCAATTCTACTCAAACCCGTACCTGCCGATGAACTCCTAAAGGAAGAGAAGCCCATCCTGGGCACTGGAATCAAGGGGTTAGATGACCTGCTGGGCGGGGGATTCCAAATAGGAACCATAAACGCTATATTCGGACCTCCAGCCTCGGGTAAAACGCAGTTCTGTCTCCATATGACAGCTAGATCCTTACTAAATGAGCATGAGGGAGGTATAGCCTCTGAGGAAGCCATATTCTTGGATACGGAGGGGACCTTCGTTCCGGAGAGAATGAAGGCGTTCCTATACAGTAACGGCCTCGCGGACAGGGATCTATCTAGGGTGAGGGTGTTCTCGGCTCCAGGTGTATCCCAACTGAAGGTAGCCCTCAAGCTCTCCTCTGACTTCGTCAAAGAGGGTACCAGCAGGTTCATCTGCGTGGATTCAATATCCTACCCTTTCAGGGGATATAAAGGGTTAGATGGCCTGAGAGAGAGGCAGGAAGAGCTCCAGGAGGTGCTGATGCTCGTGAGAAGGATCGCGGAACTGGGCGCGGTGATCCTGATCACGGCTCATGCTGTCAGATGGGGTAAGGAGATCACCTCTAAGGGCGGTTTTGTTCTCGGTCATGTCCCTCACAACACCCTGTACTTCAGGAAGGCCAGGAAGAACCTAGTGATAGTATCTTTGGAGGACTCCTCTTACCTGCCTCCAGGTCAAGCAGCCTTCAAAATAACCGAATTTGGCCTAGAATCCCCGCGATAATCATCTAAGGATTAAAAGGAATAGGAGTCATCCTACTCGGTGATCACATGCACGAGGTCCCCGAGGACAGGTACTATACCAAGACCCACGAATGGGTCAAGCTGGAGGGTGATATTGCCAGAATGGGCCTGACCTCCTATGCCGTGGAGGAATTGGGTGATATTACATATCTCGAGGTCAAGCCGGTGGGAACTAGGGTCAGCCAAGGGGAGCCCATAGGACTGGTGGAGAGCAGTAAAACCACCGAGAAGATATACGCCCCACTATCGGGTGAGATCTCCGAGTTGAACAGAGAAGTCGGCGTGGTCGAGGAGGGAAGCGATGAAATTCCGATGGGCTTGGAGACAATAACCGAGGATCCCTATGGAGAGGGGTGGATTCTCGCCATAAAGGTGGGACCGGAGGCTGAGAAGGAGATAAAGAACCTCCTCTCACCCGAAGAGTACAAGAAGCTCTTGGAGGAGCACCAGTGATGGGGAAGTACGTCAAATCGATAAAAGACCCCATCCACGGCTACATAGAGCTGACTCGCCTCGAGCTTGAGATAGTGGACACCTTACCGCTTCAGAGGTTGAGGAGGATAAAGCAGCTCCCTGGATCGGAGTACGTCTATCCAGGGGCAATGAACACGAGGTTCGAGCATTCACTCGGCGTGATGCATCTAGCAGGGCTCATGGGAAAGAGAATAAGCGAACAATCCGGAGACGACGATATAGTAACTCTTCTGAGAGTATCAGGCCTACTCCACGACATAGGCCACGGTCCCTTCTCTCACTCATTTGAACCCGTCTTGGGAAGGTCTCTGGGCATGACGCACGAGGAGATGAGCGTCCACCTCATAAAGAGGACCGAGATATCGGACATCCTGGAAAGGTGGGGCGTGGGAGTTAACGAGGTAACCGACCTGATAAAGGGCGTTCACCCCAGGAGGAGCTTATCTAGGATAATAAACTCCTCAGTGGATGCAGATAAAATGGACTACACCGTTAGGGATTCCTATCACACGGGAGCTGGTTATAGTGTCGATATTCATAGGATCGCACTTAACTCACTGGAAGTTAATGGGGACCTCGTCATCAATGCCAGAGCTCTAGAAGCGGTGGAATCCCTCCTAATGGCCCGACTACTATCTTTCAGGACAGTCTACTACCATAAGACATCAAGAGCCGTCCAACTGATGTTGGAGAGGGCGATGCTGTCGGTGATTGACAGACTGGATCTCCCGAGGTGCTTAGACGATCCGGAGGCATTCCTTCACCTAGACGACTACACCATGTGGGATATCCTCAGGAGAGACGGTAGGAGCAAGGAGATAATGGATAGACTGATGAGGCGATACATACTCAAATTAGCGAAGGAGTGGTACGACACATCCCTTTCCGAAGAAGAGGTCTCCGACCTGAAATCCCAAATAGCGAACCGCGCGGGCCTGAAGGAGGACGATCTCGTGGTGGACTCCCCCCGTATAGAGTTCATAAAATCAACAGATCTTCCCCTCCTATGGAGAAATGGCTCCCTACTAGATCCCTTAGAGGCTTCTCCTGTCTTGAGCAGACTGAGAAACCTTTTGCCTAGGATGGTGAGGGTCTACACATGGCCACCCTATAGGAACAGGGTGAGAGAGATATTGAAAGACAGACGTCCTGAAGATCTACTTTGACATGTCGGGGTTGCCGAGAACCATTTTTAACTTAGAGGTTCAGTTGTAGTGCGGGGGTCCCCCATATTAGGTAAGGAGTTCTTAGTGTGCGGAGAGAGCTGCAGGAAGGTTCTGTCAATGACCCTGATAGGACTATCGAGACTCCACGGGACTCACGAGGAGAGAGAACTCTGGTCGGGCTCTACCCCCCAAGTGAAGAAGGGTTACGTGTCATACGAGGTAATTCTACTGGAGGAGGGAGGAAAGCCCTCCCCTTTTCAGGGAGGGAACGCGGTTAAGCATGTCATAAAGGTCCTCCACGGTCCCGAGGATCCCGTAGGGGAGACTCACAAGTTCAGGGTGACGTTAGGTTACTACTACATAAGTGGGGGGAGGGCCATTCACCTCAAGAGGGACATCTACCGAGTAGATATACGGGGGGTTGAAGGAGGCGCGTTGGTCTCGTTGAAACTCGAGAAGGGCTTATCTAGGATTGGATACGACGAACTGATCTCCAAGATCATGGAAAAGGCTCAGGAGTCTAGCTGGGAATCTAAGATAGTTTACGCCTCCTTTCCTGACGAGATAAGCTCCTGTAGATAGAGCTGGCCTTCTCGATCGCCTCCAGTAGAGAATTTATCCTTGATATGTCGTCGTCACTCAGTTCCTCACCTGCCTCATGAAGTATCCTGTCCAAATGTCTTATGAGGTCCCTCATGATCCTCTCCAACACCAATCTCTGTTCCTCTACTCTCACCTCTTCCTCCGAACTTACCAAGATGACCTTGGTTCCGCATACCGCACAGACAACCTCTCCACCTGGAGTTTCGAAGAGGGGAGATCCGCAGACGGGGCAGGTCTCGGGGAGCATCTTCCATCCCTTGAGCAGGGCCTCCGCCAGCTTTCTGCTTCTCTCTTCAGGCCCCACGCTCCCCGACATCCAGTGCTCCCCTTAGCTTAATCACTTGGGTAATAATTTTTTAAGTCGATGAAGCGCGATCCTATCGGAGTCTGCTTGATTCGGAGGTGATTGTTATGGCCACCAAGAAGTCCCAGAAGATTAAGGAGTATGAGCAGTTCCTATCAGAGGCCATCCAAAGGCTCGATAAGATTTCTCAAGATAGGAGTGTCCCAAGAAATATAAGGAGAGCCACGACCGAAGCGATCGAGGCTCTAAGGGATGAGAACTTCAGTTACGGGGTTAGGGCCAACAAGGCCATCTCCATCCTGAATGAGATAGTAAACGATATCAACATGCCCTTCCCGACTAGGTCCGAGATCCTCCTAATAATCGGTCTCTTGGAGAGGATAAGGGACTAACGGTCCCTTTTTCTGCACATCACCGAGATCATTTCACTCTTAAGGAGTATGTTCTCCCACAACAGCACCTTGCTTTCCGAGATGTCTTCCGCTATGAGTCTCCTCAGATCCGACAGAGAGGATACTGAGTATGAGATCAGGTGATATAGATCCTCGGCCACTGGCTGCTGTTTCAGTAAAGACTTGATGTTCTTCAAACCCTTTAGAATAGGTTCCAGCTCGTCTAGATCAGCTGAAATTTTACCTAACCTCCCAATTATTCTATCAAGCACCTCGGCGTAGTTCTCTGCCCTCTCTTTCCCTATTGAGCTGTAAGGCTCACAGCATAACCTGACAGATCTGGCTAGGACTTCTAACATGCCCATCGCAGCATCTATCTCCCTCTTTAGAGTAGCCTTCCTCGAGGTCTTGGTACCCACATCGCTCAGTATCCTCTCTCGAGCCCATTTAAGCTGGGATTCCAGCTCACTGATTTTAGAGCTCAAGATAGTCAACTCCCTCTTCAATTTGACAATGGCTTGAGGACCGTACTCGTCCAGGAATCCCATGAAAGATGTCCTGTCCACCTCTGCAAGTTCCAATATCTCCTCTGGAACATCTCCGGTCAGGTCATCGAAACATGTGATCCCCGTCTTGGAGAGCAGATCGGCCAATTTCTCCCCAACTTCACTGCCGAAGTAGCTCTTCAGCGAACTGAGGAGGTAATCAGAGACGCGATCTCTTCCCATACTACCATCCCTAAGGAGTGCCGGGGGAGGGATTTGAACCCTCGACCTTCCGGTCTTCAGCCGGACGCTCTCCCCCTGAGCTACCCCGGCAGTTAAATGGTGGACCGGGGGGGACTCGAACCCCCGACCTCCCGCATGCCAAGCGGGCGCGCTACCAGCTGCGCCACCGGCCCCGAACCATCATGGATGACATGGGAATTTTAACCTTTTCTCTGCAAGTGGGGCGATTCCAAGTAAGAGAGGTAAATCGATCAAACGGTCGTTGAGGGTTATACGACCCTTAAACCCTTCCACCTCACCTTATTGGCCCACTCATACCTTCTCATTTTCTTACTCCTTCCAAAACCACATGCTGCGCAGTAGCCCTTCCTCACATTGTACGAGTGCCGTCCGCACCTCCTGCACCTGATGTGAGTCTTGCCCCTGCTCCTCCTACCCATTGACGGAGTCCCTTTCACCATAACCGTACCCCCCTTACTCCATCTCTATCTTCGGTGTGGATATGGCGATCACGTTGTCTCCCCTTATTAAAACCCTCTTACCTATCCTGTTCTGTTTAGTCTCCCCATCTGGAGTGGTATATATCTCTTCGGCGTTATCCAAGATGAGGTTGAGGTGGTTATCATAGGCCCTCAATATCCCCCTAACGAATACGCCATTCTTCAAGGATACCAAGATGTTGGTGTTAACGCTCTTGGAGAGGTATCTCATAGCGCTGGACATGTCGGTTCCCCTCGTCGGTTCATTGAATAAGGAGGCCTTTCCCTTTTAAATAGGTTTTGGATGCGATATCCGAGATCAGATTCGCGGGGCCTGTCGGGACAATCAGCTCCCTATAAGGGGACTTCCACCGAAAATTACCTCCCATCCCCACATAAAGCGATCGGGGAAAGGAAAATTCTCTTTTCATGCCCCCAGTCGAGTAGTCTTTAAATATGTGTTGAGGCCGGATTATCGAAGCAAGTTTGTGGGGGTTGTACTTTGGGTTTCTTCAGAAAGCTCTTCGGAAGGGGAGAGGAGGAGTACGAGGAAGAGTATCCGGAGGAGGGATATGAGGAGGAGATAGAATACGAGGACCTAGATTACGAAGTAGAGCCGGCAAAGGCCAAAGTTCTCGCTGAGAAGGCGATTACTGTGAAGCCAATGAGTCTGAGAAATGCAGAGGATGTTGAACAGGTTCTCAACGAGATAAGCGAGGGTAACATAATCCTCCTGAGATATGACGACTTGGCTGCTGAGGGTGAGGAGAAGTTGAGATTCATCATACAGAGGCTGAAGGAGAGGGTTTTGGAGATGGGTGGGGACTTGGTGCTGATAAGGGACAGGGGCTATCCTCCCATACTTATAGTCCCCAGATTCGTGGAGATATGGCGCAGTCCCGAGTAATTCCCTCTTTCTTTAAGCGTTACTCAAGCCAGTTTGAAAGTCTCCCCGATATGGGGGGCGGAGAACCTCATCCCGCCTATGCTCTTGTGGGCCAGGGGGATGAACGATCTTATTTTGCTCTCCTCTCCGTGTACCAAGAAGACCCTGTGCGGCCTGGGCTCGACAGTATTCAGGTAAGTGAGGAGCTGAACCTTATCGGCATGAGCTGAGAACCCCTCGACGACGTGTACCTTGGCCCTCACCTCTACCGTGACTATCTCACCTTCCTCGTTGGGTACCCTTATCTCCTTGGCCCCATCCCTTATCCTCCTGCCCAGAGTTCCCTCGGCCTGGTAGCTCACCAGCACTATCGAGTTGTCCTCATTAGGTGCCATGAGCCTCAGGTACTCGACACTGGGACCTCCCGTGAGCATCCCTGACGGAGCTATGATCACAGCAGGCCCGCCGGTGGTCACATCGGGCCTCTCATCAGGCCCGCCGATGAAGTTGAAGTGGGGATCGGTGAAGGGATCTCTATCCTCCTTGAAGACCCTGTTCCTGACGTAGGAGGAGAGGTAGTCCGGATAAGCTGAATGGATCGCTGTCGAGTCGTAGATCATACCATCCAAGTAAACCGGTATGTCCGGGAGTACATCCCTGCGGAACCCATCCACCAGGGAGAGCATTATCTCCTGAGCCCTCCCCACGGCTAAGGCGGGAATGAGGACCTTCCCTCCCCTCTCCGTCGTCTCCCTTATTATGGAAAAGAGGGTTTCTTCGGCCTCCCTGAGGCTGGGCAGCACGTCCCTCTCCCCGCAGTACGTACACTCCATTATGAGGGTTTCCACCCTCGGGAACCTCCTCATGGCCTTATCCAATAGCTTGGTGTCCCTGTATCTGAAATCTCCGGTGTAGAGGATGTTATGCCTAGCACTCTCTATGTTGAGATGAGCCAGGCTCGAACCCAGTATGTGTCCAGCGTTGTAGAGGGTGAGCTTTATGTCAGGGGATATGTCGACGGTCTCTCCGTAATCCAAGGTGATCATGTGATTCATCAGGTTAACAACATCCCTCCACGAGAAGAAGGGAGTTATCCCCATCTTCTGTGAGAGGTTCAGGTAGTCATAGAGTAGGAGCATTATCAGATCTCTAGTCGGTTTCGTCAGATAGACGGGACCCCTATACCCATACTTGAACAGGAGGGGTAGGGCTCCGGAGTGATCGAGATGGGCGTGGGTCACCACCACGGCATCTAGTTCGTCCAGCCTGAATATGGGAAGATCGAATCTCGGGAAGGGATTTCTACCACCCACACTTATTCCACTGTCTAGGAGCACGGTGCTCTCATCC
>JAMOVA010000014.1 GCA_027061785.1 Thermoproteota archaeon
CTCCGAGTGGGGAAGGAAAGGATTCGAGGAGGAATACTGGGAGTCTCCCCCGAGCTCCACGGACGACCCCTCGTTCCCACTGTGGCTGAGGTGGAGGCACGACATGGCGCTCGACTTCGTTCTCGCTATCGCTGAAGAGGCCTTCTCGCTCGACAAGGTCCTCTTGGTGGAGAGTTCCGCCTGCGATGCTGGGGCCACGGAGCTCGGATTCGATCCAGTATTTCTGCATTATAATCCGATAATCGTCTTCGTCCCGGAGATCGGTCCTCCAACTTGGGAGGCAGGCCTCTCCAATGCCACTCTCTCGGAGTGGGCCCACTTTTACGCGATGTTGAAGCACGCGAGAGGATCCTTAGGGAATGGTGTCATCATCCCCCTGACCTACGGGAAAGATGCTTCCGATTCTGCCAAGCAACTCGGGCTCCTGCTCCCATTGGCTAATGGATTTTTCGAGACCAACTCGAATGGACTGATGACGGGAAGCGTGGGCGCTGAATTCAGGAGGCAGGCCTTCTGGTTGGTGAAGATGCTCTCGGGGGTGGAAAGGAGTACCAATAGCAGGGTGGGGGTGCTCTTCTCCTCCTTCACGAGGGACTTCGTGGACACCTACGTTTCTGGCCCTTACGACGTAGAGGGTACGATCCACATGAGGGCCTTCAGGGAAGTCGTCAGGGTACTAGCCGAGGAACACGTTCGATTCGATGTGATCCCCATTGAAATGGCCTCCAAGTCGGAGCTATCCCGATACGATGTGCTCATCGCTCCCGAGCTGAGAGTCCTCAGTCGCGAGGCCAGGAGCATCCTGACCTCATACAGGGGAAAGTTCCTAGTCATAGGAAAGCTCGGCACCCTCGACGAGAGAGGCAGGAAGGTTGAGGAGCTGAGGGTGGGCACGAGGATCGATATTAGATCCTTGCCCACACTCCTTCGAGGCGTGGTTGAGGCCCCAGAGGGAATCCTAGTGGAGAGGTTCGGGGATGGGTGTGAGGTGCTCTCCCTAGTGAATGTTGGAGGTGTAAGTGGAGAGGTAAGCGTACCCGGGGGATGGGCGCTCTACTTCGATTCACTCACGGTGAAGCCGGTGTCCGAACATGTTGAGATCCCTAAAACGTTCCTGCTCATCTTCAATGGGGATGAGGGCGGTCCCTCTAAACCCGAGAGAGCGGCTATCACGGCTTCCGGAGTGGACAGATCCATGAATGCCGATCTGATCTCCAAAATTAGAGCCCCCTTCACCTCCTCCGGGGTCGTCATCAGATTGGGTGGACCAGCCGTTGATCCGAGCTGGTCGAGCGGCGGAGATGTCGAATTCATCCGACGTAATGGTGTCTTCGTGGGCATCAGGATTGGAAATCAGACCTATATGTCCAGTTTCGGCGAGACAGATTACTCGTTGATAGAGAGGACGAAATGCGGTAGCTTCACCTTCTACAGGGTTGCCGGCGTAACGAGGTACGGAACGAGGGCCGGATTGCTCTGGTTGGTGAATAAAGGGGTAGATGCGAGATTGACCCTCCTCAAGTGGGCAGATGATGGCGATGGTATTGTGGAATTGAATGAAATAGAGATAGAAGGAGTGGAGAAATTAAGTTCAGGGGGATGAGAACCCTTAGCTCTTCCCCTTCTTTAACATCTTGGGGAGGCCTAACAGCCCCTCTTTCAGCACCAAGTTCAGCACCAGCAGGACTGCTAAGATTCCTAGGATAGCCATGAGGATCGGGTTTCCACCGAACCCGCTTGAGGGGAGTCTATAGTAGATCTTTGTGTAGCCTTCTTCGGTGGTCACGGACACGTCGCTGGCCGTCTCGGGAAGGTGTATCGTTATCACCATGTTCTTCTTCCCGCCCATGGGCATGGGGAGCGTCTTGCTGAAGACCAGTGTGTTCCCGGCCCTAGTGGTCAGCTTCGCATCTCCCTCCATGGAAAAGACCCACTTATCCATCTTCTTGGCGGTCATCCCCAGCGCCACGTAGCTGGCCGTTACCCTCCTGTTGGCATCGTCGAAGTTGACGGTCAGGTTCTCGAGCTCCACATCGGCCTTATCCATCTCTATGAACCTCTTGAACAGGAAAGGTAGGGGATATTGCTTCTTTAGGGTGAGATAGCCTGTTGCTGTGGCTTTAACTACCTCATTCACTTTGACCAAGCCGTTCTCCATCACTGTCATGTTCAGCAGATCGTCTATCTCCAGCTTTATCGGGAGCTCTATTCCCTTGATGGGCTGTCCCAGCGCTATAGGCTGAGCTCTCACTTGGAGCGGGGCATAAAGGATGGGTAAAGCTAAGGTTAGGACGAGGAACACTACTTTGATATGGGCTTTCATGATCCCTCAACCTCCAACAATCATGGGATAGAACGTACTCGCCACTCTCTCCCAGACAGTGTTGGCCGTACCATCGTCCCAGTAGCGTTTCTCTGCCTGGAAGGATAGGTGTATCCCGATCCCCTTGCATACGAGATAGATCTCGTTGCTCATCCAAGGCTGGCCCTCGTACTCCCAAGCGTACGATGCTACAACGTAGGGACACGACCCGACCTGGCCCTGCTGCATTCCCAGCCTCTGCTCTTCGTAGAGGGACTCTATGTACGAGATATAGTCTCCCAAGGATCCCTGGAAGGGAGTCCACGATATGTAAAGGGTCATGCCCTCGTTCTCCGGGTAGGTCCAGCTCACATAACTTCCTTCATCGTCTTCTCCACTGTCCTCCCTCCAAGATGCAGGGTACTTTATGGAGAAGTAGTTGTTCGAGTAAGATTTTAGCTCTCCTCCCAATTTGTTGATGACGGCCATTATCTTCTGCTTGATCCCCTTCCTCTCGAGTATATCGGGTGGTAGAGGTGGAAGCTCCGGCGGAGTTATCCCGGAGGCCTGCCAAGCCTTAACGTTTATCGGCATGTAGGGTCCCTTACTGAACTTCTGCTGCCAGTTGTATACGGCCGTCTGCACGGCCTGCTTGAAGGTAGCCCCTTGATTCAGAGTGGTGGTCTCGACGGGGATCATAGATCCGCTCTTGGGTAACCTGACTATGGGGAACGCGTGACCAGGTACCATCATTATGTAAACGTCCGTGAGGCCCTGGGCTGCCACCAAGCTGGCATACATTATTGCGAGATCTATGCAGGTACCTTCCCCGTCAAGTATGGTGTCCCTCGGGAATTTGACGTACTGCGCGAACTTACCGGTCCAGAAACCCTCTGGTTCCGTCTTGTAAGTGACTCCCCTGATTAAGAGAGCTTGCCATATGCCCTCCATAGTTTTCAACGCTTCCTTGTCCGAAAGAGATGCTCCGGCCCCTCCAGCCAGTTTATTTCCGAGGTCGGAGAACTCCCTCACTACCGGGTCCGTAGGGGTGACCCACGCCGCCAAGAGTGGGGCGTTGCTGAACACATCCGGGAAGGTCAGCAGGGATTCTTCGGCTGGTATGGATGAGTAAACTATATCATGAACCCCTAAGAACTCTATATCTTTGCTTTGAACCACTTCCTCGGTCCTTCCGTTCTTCTCGTAGGTCACCTTTATGTACAGCTTGGTGGGAACGGGTGATGTGAGCTCCGCCACCTTCTTAGGCAGCTTGGGATAATAGGTGTCGACCACGGCACCTCCTGGAGGTATCTCATCGTACTTCGTGGGGGTCGACCAAGAAGTGTATCCCTCTATGTAGTAACTCACCTTGACATTCCGAACGGGAACATCGCCCGTATTCCTCAGCACCGTCTTAGCGACCCAAAACTTCAAGCTCGGCCTTCCATACACCTTGTAAGCTGCGGATATTATCTGCGCCTTGTGATGCACCTTTATATCCAGCTTTGGCTCTCCACCTAGTGCAACCGGGCCGGTGAAGGCTAGTACACCGACGATTATTATTAGGACCAGAAGGACTAGGCTAATCAGGTTTTTCCCTGAGAGAGTCATCGAGCATCCGGTTTGATTGAGGGTTTTTAATAAAAATTTACGCCGTTTTCACAGTCAAGGTCAATATAATCATTAGTATTTTTTATGATACGCAGTTAGATTACAATGCTATCTTTCCTATGGCTGCGATTTTGAAATCCGAACTCATCTATTTAGAGCATAGACCGAAAATTTGGGATCCAGTGCCGGTGGATTATTCGTAAAAATCATTTAATTCTTCAGTGAGTAACTTGCTTGGAATCACGATGAGAATCGCGATCGTAGGAGCCGGTTTAATGGGGAGAGCAGCAGCATTGGACCTAGCCGATGATCTCGTGAGCCCGAACGTCGAGTCAGTGCTAGTGGCTGACATAGATGGTGACCGGGCAGGAAGGGTTGCAGAGGAGGCGAAAAGTTTAACCACATACAAGGAGGTGAGACACGCTAAACTGGATGCCACGAGGCTCGATGAGGTGATTTCAGCCCTCAGGGAGTTCAAGGCCGATGTGGTCATCGATGCCGCCCTCTATACAACCATACCGGTCGTCATGAGAGCCGCTCTGGAGGCAAAGGTCCACTACCTCGACTTGGGAGATGATGTGGAGACTCTATTGGCCCAGAAGGAGATGGACCACCAGTTCAAGAGCGAAGGTCTGGTTGCCCTGTTGGAGATGGGCGGGAGCCCAGGGCTCATCAACGTGATGGCTGCCAAGGCCGTAAGAGAGCTCGACAGAATTGAGACGCTCCTTCTACGGGAAGGGTGGATAGATCTAAATGACTACGATTCGATGGGTGTGCCGCTCCCTGTCCCCTACTCTCTGGACACCATATTCGATGAGCTGGAACAGCCAGTAGAGGTGTGGAAGGACGGCAGGATCGAGCTGGTTGAGCCCTTCTCGGGCAGGGAGGTCATGACATTCCCCCCACCAGTGGGGGAACAGGAGCTATACTATGTCGAGCACCCGGAGGTGTACTCCCTCGGGGAGACCTTCAGGGGCAAGGGGCTGAGGTTCGTCGACTACAAGCTCTCCTTCCCCAGAGATCTTCTGCTGAAGTATAAGCTGCTCCATGACTTGGGATTGACGTCAACGCGACCCGTGAGGCTGGGAGGTGTGAGCGTGATCCCCAGGGACATCGTGAGGGAGCTCATCTTGGACTCTTTGAAGGGGAAGGCATTCAAGCCCAACGATCATGATGTGATGAGGGTCATAGCGAGGGGCTGGAGGGGGGGCGTGAGGGCGGAGGTCCTGGTGGAAGCCCTGATAAGCTGGAGTGAGAGATGGAATGTGAGCGCTCAGGCCCTGCTTGTGGGAAGTCCCGCCTCCCTGGCGGCTCAATGGATTGGGCTGGGGATCCTGAGCTTGCCCGGCGTCCACTACCCTGAGGAGGTCATTGATCCAGGGCCCTTCCTCGATGAAATGAAGAGGAGGGGGATGGAATTCCGGGAGAGGGTCCTCCTCAATATTTAGGCTCCGGTGGCGATCCCGCTAGATCGGTCATCAGTTTTACCGTGTTCTCTATGTCCTCGATCCGGGCGAGGCTGGAGGGCGTGTGGATGTACCTGGCGGGGACCGATACTATCCCCACGGGTGTCCCCTTCCCACCCACGCTTATGGCGGCTGCATCGGTCCCGCTCGTAGGGGACAGCTGTAGCTGATAGGGTACGCCGAGCCTCTCAGCCCTGGATATCATCTCCTCGAGGAGCCACCTCTGGACGATCACGGTCCTGTCCATCACCCTCAGGGCGGGTCCCTTACCCAGCTCGGTGACGTACTTGTGGGCCGGGACCCCCGGTACGTCAGAGGCTATCGTCCCCTCAAGCACGAACGCCAGATCAGGCTGGACCCTGTTCACTGCAACCGTTGCTCCCCTCATTCCCCTCTCCTCCTGGGAGGTGAACACCCCGTAGATCGTCATGTCCGGATCATCCACCCTCTTGAGGGATTCGGCTAGGACGAGGCACCCCAGCCTGTCGTCCAGCGCCTTGCCTATCACTACCCCCGTGTCCTCTTGGTGGATGAAGGGGACATCGAAGGTCATAGGAGTCCCGGGCCTAACTCCTAGCTTTTCCAGCTGCTCCCTGTCGACGGCTCCCACGTCGACGTAGAGATCCTCCATCTTTGGGGGCTCTTCCTTCCCCATGTGGACCGGTAGCGTCCCTATAACTCCCCTGAGCTTCTTCCTCCCGTGCACGAGCACCCTCTGAGATAGGAGCTGGGCCGGATTGAGTCCTCCCAAGTTGGTGACCCTTAGGAACCCGTTGGGCTCCAAGTACCTGACCATGAGGGCTACCTCATCCATGTGGGCGGCGATCATCAGCTTCCTCTCGCTCTTACCCCTCTTCACCGCGTACAGATTCCCGAAGGGGTCGGTGAAAAGTTGATCGACGCTCTCCTTGAGCTCCTCTATCAGGAGATCCCGGACCTCGTCCTCAAAACCGGGAGGGCCGGCTGCGACTGACAGCCTTTCCAGGAGACCTATCCACTCCGACATTCTCATCACCTACAGAGTGCAGGACAGCAGGCCCCCATCCACGGGTATAAGGGAACCCGTTATGTAGCTCGCCCTCTCGCTCGCCAGGAAGGCGATCACATCACCCAGCTCCTCAGGCCTGCCGAATCTGGCCAGGGGTATCTCCCTAGCCGCCTCGATCTCCATCTCCTCAAGCGACAGACCTCTCTCAGCTGCCCTCGATCTGAGGAGGTCCCGCTGCCTCTCCGTCATGAAATGACCGGGCATTACGGCATTAACGTTCACTTCTGGGGCTAGCTCCCTCGATAGGACCTTGACGAGACCAGCCAGGGAGAGTCTCACGCTGGTGGACAGAGGTATGTTCATGTTCACCTCCTTGATGGCCACCGAGGTGACCAGAACTATCCTGCCCCACCCCCTCTCCTTCATCCTGAAGCCGAACAGCCTGGCGAGCCTCACGACGCTCATCACTAGGAGTTCGTAGGCGTGATACCAATCCCCGTCGTTGAGTTCGGGGAATCTCGCTATTCTCGGCCCTCCATAGCTGATCACAAGTATGTCAGCTCCACCCATCTCCTCTGATCTCCTGAAGAGGGACTCTATGTCCTCTAATTTGGTCAGATCGGTTCTTAGGGCCTCCACCTCTCCCAGGCTCGACAGATCGCTTACAGCACTCCTTAACTTCTCCTCCGTCCGTGATGCAATCAGGACCTTGGCGCCCTCCTTAAGTAGTGATGCAGCGGCTGCCTTACCTAAACCGGAGCTTCCTCCAGTTACAACGGCCAACTTACCGGCCAATCCTAGTTCCATAGGCCTTGGAGAACGAGACAAAATAAAGATTAATCGGAGGTCCTTCCCCGACTTGAGGATCTGAAGCGAACTCTCCAGAGAACTACAGCTATGATCGCGATCACAATAATTAAGAGCGGAAATCTCGCGTTAATCGAGGTGCGTTCTGCTACCAGCACGCCGTGATTGTAGATTCTAACGGAGTATGTGGGAAGCCACCCGGTATCCACTCGGGCAGGGGGAACGTACCTCCTGCCGTCGATCTCAACCTCGAAGACCCCGTCTCCGGAGATGCGGACATCTCCGAAGGGCGTAGCGGTCACGTTTAACGGTCTCACTTCCGCGGTAAGGGAGATCTCTCCAAAGGCACCTTTCAAGGTCACGTTGACGTCTCCCTCCGCGGGGATCGGCACAAAGCTGTCCGAGCCGACCGGGACGGCTACCCTGCCTCGGAGATGTTCCACCGTGAGCTCCCCGAACTTCAGCCAGCCGGGCACATCCCAGCTGATGAGAACACCACCGCTCTCCCCCCTGATATGTACTCTACTGGCGTCCACCATCACATGTATCCTCCCCTCCCCATCCCTGACAGTGACGATCCCCGGAATGGCATCTATCTCGTAGCCCTCTAAGCTCAGGGACTGAATCCTCCTCCCGTCGCTAGCATCCAGTACCGCCAGCTCATTTCCCTGAAATAGTACGAAGAGGTGATTCCCTGACCTGTCGAGCTTGCCGGGGATGCAGCACTTGCATAGCTTGTTGGTCCATGCCACGAAGGATCTGTCATTAAGTGCGTACACCTCGCATCCCTTCATGCAAACATAGGTGAGATCGTCAGGCTCAGCATCGAAGAGCTGGGTGTTCAAGTCCTTCCTCCACACTACCGAGCCGGAGGCGTTCACCACGAGGAGCTCGTCGCCGGATATTACTGAGAGCCTCCGGCCGTCGTCGGACCATCTAACCGTGCCCTTCACTCGTAACCTCCTCTTCTCCCCACCCAAAATCAGCAGGCCCTTGGAATCCACTATAGCGATCCTATCCCGGGAATAGGGGTAGAAGGAACATCTCTTGCATTCCATCACTCTCTCGGGCCCCGTAGCGGTGATTAGGTAGAGAGCATCCCCCTTTTGAAGGAAGACGTCCCTCCCGGATATGAGCCTCCCCTCGCCCACCCTGATCGCCAGCTTTCCACGATCGCTCATGACCACGAGGGTTCCGTTCCTGGTGAGGTATGCCATCAGTTCGCTGGATAGCGCGACTTGCTTGGCTGAGGCGTCTTCGATCCACACTCCTATCAGGGGCAGCGCATCGCTGTGCAGCATTGGTAGGAAGGCGAACGCGGCCAGAAGCAGTAGGAGGGGGAGAGGCTTCATCACGCCCCTCTTCCGCGTAACTTTATAATGTTGAATCCATAACGATAGTTCTACAGGTGAAGGTAAAATAAGTCGCCCTCGGTTAGACGGGAAGGTGTCCCTAAATGCTGAGACTTGAAGGGCTCAGAGTCCGCGTGGAGGACAGGGAGATACTCAAGGGGGCTGATCTGGAGGTCCAAAGGGGACAGGTTCATCTGATCATAGGCCCAAATGGGTCGGGGAAGTCCACCCTAGCCCTCGCCGTTGCGGGTCACCCGGCCTATGAGGTAGTGGGGGGGAGGATATTCTTCGAGGGAGAGGACATCACTTCACTACCTCCAGACGAGAGAGCTAGGAGAGGACTCTTTCTAGCGTTTCAGAATCCTGTGGAAATAGAAGGCCTGAATATGGCCGATTACTTGGCGAAACTCATCGAGAAAAGGACCGGAGAGAAGCCCCTGACCCCGCTGAGGGAGCATGTGGTGGAGTTCGTGATGGAGAAGCTCGGGCCCTACTTGGAGGCTCTCGGATTCAACGAGGGATTCCTAGACAGGGAGATAAACGTGGGCTTCTCTGGAGGGGAGAAGAAGAAGTTTGAGATCCTGCAGATGTTCGCCCTCAGACCCAAGCTCGCCATATTGGATGAGCCTGACTCGGGGGTTGATGTGGACTCCCTCAATGTCATCGGAAGGCTGCTCGACAGGGCTGTACAAGAAGGTATCACCCTTCTACTCATAACACACACCGGAGGACTGTACAGGCACCTGAAGGTGGACAGGGTCCATGTGATGTACGATGGCAGGATCGTGGCTAGCGGTGGAGGCGATCTCTTCGAGAGGATTCAGGAGAGCGGATTCGAGGTGGTGATGAGGTGACCCTGACGGAGGAGTTTCTGGTAAGTAAGGCCAGGCAGATATCCAGGGAGCTGGGGGAGCCGGACTGGCTGAGAGAGATGAGGGAGAGGTCGGCGAGGCTCTTCTTCAAGCTCGACATGCCTGAACACGCAAGACACGTCAAGGTGGACTTCGAGTCCCTAGAGTACTTCTCCCCGGCGGAGAAGGCGGAGAAGCTGGAGGAGCTGCCGCAGGAGATCAGGGAGACGCTGGAGGCTCTGGGCATACCAGAAGAGGAGATGGAGATGTTAGCGGGGATGCAGGTCCAGGTGGACTCCTCCATCGTGTACCAGACGTTCTCCGACCAGCTCAAGTCCCTGGGAGTCATAGCGATGCCCATAGACAGAGCCATAAGGGAGCATGAGGACTTGGTGAGGAGCTACTTCGCCAGACTGGCCGGCCCTGAGGAGAACAAGATTCTGGCCCTCCACTACGCCCTCTGGGCGGGTGGCACCTTCATATACGTGCCCGAAGGGGTCGAGGTCCCGTTCCCCATAAGCGCCCTCTTCGTGATGAGGTCCCTCCCCGTCGCTCAGGCCGACCACACCATAGTGGTGGCCGAGGAAGGGGCTAAGGTGCACTACATTGAGGGGTGCTCCGCCCCCTCCTACATCAGGGAGGCGCTGCATTACGGTGTTACTGAGGTCTGGGCCTATCCCGGCGCGGAGGTCAGGATAACGACCATGCAGAACTGGGCGAATCACGTGATCAACCTCCCCACCAAGAGGGGCGTTGCCATGAGCCGCGCGAAGATAGAGTGGGTCGAATCCCTGATGGGGAGCAAGCACACTGCCGTCAGGCCAGTAATACATCTGAGGGGCGAGGGATCCTCGGCCAGGAACGTGGGCCTCTCCTTCGTGAAGGGAGAGGAGAGGCACGATGCTGGCGTTGTTATAAGGCATCTAGCCCCTAACACCAAGAGCCAGGTCATCAGCAAGAGCGTGGCCAAGGACAGGGGCTCCACCAATTTCTACGGGAAGGTCGAGATTGTTCAGGGCGCCAAGGGTTCCAGCGGATTCGTTCAGTGCGACTCCCTGCTCTTATCGCCGGAGGCATCGAGCGAGACGATACCGGCGTTGAGGAGTGATGAGATAGATTCCGAACTGGGGCATGAGGCTTACGTGGGGAAGGTAGCCGAGGACAAGCTCTTCTACCTGATGAGCAGGGGGCTCAGCGAGGAGGAGGCCATCACCATGATAGTGCTCGGGTTCTTCGAACCCGTGGTTAGGGACATACCGTTCGAGTACGCCAACGAGATAAAGAAGCTCATCGAACTGAGCATAAAGGGGATGTAGCCAGACGACGCGTAAAGCTCTTTAAGACGAAGTGGAGAGATGGCGGGATGAGATACACAGCTGCGATCCTGATCGCTCTGCTCTTGCTACCTACGGCCCTCAACCAAGTGATCGGTGAGAAAGCCCCTAAGGTCGCCATAATTAGCAATGAGGCGGATATGCCCACCGCTCGGTTCATAGGGCAGATCCTGACCAATTCTAGTGTGGAGTACAAGATAATGGGGCCCACCGATTTCAAGGAGGCCCTGAAGGGCTATGAGGTCATCCTGATCCTAGGTGGGCCCAAGGCGTATGACGGAGTTGGAAACATTTCCTCAAACTACATTCCCCCACAGAACGCAACCACACTCATTCAGGAACCCAAGACATTCTTAGTATCCGTCTTCAAAGGAGGGAGGGATATCGTCGTACTTGCGGGTCACACCAGGAGGGAGACCCTAGAGGCATCGGCCTTTTTCTTCAAGGATCGGAACCTGCTAGGAACGACTCGCCTGTGGATGAGAGCAGGTTATGAGACGGCCCTGAGCAATAGCTCCTTCGCCATATACTACGTCGAGAGATATGAATATGACAAGAAGAAGGAGATATACCAACCCTATCCTTGGGGAACGGATGAGTGGAGGGTCTTGGGTCTGGTCGAGGTGAATGGAACGATGCTTTACAATGTGACTAGGACGAGGACCTACATGTACTTGGGCGTCAATTACACTACGGTGGAGGTCAACCTGTTGGATCACTTGGGGAGGCCTCATTTCTGCAGGACCGTCCAATTCATGGATGGGAAGGTCAACTTGAGTATTGAGAAGTGTCCTGAACCTGGGAGATCAAGACCTAAGGAGCCCTTGGTCTTCGTAGCCTTCAAGATGGAATCGGTGGGTAATAGGACCACTTGGAAGATCGGTGGCAAGGAAATTCCTAGGTCTATCGTCCATCCTGTTGGGAAGAGGTACGTGAAAGGCACTCTGGTCATAAGGTACGCGTTGAAATATCCGGATTGGAAGATGGCCGTGCCGGGGTTCACGGTGGACTACGTGAATCCAGCTATCCCGTTTGAAGGGGTAGTGGTTAAGGTCGACAATGAGATAATTGATGGAGAACCTGTCACCCAGCAGGTAGAGAAACTATACGCTTTCAGACCGTGATTTCCCTATTTTTCCCTTTCTCCCACCCAATCATTGTCGTTTCCTGAAATCCATTCATGGTGGGTGAGATCGCAATCGTCGCATATGGGGAATTCACAAAGTTATTAGGTGGGCATTTCCTAACCCTCCGGTATGGAAGCGTGGGCCGTATCCAAGCTATCCAGCAGGATCTCCGACTACGTGTGTCTGACCAAGCCCAAGCAGACGTTTCTCCTGCTTATAACTTCCGTTTTCACATACATAGGTGCCGGGGGCTATAGGCTGGATATACTCACGCTCCTCACGGCCGCCATGGTCCTATCGATCTCTGGGACGACGGCAGTGAATATGGCCTTGGATGCGGACATAGATTCCATGATGGGGAGGACCAAGCAGCGACCCATCCCAGCGGGCAGGGTAAGCAGGGGCGAAGCCCTGTCCTTCGGCATTCTCCTATTCCTGCTTGGAGTGGCCGTCGCATATCTGATCAACCCTTGGACGGCCTTCTCCACCTCACTGGGGGTCGTGTTCGACCTGATCGTGTATACTCTCTGGACCAAGAGGAGGACCCCCCTCTCGATAGTCTTCGGTGGAGTGGCCGGTGCTGCTCCCTCGCTAGCTGGTTGGGCTGCAGCTAGAGGGGTGCTGGAGCTTCCAGCATTACTCATAGCCCTGATCACCATAACCTGGATTCCCGCCCACATATGGTACATAGCCATCTATCACGTGGAGGATTACAGGGCTGCTGGGGTTCCCATGCTCCCGGTGGTAGTGGGGGTAGAAAAGACGGCCAAGATCATCGTGGTTTCAGTTGCCATAATGCTTGCTAGCGAATTAGCTCTCTTCCTAGTAGGTCCGTTCGGCCCAGCCTTCCTGATCATTTCACTTCCATCAACGCTGCTCCTCATGTACAGATCGATTCTCTACGCCAGAAACCCGACCATAGAGGGAGCTAAGAAGATGTACAAGACGGCCAGTCCCGTGGAGGGCATGGCATTCCTTGGTATTGCCGTCGATGGCTTGCTCAGGATCCTCCTATGAGAGACTCTAGAAATCCCCAAACCCTTTTATTCCTCTGTGGGCCGTGATCAGCATGAGCTCTGAGGTTGAAGTGAAGGGAGAACTCGTATTCAAAGATGAAAACCAGCTGAGAACCTTTTTGGGGAAGCTAGGCGTGTCTTTAGATGAGTTGAAGTGGGGGAAGCTAGATTTAGATGGATTGATCCTCGAGGAGCTGAAAGTGGTGGATGGAAGGTACCATGTCAGGTTCAGGGGAAAGGTGGACTGGCCCTCCAAGCTCGCTCCCCAAGGAGAGAACCCTCTCGACTGGCTCAAGACTCAGGTTTCCGGACTGGTCTGGGATGTGGAGGAACTCAAGACGTTGGAGATCTTCAGGTCATCGGACGACTTGGAGTTCGCCTTCTATTCAGATGAGGAGTTGGAGAGAAAGAAGAACGAGTACAACAAGTGGTGGATGGACTCCGCCAGCAACATAGTTGGTCTCTTCTGATCCGGCTGCTCTCGGATCAGGGAGGGAGATCTCTCCCCCGACCATATGTTTTTATATATCACCCAGCGACGGAATAGCTTGGAATGGTTGCGTTCGACGAGAGATTGAGGGATCCGGTAACTGGCCTCCCGATCGAGCTTTTCTCTTGGGAGGAAGTTGAGAAGGAACTTAGGCCCGTGAGAATAAGGACGGAGAGAAGGAGGGGAAGGGACGTCACCATAATCGAGAACCTACCGTTCTCCAAGGAGACCATGAAGTCTTTCCTGAAGGAAATGAAGCGTGTATTGGCGTGTGGTGGCACATACAAGGATGGGTACGTGCTGCTGCAGGGAGATCACAGATACAAGGTGGCTAAGCTACTGAAGGAGAAGTGGGGTATACCGGAGGAGCAGATAGAGGTGGAGTGAGGGGTCCGCTCCAAACCACCTAATCGTGCCAGTGGTCCGAGCTCTCTACCTCTCTCAGAAGCGATTGGGGATCCTTGTAAGGGGGAATTTCGAGGATAGGAGAAGAAAGAGAGGGGTTAAAAAGAGGTCATGGGGGGAAGAAGGCCACGAATGTCAGGGCGACTATCGTGACCAGCTTGACGAATATGTGAAGGGATGGCCCGGCGGTATCCTTTAGCGGGTCTCCCACTGTGTCTCCGACCACAGCGGCTTTGTGTGCCTCAGATCCCTTTCCTCCAAAGAGCCCTGATTCTATCAGTTTCTTAGCGTTGTCCAAGGCTCCTCCGGCGTTTATCATGAATATCGCCAGAAGCCCTCCTGCTATAGTGGCTCCAACGACGAAGGAGCCCAGTGGCTTCCTTCCGAAGAGGAGACCTACTACTATGGGAGCGAAGAATGTTATCAATGTCGGGAAGATCATTTCCTTAAGGGCGTGCTTTGTGGATATGTCCACCGCCCTAGCGTAATCTGGCTTGGCCTTGCCCTCGAGCAGCCCTGGGATTTCCCTGAACTGCCTCCTTACCTCATCGACCATCTTGTTAGCGGTCTTGCCAACGGCCTGCATTGCCAGAGCTGAGAAGAGGTAGGCCAGTGTGGATCCTAGGATAACGCCCACTAGGATGAAGGGATCTGCTAGTTCAACACCGGTCTGAGCCGCGTTTATCACCTTATCGTGGAACAGGTAGGTCTTGAGACCGGCGGCAGTCAGGTAAGCAGCGAACAGGACGAAAGCCGAGAGCAGAGCGCATGCCATCGCGTAACCCTTCGTGATGGCCTTTGTCGTGTTACCAACGGCATCCAAGAGATCCAGTCCTTCCCTAACCTCCTTGCTTAGACCGGACATCTCCGCTATGCCTGCCGCGTTATCGGATATTGGGCCGAAGGTATCTGCGGCCATTATTATGCCCGTGGTCGATAAGATGCCTGCTGTGGCTGCGGCTATGCCGTATAAACCATCTATCATGAAGGCCAAGGACACCACAGCTCCTATCACTATCAGAGGTAGGAACGCGCTCTCCAGGCCAACAGCAAGCCCGGCTATGACATCCAGTGCTGGACCGAACTTGGCGGATTCTGCTATATATCTAACGGGCCTGTATCCCGTGCCAGTATAGTACTGAATGAGGACTCCCACCACCAAGCTAGCCACCAGACCCAAGACGGCGGCGTAGAAAACCTCGATCCTTCCCAAATAGTTCACGGCTATTACATAGAAGAACACGAGATTCAGCACTCCAGCCACCAGCAGTGAGAAGTTTATGGCAGTTATGGGGTTCTTCACATTCTCCCTTATGAGGAATATCGCCACTATGGTGGAGATGACCCCCAAGGATTCAGCTAGCAAGGGGAACATTATCCCCTTGAACCCGTATAGAGCGTAGAAGGCCACACCCAAGATCATCATGCCGATTATGTTGTCGGAGAAGGACTCGAAGAGATCCGCTCCTCTGCCGGCGCAGTCTCCCACATTGTCACCTACCTGGTCAGCGATGACGGCCGGGTTCCTAGGATCGTCCTCAGGGATTCCAGCCTCAACCTTGCCCACCAAGTCAGCGGCTATGTCGGCGGCCTTAGTGTAGATACCTCCCCCCAATTGCGCGAACAGGGCGGCCAAACTGGCTCCCATGCCGAAGGGGACTATCGTGTGGAGGGCTGCTTCCAGCTGCTCGGGAGCTGCGGTGGGGAAGAAGGCCCTAATCGCCAGGTAGAGGAGGCCTATTCCCAAGACGCTCAGGCTCACCACGGACAGTCCCATGATTGAGCCGCCCCAGAAGGCTATCTTCAGCGCTTTCTTGGGGGATGTCCTAGCTGCATTCGTGGTCCTCACGTTAGCCCTCACCGCGGCGTTCATTCCAATGTACGCGGCTATGAGGGAGAGCACCGCTCCAGCTATGAACGAGGCCGCAGGTATTGCTCCCTGCAAAATTCCCAGGATGGCCGCTATTATCACGATGAACACTATTATCGTGTAGAACTGCCTCTTCAGGTAGGCGTTCGCGCCCTCCTGTATGTAGGAAGCTATAGCGACCATCTCAGGGGTTCCCGGATCCTCTTTA
>JAMOVA010000015.1 GCA_027061785.1 Thermoproteota archaeon
GCTGAGGGAACTGTCGCTGGAGAAATCCCCCCTAGACTGGAGCGATGAGGACCTCATCGAATTCTCGAGGGAGATCTTGAGGAGGGGGAAGCCCTTCGTGGTGGCAGCTAACAAGGTGGACGTGCCAGAAGCTGAGGATAATATCAAGAGGATGAGGGAAGTTCTGGAGGAGCCCGTAATTCCAGTGTCTGCTGAGGCCGAGCTCATCCTGAGGAAGGCAGCGAAAGCGGGACTCATCAGGTACGAGCCGGGAGATCCTGACTTCGATGTGGTGGATGAGTCCAAACTCACCGGGGCTCAGTTGAGGGCTCTGGAGGCCATTAGGGAGAGGGTGCTGAAGAGGTACGGAAGCACTGGGGTTCAAGAGACGCTAGAAACTGCTGTTTATGACGTGCTCGGTATGAAGATCGTTTTCCCAGTTGAGAACGAGACTAAGCTGTCAGATAAGGATAGGAACGTCCTCCCGGATGCCATACTGCTGCCTAAGGATGGGACGGTCAGGGATCTGGCTGAGAAGATCCACAGTGAGATAGCTAAGAAGGCCCTTTACGGGATCGATGTCAGGGAGAAGAGGAGGATATCTCTGGACTACGTGCTGAGGCATAGGGACGTCGTGAAGATAGTGGCCGCTAGGTGACGCACACCCTACTCTCCCATACCTTCTCCCCTTCTATCTCGCAATTGACGATGCGGGAAGATGGTGCGGTAACCGAGCTCGTCAGGGTGCTCCCCTCGACCACTCCATCGTCTGCGATCAGGGAATCCGTCACCTCAGATTTGAGGACCGATGAGCCCCTCATCACTATGGAGTTAAGGACCTTCGAGTTCGCGACACGAGAACCAGCTTCCAGATATGAGTAAGGGCCTAAGGTCGATTCCCTCAGCAGTCCCGCCACCACTGAGGGTCCTTCCAGCTCCGAGCTCTCTATGACCCCCGTGCTCGATATGAGTATGTCCCCCTCCAAGACGTACCCCTCGGGAGGTGACCTTTCGCCACTGATCACGTCGTTCAGCAGATACTTCTGGGCCAGCAGGAAGTCTGACGGCCTTCCCGCGTCCACCCAAGGTGAGATGGTGACGACCCCAACCCTTTCCCCGCGTGAAGCAGCTAGCGTAAGGGCGTCCGTCAGCTCTATCTCTCCTCTAGGCGAGAGGGTCACATCCATCAGGTGATCGAAGATTGATTGGGAGAGGAAGAAGGCCCCAGCCACTATCAGGTTCGAGGGCTCCTCACCCCTTCTGGGCTTCTCCACTATCCTCCTCAGCAGACCCGAGGATAGCTCCACCACCCCGAACTCCCAAGGTCTCTCCACCGGTGTGACTGCCACCACATGGTCGTACCTGTCGCGGTAGGACAGGATCCTCTCTACGGAGTCAGGAGGGAGGTAGATGTCCGCGTAGATGAGTAGGATGTCGTCCTTCACCTCCTCCCCGAGCTTCATCACCGCATGACCCGTTCCCATGGGCTTGCCTTGGTCCACGACCTTGAAATTGAGGCGCTGGGACAGGTCGATGAATAACTCCTTCCTATAGCTCACGACCGCGTATACCTGTAGATCGGAAATTAGGGAGAAGTTGTACTCAAAAAGTGTGGAACCGGCTATAGGGAGGAGGGGCTTGGGCCTCGCTTCCGTGGCAGGTCTTAACCTCTTACCCTTCCCCGCCGCCAGGAGTGCTGCTTTCAACCTCCTGCTCCACCCCTGCAGGTATCTCTGGAGCTTCAGCTGGTTTCAGTATGACCATCTTCCTGAGCTCCACGTACTTTATGGGAGCGACCTTCGAGGCTATTCTCTGGATCTCGGAGGTCACCGGTACCGGTTCCCCGAATATGTACGACTTGACCAATTCCTCCACCGTGTACTCTGGGATGATGCTCCTCACGTACTCGTCGACCCTCTTCCTTATAGCGCTCTTCTGGCTGCTTCTGATTCTCACTGCCGTTACAATGAGAGTGAAGATGCGCACCTCATTACCGTCCTTGGCGACTCCCTCAGATTGTATGTCTATTCTGGAACTCCTCCTCTGGACTATGGATCTCATGTAGTCCCTGTTCAGCATCTCCTTCACGAAGCGGGCATAGGCCTTGTTGCCATCCACCTTGAAGATCCTGAACCACAGCTTGTACTTCTCGTGCATGAAGTCCCCAGTTATGTCCCTCACGACAACCTCCACGTTCCGGTCCATGAGCTTCTCGGGGTCGCTGGCCGGGGTCTCGCCTATCCACTGGTTCGGGAAGACGTCTACAGCGTAGACCTGGTACCACGTCTTGGCCGGTCCCTTTCTCCGCGCTCTCCTCCTGGGCATTTGGATCCCTCAGCTGGATGGCAGTGGGAGGTATTATAATCTTTTTTGACGGTGTGAGCATGTGGCCCCGATGCTGAAAATAGAAGACGTGACCTTCCGTTACGAGGGCAGCAAGAGACCAGCGCTGTCCGAGGTCAGCTTGGAGATAAATAGGGGTGAGTTTCTCCTAATAGCCGGGCTCAGCGGCTCCGGCAAGTCGACCCTCTTGAGGCTCCTGAACGGGTTGATACCGCACTTCTACAGGGGGGAGATGAAGGGAAGGGTCCTCGTGGATGGGGTGGACACGAGAGAGGCGAGTGTGGCGCAGCTGTCTAGGAAGGTGGGGTTGGTCTTCCAGAACCCGGATAATCAGATCGTCACGCTCAGAGTGGATAGGGAGATAGCGTTCGGTCTCGAGAATCTGGGGCTGCCGAGGGAGGAGATTATCGAGAGGATAGATGAGGTCCTCAAGAAGTTGGGGATAGAGCACTTGAGGAAGAGGAGTACAGCCGAGCTGAGCGGTGGAGAGAAGCAACTCGTGGCCATTGCCTCCGTCCTAGCAATGAGGCCGGATGTCATCGTGTTGGATGAACCGACTAGCGAGTTGGATCCATTCAGCTCGGCGCGGATCGCCAAGGTGTTGGGAAACCTGAACAGGGAAGGTGTGACCGTGATAGTCGCCGAACACAGGCTGGACCTGTTTGCCCCCAAGGCGAGCAGGATGATAGTGATATCCAATGGGAGGATAGTAAGAGAGGGGCATCCCAGGGAGTTACTCTATAGGGGAGACATCTCGCTGCATGGGGTCAGACCTCCCAGCGTGGTCAAGCTCGCTAGGAAGTATGGGGTGGTGGAGGCTCGGCCGCTCGCGGTGGGAGAGCTCATAGTGGCTCTGAGGAGAGGTGTCAGGATTGATCGAAGTTGATGGGGTCACGTTCAGGTATGAGGGAAGTGGAGTGAATGCCCTCAGAGACGTCAGTCTAGAGCTGGAGAGGGGTAAGATCTACGGTATCGTGGGTCCGAACGGCTCCGGCAAGTCGACCCTCTTGAGGCTCCTGAACGGGTTGATACCGCACTTCTACAGGGGGGAGATGAAGGGAAGGGTCCTCGTGGATGGGGTGGACACGAGAGAGGCGAGTGTGGCGCAGCTGTCTAGGAAGGTGGGGTTGGTCTTCCAGAACCCGGAGCACATGTTCTTCTCCGAGACCGTGTATGAGGAGGTATCTTTCGGCCCTAAATCGATAGGCATGGATCCGGAAGAGATTAGAGAGTCTGTTAAGTGGGCATTGGAGGAAGTGGGCCTCTGGGAATTGAGGGAGAGGAGTCCCTGGTCACTGAGCGGTGGTGAGATGAAGAGGCTCTCGATAGCGTGCATCCTGTCCATGAAGCCAGAATTCTTGGCGGTAGACGAGCCCACGATAGGACAGGATAGCCTCTCAAAGGAGTCGCTATCGCAGATATTCAAGAGGATGAGGGGGGAGGGAAAGGGCGTCGTGATCGTCACCCACGATCTGGAGTGGTTGGACGAGCTCGGCCCTGATGTGGTATTCGTGCTTCGCTACGGGGTCGTGATCAGTAGGGGAGGCCCTAGAGAGATCTTCTCGGACATAAGGAATCTCGCTACCAATGGCCTCATACCTCCCTACAGGTACATAGTCGATTCCCTGCTGGAGGTGGGTTGAGTGCTCGATCCTATGGGAATGGTGGAGATCTTCAGGACTCAAGTGGGGGAGACCCCGTACTCCAAGCTCAATCCCCTCACGAAATTCATCCTCTTCGCCTCCTTCATAGCTCTCCCCCTCATCAGCGCCTCGCTCCTAATGCAGATATTCTCCCTCGTGGCCCAGATACCGCTGATAATCCTATCAAGATCTGAGAGGAGGGTGAAGAGATCCCTCAAAGCATCCCTCCTGTTCATCGTAATACTCGTGGTGCTCAATTACCTCACCACTCACAGCTTGGAGTTCAGCCTCGCAATGGTGTTGAGGCTGGTCAGCATGATAATAGCCTCGGCTATATTCATGACAGGTACTAGCCCAGCGGAGATAGGAGATCTCTTGACCAAGCTCAGGATCCCCCTTCAGATAACCTTCTCCTTCGTGATAGCTCTCAGGTTCATACCCGTTCTAGCTGATGATGTGGTGATGATCATCACATCTCAGGTTAGCAGGGGTTATGAGCTGGAGAAGGGGAGCTTCCTAGAGAAGGTAAAGAGATTAGTCCCCATACTGATTCCCATGATAATAATAGCGATAAGGAGGGGTCATCAGTTGGCAGAGGCCCTCGAGACTAAGGCTTTCGGAGCTACAGAGAAGAGGAGTAGCTATGTAGTTTACGAGTACGGGAGGGGCGATTGGATTCTCTTAATCTACGCCGCGATTATAATCGTGGTAGGATTGATGGTGGGGACACTCACACCACAGTTTCAACTCCTTCCATTCCGATATTAGGGCTGTGGAGCTGAAATGCATCTATTTCCATTCCATTACCCGTCTTGTGGAGTTGAAGGAATTGAACTATAGGGGGGACTCTCTCCCGGAGTTGATGGAATGGAAATGATGCGCACTCCATTATAATAAGGTTGTATCACCTGAAACTTATCATCTTATCATTAGAACCTTTCCCCTTTAAAAAGGCACCAACTTTAAATCCTCCAGAGGCAATACAACTTATTCAGGTCCGGGCGGAGGGGAAGTGGTCGGATGCCATTGGATGAGGCGTTTATCGATACCTCTTACATGTCTTACACCATAATTAAGGATAAGCGAGTCCTCCGGGACTCTTACATCCCTGATACCCTGCCCGGTAGGGAGCAGCAAATATTCCAATTCTCGAGGATACTTTCCGATCTACTCGTGGATCAGCCTCCAAGCGATGTGGCTTTCATCGGAAAGCCCGGTACGGGTAAAACAGCTGTAGTGAAGCACGTGATCAAGAAGTACAGGAACGAGTATCCGAACCTCAGGGCTAAATTCGCGTACGTGAACTGTAGCCAGGCCACCACAGCTTACAGGGTCCTCTATCAATTGAATCGGTCCATGGGAGTCCTAGTTCCACCATCAGGCTATCCTTTCGATGTCCTCTGGGACAAATTCGTCGATGCCTACATGACCTCGAACTCCAGGCTGGTGATAGTCCTCGACGAGGTGGATCTGCTGGTTAAGAGGGACGGAGGGAGGCTGCTTTACGCCCTCACTAGGTTGAACTACGACCTCCCTGAGGAGCTGAGCATAAGCTTGGTGGTCATCAGTAACACCATGGACTTCCTTGAGAGGCTAGATCCTAGGGAGAGGAGCAGCTTCGAACCCAACAGGTTACAGTTCCCACCCTACAACCATCCCCAGCTGTATCAGATACTCAGGCAGAGGGCAGATCTGGGGCTCAAGGTCGGCACTTGGGAGGACGAAGCCCTCCAGTACATAGCTAGCAGGGTAGCTCAGGAGTCTGGTGATGCCAGGAGGGCTATAGACATCCTGAGGATGGCTGCCGAGCTAGCGGAGAACGAGAGGGCTGAGAAACTAACGAAGGAGCATGCGATCATGGCAGTTGATACCGTCAACGAGGAGGAGGTGTCAATAACCGTGAGGACCTTGCCTCTCCACCATAGGCTCATACTTGCAGCCATCGCCGATGTGCTCGAACGACCGGTGGTCAGGGCCGGAACTGGGACCATCTATCGGGCATATGAGCAGAGGGCTAGCTTGTATGGGGTGAAACCGCTGACCATGAGGAGGGTCTCAGGCATACTGAGGGAGCTGGAGTCCCAAGGCCTCATCGAGATAGAGATGCAGTATGGAGGGGCTAGGGGGAACACGAAAGTAGTGAAGAAGATGGCCCTCCCCCTCAGGCAGATGAGGAGCCTCTTGGCCCAGATGGGTATAAGGTAATGGGGTTACGAGGAGAAGTCCTTCACCTCAATCTCCATACTCTTTAGATCCAGTATGGGGGCCTTCCCCACAGTCACTTCGATCCCCAAACTCTTTATGTACGGGGTCTCATTCTCGAAGGTCCCCGAATTGACTATCCTCACTCCGTTGTACTCCCCCACGCCGTAGACGTGGATGTGACCGACGTGGAGGACGTGGGGTACCTGATCTACGAGGAGCCAGTCCTCACTCTCGGGGGCTATTGGATGCTCCCCATAGATGGGAGCCAGGTGTCTCAACCTGAGGATCCATCTCATGGCTTCCACAACAGTTTCTGGCCTTATGGGCTGCAATCCAGGTATATGCTTGAAGATGGCGTTCAAACTCCGTCCATGATAGATCAGGATCCGCACATCACCTATACCTATCATCGCTGGATTGGGTAGGGCTATGAGATCCGGCCTGACCTCCAACAGGTGGTCCAAATACTCCTCCGGGACGACTGGCTGAGGCTCCGCCTGCCTGACCGGCTCGTGATTACCGGGTATGTAAATTATCTTGATGTCCTTGGGGACCCTCTCGAGGAAGCCCGATGCCAGCTGGAACTGCTTGTACACATCGGCTATCTTCAACTCATCCTCTTGGTTGGGGTAGACGCCAATACCATCGACCAAGTCCCCACAGATCACCAAATACTTCACATCCCTCGCCTGATCGCTGTTCAACCATCTCACGAACCTATCGAAGGCCTCCTCGTTGAAGTATTTGCTTCCCATGTGGATGTCGCTCACGAGAGCCACTTTTCCAGATGCCGAGCCTGGCTTCACCAACTCGCCATTGAGATCCGGGATCCTGAAACTGTCAGCGTAAAGTCTTCCATTGACAAAGGTTCCCTTAACAGCTATCACGCTATCTACAGGAATTTTGTCGGCCTTATCCCAATATCTACTCCCCTTCTTGAATATGACAGGAATTGACCCGCTCTCATCATCTATCTCCATCCTTATGGAGAAGTCCCTCAGGACCCGTTTCTCCAAGACCATTCCGACCACGAGCACTCTATCTCCGTTTCTGGACGTCGAATTCAGGAGATTGGATATGGGGATGGGATCTATCCCACTCTTCCTTATGAGAACCGACTTCAGGAACTGAAACCTCTTCCTCATGAGTTCCACGAATTCCTCGGAGCTTCCCTTTACCCCCAAATTTGTGGGGGCCTTGATGATGCTTACCCCCCCTACTGCTTCCCCACTCTCGTAAGAGATTTGCCTCTCTGCACGCCTCCTAATCCTTCTTAGGGCCTCTTCGAGGTCCTGCAATTCTATTACAGGTTTATCAGGGATGGAATCGAGTAAAGAGTCTAACTCCTCAATATCGTGCTCCATTAGTAGGGTCAGAGCCTCTGGAGATATGTTATAGCCCCTGCTTAAGACCCTCCTGACGATCTCCACCTGCTGTGCCATCTGGGGTCAGTTAACCCGTCGCTACTAAAAAGGTGATCTCACTTCCTTCAAGTGAGATCCAAAGATCTAAGCCTCAGTCCCGGCTTGGGCAGGACCATCGATCCCTCCTCACCCTCGAAGATCTCCACCTCTCCCCTCAGGTAGAGCATACCCACCAGTAAGCATATCAGGGCATCTTCATCGTCTTCGCTCGTGGGCGGCCTTGGAGCGAAGCCTACCCTCGATAGGAAGGAGACCACGTGATGCCTCGTCGTCCCGAGCGCCTTCAGGGCTGAGGAGGGATGCGTCTCCACTACTTTGATCCCATTACTCTCCAACTTGAGCTTCAGCCGAGATCCCATGATCGCCAGATCTTTCATAGGCCCCTTCTTCACAGGTAGGAGTTTGTATCCCCTCGATAGTACCTCTCTTTCGAAGTCCCTGAAGGCACCCTCCTTGGGAAGGGAGAGCGGCGCATCTATCACGATGAGCTCAGCCTCCAACCTCTCTTCTAGCAGCTCATGGGGGGCCATTCTCCATATCTCTATCTTACTCCCTTTCGAGTAACCAGCTAGGGAGGAGGGCTTTCTGACGGCCAGGTCGATGCCGATCAGGTCATATCTCCGCAGGAGCACCACACCTCGCTGAGAAGATCGAAAACCTCTTGGTAGTTGGTTCCCTCCTTAGCTGAGATGGCTACCACCCTGACCGGTGACTTGAAGGATGAGATGGCCCTTACGAGCTCCAACAGGGCGTCCGACAGGGTACCCTCGCCAGCATCGAGCCCGTCGACTTCCCCCCTCAGCACCTTCTCCCACACCTCCTCGACCCCCTCGCCCCGCCAGATATCCATCTTGTTGAGTAGGGGGATCACAGTCACCCCCAGCTTCAGTTCCAGTATCTTGGCCAGTAGAGCTGAAGTAACGACGTCCTCCAGTTCTCTTCCAGGTTCGTGATCTCCTAGGAAGACAGCAGCCAGATTCAGGCACGAGGAGAGCCTTTCACACAGCACCCTCCCTAAGGGCCTGAAGGCGAAGATCTCCATTTGCCCGGGCGTGTCTATCACCAGATGGTCGCAGTTAAGGGAGCACAGGGATTCAACTATCTCATCCATTTTAGCCACCATGATCTCCGCAGCCCTCACCAGAGCGCCGTTAGGACCCAGTCCCTCCCTCTCCATTATCTCCTGCACGCTGACCAGCTCCCTGACATCGTAATCAGGTCTGTACGGCAGGCTCAGCACTCCCGGATCCAAGTTAGCGGTACAGCTCCGGAGCGGCATGAACCTCCTCCTCAACCATTCGGAGTAGCTTGCAGTGAAGGTGGTTTTACCGGAGCCGGCTGTCCCCAAGACGATGGCAGCGTCCATCTTATCACCTCAACATTTATAGCCCCAGAGATCAGGAAGGAAGTGGCGGGGGTAGTGCCGGGGTACCCTAGCCAGAGGGCCCAGGCGCCCGGCGAAGCAAGGGGCCGGACTCGAGATCCGGTGGCCCTCACGGGCCTCGTGGGTTCGAATCCCACCCCCGGCGCTACTTACTTTATGTTGTGAAGCCTTCTCAGATCCTCCTCGAATGGTTTGAGGTCCTCAGGAATCTCTATCTCTATCGGATCCTTCATCCTCATGCCCTTCTCCTTCTTGGTCTTCCAGACCAGGCTGTTGAACTCCATTACCTTCCTCCCGAGCTCCAAGTACTCAGTGTCCCACTCCTCCCTCACCTCAGGGAAGAGCTCCCTATGGACCGTTCCTCCATAGACGCTCCTCCATATGTAGTCGGTGATATGGGGGATTACTGGGGCCGCTAACCTAAGTATGGCCCTCAAGACGTAGTGGAGGGTCCACCTCGCTGCCGCCGACTTCCCTTCATCCACACCATCACCGTAGGCCCTTCCCTTCACGAGCTCTATGTAGTGAGGGGCGAACACGTCCCAAACGAAGATCCTGACCTCATTAGCCGGGTCGAAGAAGTCGAACCTCTCATACCCTGACAGAGCCCTCCTTATCGACTTGTTCAGCTCCCCCAGTATCCAGAGGTCAGCGGGTTTCAACTCGGGCATCTCCTCAGGTTCCTCGAACTGCGAGATGAACCTGGCCACGTTCCACAGTTTCTGCAGGAATTTGTACGCCCCCTCTATCTTCCTCTCGGATATCCTGAAGTCGGAGCCGTGATGAGCCTCTGCCGCACCAAAGAATCTCACGGCATCGGCCCCATACTTCTCGAACAGTGGCCACGGGTATATTATGTTACCCAAGCTCTTGTGCATCGCCCTGCCCTTCGCATCGAGTCCCATTCCCGATATCCAGACGTGCTTGAAGGCCGGCTTCCCGAGCACTTGATGCACCCTCAGGAAGGTGTAGTGGAGCCAGGTCCTCACTATGTCCTTACCCTGGGGTCTCAGATCGCTCGATCCCAACTTCTCGAAGAGCTCTTCGTCCCAACCAAATCCGTTGTAGACCAAGGGTGAGATGGAGGAGTCCATCCACGTGTCGAAGACCCTCTTCTCTCCTTCGAAGCCCGCGGTGGAACCGCAGTGCGGGCACTTATTGTAGGGTGGATCCTCCTTCCAAGGCTGGTAATACTTCCCGGGAGGCGGTAACACGGGTTTTCCACAGCTCTTGCAGTACCACACCGGTATCTCCGTGGCGTAGTACCTCCTCCTAGAGATGGGCCAGTCGGAGCTCACGGACTTAAGCCAGTCCCTCCAGTAATTGGACGCCCACTCAGGGTAGAACCTAACCACATCAAGGTACTTCTCAAGCTCCGGAACCAGCTCAACCTGCTTCAGATAGTACTCCCTCATCGGGACTATCTCCAGAGGAGTCTTGCAGCGCCAGCACACGGGAGTCCGGTGCTGTATGGTCTCAACTTTCTCAACCAGTCCCTTTCGCTCCAAATCCTCTATTATCCTCTCCCTGGCTTCCTGTATGGTGAGGCCCGCGTACTCCCCGGCGTTCTCGTTGAGGGTGCCATCCTCATTGACCACTATCTTCGGCTCCAGACCGAGCTCCCTGAAGAGCTGGACGTCCATCTTGTCACCGTAGGAGCATATCATCACCAAGCCGGTCCCGAACTCGGGGTCGGCATACGGGTGCTCCATCACCGGTATGGCATCTCCCAGGGGCGTGATCACCCTCTTCCCCTTCAGCCACTTGTACCTCTCATCGTCGGGATTGTATATGACCGCCTTACAAGCTGGGAGGAGCTCCGGCCTGGTAGTGGCCACGACTACCTCCTCTCCACTCCCTTCCACCTTGAACTTGAGGTACACGAGCTTGGTGGGGAGCTCCCTGTACTCAACCTCAGCATCAGCTAGAGTGGTCCTGCACCTCGGGCAGTAGATGTTCGGCCTGTAGTCCTCGTAAACGTACCCCTTATTCCAGGCGTCGATGAAGGTGGCCTGGGTTACGGCCCTCCACTGCTCGCTGTCGGTCTGGAAGTAATTCTTGGTGTCTGCGCTGATTCCCAGCCTCTTAACTATCGAGAGGATGTCCTGCTCGGCCTCATCCAGGAACTCCCTGCATAGCCTGAGGAACTCCTCCCTGGGGTACTCGAACATCTTGATCTTGTACCTCTTCTCGGTCTCCACCTCCACCGGGAGGCCGTTCCTGTCCACCCCGAAGGGAAAGTAGACCTCATAACCCCTCATCCTCTGGGTCCTCGCGATCATGTCAATCTGGGAATAGTGAATGGCTGCAGCCACGTGCCACTTACCGCTGGCATAGGGAGGGGGCGTATCTATTGAGAAGAGGGGCTTGTCAGAGTCCGGATTGAAGCGATAAGTGTCCTCCTCCTCCCACACCTTCTGCATCTCGAGCTCCATATCGGGAGACCAGTGTTTTTCCTTGAGTCGGGGCTCTCGTCTTGACAAAGGGATCCCTCCTTTCCTTCAGCTCTCCTGATGATCCCCTCCGTCAATAAATAGTTTAAGGGGTCAGGCCCTCGAGCAGCCTCGCCACCAGGTCGGTCACCCTCAGCTGCTCTGGCAGCTTGGACTCTATGGAGTACCTCCTCAGCAACCCTTCAGCCTCGTCCCTCTCCAATCCCAGGTGGGAGTAGTAGCAGATACCATGCCGGGTCTCGAGCGCCCTGTAGGGTGGGTTCCTCTCTAGAATCTCCTCCTTCCACCCCTGCTTTGCGGCCCGGAGCGCATCCCTTATCTCATCGGTAGGCTCCTTCGAGGTGACGGCTATCACGGGTACGCCGGTCTCCTCGTAAAAGGACCGCATGTCGAGCAGGTTGAGGCCCGCGAACGTCGTCCCATGGGTAAGGACCACCCTCACCTCCTCTCTAACCTTCGGATGCCTCACCATCCTGATCAGGGCTAGGGTCGAGTCATCTCCGTCGACGCCCACGACCTCCCTCAAGGCCACTTCGAGAGTCAACTCCCTGAAGAGAAGCCCGACGAGGAACGCCTTCTCATCCGACCACTTATCGAAGGGAGCGTCGTCCACGGCGAGTATCCTGATCCCTCTCTTCATCGGGTCACTTGCCCTCGACCCCCCATAAATTTAGGGGCAAAGGTTATATTTTTACCCGTAAATTTGTGGGTAATGAGCGAGAAAGTATGTCCACGCTGCGGTCAACCCTACAGCTATATCGAGAGGAGAACGGTCAAGGGATCCAAGCAAGTGTACTTCTACGCGGTTCATGTGTACAAGGAGGGAGGCAGGTGGAGGAAGAAGAGGTGCTACTTGGGCCCGAAGCTCTACTCCAGGGTGACTCCCCTACAGGGCTTCCAGCTCCGTGGTCTGATCGGGGAGAGCCGCCAGAGGTTGCTGGACTACTTGGAGAGCATAATCTCGGAGCTGGAGCGCATGGATTTGGATGCGGATAGCAGGAGGAGGCTCAAGGATCTGTCCGCCAGGCTGGCTAGGTTGGCTGAGCTCGGGACGGATGACTAACACCCCTCCTTATATTGTCTCCTTCCTCCCCAAGAGGGATGACCATCGAGGAGAGGATAAAGGAGAGATCGAGGGAGGAAGCCCTTCTCGCCGTGCTACTGGATCCCGCAAACCTCACGAGGGATCAGGCGCGTCAAATAGCCTCCCAAGCTGAGAGGGGTGGGGCCGATCTCATATTCGTTGGCGGCTCGGTCGGCGCGGCCTTCGGACTCAACGATACCATACTGGGAGCCAAGGAGGGATCCGACCTCCCCGTGATACTCTTCCCCGGCAACGTGGACGGGGTCTCCCCCTACGCCGACGCGATACTCTTCATGTCCCTCCTGAACTCGTCCAACCCATACTGGATAATTCAAGCCCAAGCTCTGGCAGCGCCGGTCGTCAGGAGGCTGGGAATAGAGGTCATGCCCACCGCCTACCTCATAGTCGAACCCGGACACACTAGCGCCGCGGGATGGGTTGGTTGGGTCAATCCCATTCCCAGGAAGAAGCCGGAGATAGCGATGGCCTACGCCATGGCGGCTGAGCTGTTGGGCATGAGGTGGGTGTATCTCGAGGCGGGTAGCGGTGCTGAGGAGCCAGTTCCAGTGGAGATGGTGGCCGCGGTTCGAGCGAAGACGGGACTCGGGATAATAGTGGGAGGGGGATTGAGGTCCCCCGACCAGGTGGAGGAGAGGGTCAGGGCGGGCGCCGACATAGTGGTAGTGGGAACTCACATAGAGGAGGGCGGCAACGTAGAGGAGAAGGTGAGGGTTCTTAAGGATAGAACGCGGAGGAATAGAACATAATTTTTTAATAAAATCAAACAGATGCACCAGTTGATTATTACCTATGCCTTCATGGAAAATAAATATACTCATGGTATGTTGCGGCGAATTTCACACCACGCCCATGCTCGCCTTGAGACAGAAAGGTTCTACAGATAGACAGTCTATGGAGAGGCTGCTCTTCTCAATACTCATGCTGCTCGCCATGCTGACCTATCATTTCGCTACATATCTCCCGATAGCTAGCGGAAATAGTAAGTGGGTGCCGTTTATTGAGGGCGCGCTGATAATCATCATTAGTTTTGGGCTGATCGGCGCAATCGACTATTACATGCTAGAAGTGAGGGGGATGAGGTACGCCCTCATCTACGTCTTACTCTCGCTGATAGTTTTCTACGCCATGATGGTATTCCTCTACCCACATACGCTTATCGAGCTGGGTGTAAGCTCCGACTCGATTCCCAAGAACGAGATTCGGGACTTCGCCTTCTTGGTGGCGGGAGGCTATTTCATCTACATATTATTCTACAAGTACGGAGATAAGCTCTCCGAGCCAGGAGAGTTGAGAGAACCGTGGAAGGAGAAGAAGGAAACCGAGAATGAGGAAAAACGGGCGAATGAAGATTTTCTTAGAAATCAGAGCCCTAATGGTCCACTCGAATCAACCTGCAACATCTACAGAGTAAAGTAGATCACCCAGCTGATTCCCCAAAGCTTGGATTAGAAACGCTGATACCAGAAGCGACGAGATCGAAATCAGCGACAGAACACCCCAACCCACTCCAGTTAGGTAAAGGGCCACGATTAAATAGCTCACCACCACTACGGCGGCCGGTAAGAGCACTAGGCCCTCAACCAATGAATCGAGGGAGTAATAGCCCAGAGGGTTCCACCTAACCACTCTCCTTCTCGGTAGGAAGTATATCATAGGGAGAGTCATCAGGAAGACGGCCAATGCGATGGCCGAGGAGAAGACACCCAGGAATTCCAGAGGCACCAAGCTCCCAGTCATTCCTGACACGAATGCCGCCACTACAGCCAACGAGATGAACATCCTGTAATAGTACTTGATGATCAAAGCCCTACCAAACGGTCTCATGTCGATCGAATAGACGCGATAGATCCAAAGCCCGATGAAATCCTCACCCATGGATGTCAACAGGTAGGGGGCGAAGAGCGGGATCAGCGCACCTCCGAGGGCCCCCAGCAGGGGTCCAAGGTCCCCCACAATCCCGAAGATTCCACCTAAAAGGTGTCCTATGAGGCCCACCACAGGTACGGAAACGAGGATTACCAAGTTCCCCTTGCTTCTCATATCAGGGATCACCAGATGCTCCAGAGGGACTCTCTCCTTACTGGTGAACTCGATCCACTTTACCGTCTTAGGCTCGGTTCTCAATATCGATATCATCTCAGGGGTCAGGGCATCGGATGTCAGGTAGGCCATCAGAAAGAGCGATAAGGTGACCGTAAATGCGGCCAGCGAGTACAGGAGGAGGGAGGAGAGATCACAACTTAGAGAGACGCTGCAAACGAGCGGTTTCACGACTATCCACACGGGCAGTGCTATAACCGGGGATACTCCACCGATCATCAAACTGTGGATGATGCCGGTGACAAGTAGAACGTAAAGAGCAGCTTGAACGGAGCGCGACCAACTCCCCCCTCTAGCCTTGAGATTCCATACAACCCCAACGATCCCCTCTATGTAGAGAAACATGACTCCCAGCGATACTACAGCCAATGCACCCCTGAAGGGCGACCCGGTTAGCTCCACGATCAAAGGGGACAGACCTATGAAGATGAGGAGGATCCAGATCATGTTAACTAAGTTCACTATCTCCTTCGCGGCGAAGTACTCCCTCATCTCAATTGGTTGGGCTAATAAAACATCGATCTCAGCTTCTTCAAACGCTATCAATGGAGAAGAGGACCTCAGCAGCAGATAGTATAAGAGAATGGATGACATGATAGTGAGGATCCACTCGACCCTCTCTCTGTTCAACCCCAATCCGTGAAGCACCTGCCTCAGCGATGGGCCCTCCTCGGCCTTAGGCTCGTCCTTGGGAGGAGGCAGGATAGCGATGAATAGCACCAGAGAGACTATACCTGCAATGATTAAGAGGGCTACAGCCTTATTCCTCCTTATCGGAAGGATCAGCGGATTCAGGAAGTAGTTCTTCACCAAGTACTTAGCTAACACCAGAACCTTGCCCACCTTCTCCCACCAGCTTGAGGAACACCCCTTCCAGCGTCCGGTCCTCTCCCGACATCCTCTTCAGCTCATCTATGCTCCCCTCGGCAACCAGCTTTCCCCTGCTGATTATCCCCACTTTGGTGCAGAACCTCTCCACCATGTCCAACAGGTGGCTGGACAGGAGGACTGCTACGCCCTCACGTGCCATTCTCCTCACCTCTCCCTTAAACGCATGCTGACTCTCCGGATCCATTCCCGCCATGGGTTCATCCATTATCAGGACCTTAGGGCGCACTAGGAAGGAAGCCGAAGCTAGGACCTT
>JAMOVA010000016.1 GCA_027061785.1 Thermoproteota archaeon
AGGGCTGAAGTTCTCCTCCCTGCCCAGCATGTAAGCCAGTTCCAAGTCGGGGAGAGCGGTTACCTTGGCAACGTAGTCGCCGAACCCCGCGAACTGGAGCCTCTCGGGGGCTCTCCATATTAGATCCAAGTCGGCTATGAGGAGCAGGGGCGTTGCACCCTTGACCGCCTTGGATCTCCCTCCCTCCCACAGAATGGCGAAGGGGGTTGCCATGGCGTCAGTGGATGTGGTGGTCGGTATGGAGACGAGCTTGGCCCCGAGGTCGTGGGCCACGGCCTTAGCAACATCTATGTTCCTTCCACCACCTATGCCTATCACGAGGGAAGATCCCGTGCCTTCACCTACGAGCCTGGAGACCTCCTCAGGGGATGCCGCCCCCACCTTAGCCACCTTCGTATCTAATCCTTTCGCCTGTAACTCGGATGAGAGCCACTCCACCTCGGACCAGACACTCCTGCTTCCTAGGATGAGGGCCTTCTCTCGCTCGCCCATCACCTCCGAAATCAGGGACGGGGCTTCGGAGAGGGATCCGCTCCCGACGCGAATTATATAAGGCACATTGACATTGAGCTCTTTAAGTGGCATCTAACCCTCATGACTAGATCTAATAAAAAGTTGAGCGGAAATGAGGTTGTACTGGAGCGTTCAGGAGAATGTGCCCGTTGTCTCTAGGAAATGCGCCGAGCGAGAGGTCAGAATAGTTCCGACATCCAAGACCAGCGATCCCAGACCCGCGACGAGCGCGGACCTCGAGCTGCTCAGGCGGGTTGTGGACGAGCAGTTCGGTTCAGGAGCCTATAACGAGCTCATACGGAATGAAGTCGTCCTCTTCGGCAGGGCTCCCTATTTGGACACCGCTTACGAGATCATATCTGATGGGGGAGTCCTTGGACATCTCTTCTTCGACTTGTACGAGATGAGGTGGTACTTCAAGCCACTAGAGCAGTCCATCGACAGAATAGGTCACAGAATGGAGTTCCTTAGAGGGGGAGGTAGGAGGAGAGGGGAGGTTGTAGGCTACACCGATGGTGGTCCCAAGTTTAAGTTGATGGAAAGCGGCTTAGCGGAAAGAATAGGTGATAGATACATCGTTACAAGAATTTTCAAGCCAAGAGACAGTCTTTTAGAGGAAAAAAGCGGTTGGAAGGATGTCCTGAGGGTGAATGAGCCGTGCATACTGGCTGGTGAATCGAGGGCCATCAGGTTCATTTGGAGGATCTCGAAGAAGGGCAGAGTGATAGTTTCATTCTCGGGAGGAAAGGACAGCTCAGCCCTGCTCGAGATAGTGAGGAGGAGTGGGATCGACTATCTGACTTACTTCAACGACACGGGCCTCGAACTCCCCGAGACTTTGGATTTCGTCAGCAAGATCGGTTATGATCTTTTGGGAGGGGCCGGGGACTCTTTCTGGAGTTACGTGGGGAAGTTCGGTCCACCTGCAAGGGACTACAGATGGTGTTGTAAGGTAATAAAGCTCCTGCCCACCTACAGGACGTTGAGGATGCTGGCTCCGGGTGTGACCCTAGTTGGCCAGAGGAAATTCGAATCCCTAGCTAGGATGAGGAGCCAGTCAATCTGGAGAAACAGATGGCTCCCCGGGTTCCTGACAGGCGCGCCTATTAATGAATGGAGCGCCCTCAGGACATGGCTTTATCTCAGGCTGAGATCCGTGGAGGTCAATCCCCTATACGAGATGGGATTCGAGAGGCTTGGATGCTACCTGTGCCCGGCATCCAGGCTTTCGGAGTTCATCAAGATAAAAGAGCGCTATCCGGAGTTGTGGGAGCGATGGTGGGCTTTCTTATCCGAGTATGCATCCAATAATGAGCTAGATGAATGTTGGATTAGATATGGAGTATGGCGATGGATTAATCCTCCAAACAAGATTAGGAGGCTCTGTAACAGTTTGAGAAAACCCCTAATGACGGCCAGTGTCGGGAAGAACGTTATTATGATGTCCCCTTATGATGAGAGTAGGTTCCTTGACTTAGCCCCATCCATCGGGAAATTGAGAGGAAATTCTATTGAAGGGAAGGGTTACTCCGTCACCGCAGAACGGGATCTGGTCTTTTTCAAGGGAGATCCAACGACAGTGCTGAAAGTGGGTATAAGGGCCTCCAAGTGCGCCGGATGCGGTCTCTGCGAGGAGTACTGCGACATGAATGCGATCCAAATTGTGGAGGGGAGAGCCGTCATAGATCAGGCGAGGTGCACGAGCTGCGGAATTTGCAACGATGTGTGTCCCCTCACCCTCTACATGGGGAAGATAGTGGAGGTACGAAGAATGGATGGGGAAGATGCAAGATGAGTGGGAAAATCCTGTTTATCTGTTTGATCGGCTTGGTGGTCCTCTTACTAACCGGACTCGCGTTAGTAGAGAGATCGACCGTGTCTAGTGGCTGTGATTACCTGTACCCGGATATCGCGGATACTCTGAGGAGATTTGAATCAGTGAAATTGAGTGGGGCAGCAATGATGCAGCTGATGGATGACTTGAAGGCGGATGTTGAGTATTCCAAGCTCTGCAGGAAACCCAAGCTCTTCGAGAGGTACAAGCCGCGCGGAGTTGGTGTTCCCCTCGTTTACATAGAGGGCCAGGGCTTCAACGTGCATGCCATCAACGCTATGAACTTAGCTACCGAGGCCCTGTTCTACCGAAGGAACTGGACCGAGTTCCACGACATAATGAAATGGATGCTCCGCTACATGGAGAGCAGGGGTAATGCTTCCTTCTTCAACTTCTACTTTCGATGGGAGAAGGTCTATATCCCTTGGAATTCCTCTCTCTCCCAGGGTATAGCGGCCGGCTACTATGCGATAGCGTACAAGAAATTCGGTGATCCCGTCTTCCTTCGAGCTGCTAAAGGTTTAGTGAATAGTTTCCTGATAGATCAGAAGGAGGGTGGTTTTGCTCTGAACACCTCATACGGTAGATTCTACCTAGAGTACTCTAACTCACCCGATGACTTGGTGCTGAACGGCTTCATGCTCTCCCTAAAGGGACTGACGCTGTATGACTCCCTGATCGGTGATGAGACCAGTAAAAAGCTGATAAAGGAAGGGCTCGAGACTCTGAGAAGGATGCTCCCCGATTACGACGATGGTCAATGGTCTCTCTACTCTACCAAGCACGGGAGAGCCGATGAAAACTATCATCGGCTCCACATCAGACTTCTTTACTTCCTAGGAAAGTGGTATCACGATGATTTTCTCTTGGAATATGCCGAGAAGTGGGATTACTATCTGAGTATCAAAGCAAAGTCTGAACTGCCTCGAGCACGTCAAGAGTATCTGTTTTGGAGCGAAATAGTGCGAGAATTGAAAGATTGAGATTGGGGTGGGAGGAGTCAGATCTAGGATATTAGATCTTTACCTTCAGTCTAGCGGCTTCCTCTCTTAGAACAGCCTCTATGGCCCCCTTACCCCTTTCAGTTGGAACGGCTGGCTGACCAGCCTTGCCTCCCCCCTCTGCCTCTATGAACATGCCCTCCGACACGTGAGAGTCGAACCTCTTGGGGGGAAGTATGGCGAAGGCCATCGTTTCCTCCTCCCTCACCTGAAGGTTGGTGACCACGTCGAACCTCTCGCCCGCATCCACCACGGTCGTCCTGAGTCCATCGAACGGTTTAACGGAGACTATGGTCCCCCAGAGCGAATCGACTCCGCTGTACAGCCTCTGCTCCCTGCCGACTCTGTTGGGAAGGCCCTCCAAGGTAATCGCCGCGAACCTCACCTTAGCCGCGTTCAGGGCGTCAGATGGGGACTTAGCTCTTTCCCTCAATTCCCTCCAAACGGAGGACAGCTTCCTTCCCTTAGCGACCAGAACCCGACCCAGAT
>JAMOVA010000017.1 GCA_027061785.1 Thermoproteota archaeon
TCCAAGAAGGGATGACCGTGACTGATGAGCCGGGGATCTACATTAGGGGATGGGGGGGCATAAGGATAGAGGACACCGTAGTGGTCGGGAGGAACAGAGGTATCCCCCTCACCGAGAAGCTCTCTAAGGACCCGGACTACTTTAGGAGGTAGGGTAGCCCCTTGATCTGGAGCCCCACCGGGGAAGCCGTGCTCGCTGAGGAAGGGGCCTCTAGGCTGAGGAAGGGGCAGCGAAATATCTACGTCAAGTGGCTCGTCTCCCTAAGGGGACCTGTGGAGAAGGGGGACTTGGTCGTAATAAAGGATGAGAGAGGAGATACTCTAGGCTTGGGCTTTTTCGAGGGAATAGGGGCTATGGCAGTGAGGGTCCTCTCCACAGAGCTGGAGGACCCCTCTTCCCTACTTTATCGTAGGTTGGAGGAGGCGTTGAGGCTGAGGGAGAAACTCAAACTGGATAATTTCTTTCGATGGGTGCACAGCGAGGCTGATGCCCTTCCGGGGCTGATAATTGACGTGTACGATGATGTTGTCGTCATCTCCTCCACTTCCATCGGGATAGATAGGCGGGTGGAGGAGATCTCGGCCATGGTAGAGGACCTATTCAGGCCCAGTTCCATAGTGCTGAAGAACGACAGTAGGCCGAGAAGGGAAGTCGGACTACCCTCGGAGAGGAGGGTCCTCTCGGGCGGGAAGACGAGAGCCGTAGTGAGGGAGAGCGGAGCTCTCTTCCACGTGGACACGATCAAGGGCCAGAAGACAGGCTTCTTCATAGATCAGAGGCTGAACAGAATGGAAGTTGGCTATCTGGCTGGTCCCGGTGACAGGGTCCTGGACCTCTACAGCTACACAGGCGGTTTCGCGATACACGCCGCTCTCTCCGGTGCCGAGGTAGTTGCTGTCGATGAGTCAGAGTACGCCGTCACGGAAATGAGGTCTAATGCGAAGCTCAACTCGATTGAGTTAGTGGCCGTTCAATCGAGGGTTAAGGAGTTTCTGGAGGGTGATTCCTCCGTCTACGATCTGGTTATCGTGGATCCTCCAGCCCTAGCTCCAAGCAGGGACATGGTCCCCAGAGCTAAGAAGACCTACACGGCAGTCAATGCCGCTGCGATGGAGAGGGTGGTAAGTGGTGGCCTCATGTTCACAAGCAGCTGCAGCCAATTCATCACCAAGGAGGAATTCAGAAAGATCGTGGTCAGAGCAGCTACCCTCTCCAATCGGGAGATCACGATCCTAGGTGAGAGGGGGGCTTCGCCCGATCATCCGATAGATCCCATGCATCCCTGGACGGGATACCTCAAGGGCCTTCTCTTGAGGGTTGAGTAACTATAGTTCCAGTTTGGTCTGTTTTCCCCTTTTGGGTCTTTCTCTGTGCCTGTAAACCAGTTCCCCATTCCTAACGTAAACGTATAAGGTGTCGCCCTTCTCCCAACCGAGCTCCTCGACCAAGGATTTAGGAGCAGTTACTTGGTAGCTCAGGTACTTCCTCCCGTTTCTTTCCCACCTCTTTACCCTCAGCTTTACATAGGGCATAACATAATTAGTTGGCATACTTTATGGGCATTTCCTTTCCGGGCATGACGAAGGCCTTTCCCGCTAGGAGGTCCCTCAGGGCATCTTTGACATATTTTGACTTGGTCAGCGCCACCTTCACGTTGTTGTTCAGCAGGAGTTCACTGAGTTCCGGTTCGATGTCCTCGCTCAATACGATGTCCGCCTCCAGCCCCACGAGTATATCCAGCATGGTCTCCCCCTGAACCTGTCCCACCTCTAGGGAGAAGGCGTCCATGACGACACCGAAATCACTCAGGTCGATGACCATCAGCCCTTTAGCCAGGCTGAAGCCCCTTGATATGCGGTTAAACTTCACGTTTCCGTCCGTCTCTTCAATAGGGACAACTAGCCGGGTCATTTCGATCCTGTATCTTTCCTTCACCCAATGATATAAAGCCTCCAGACTGCATGTTGGATCGAGATATTGTCCAGGTAATGCGCGGTGAGTGGAAATGATACCAGCAGTTTTCAGGGATCTGTGTCCTTATGGTGACTTAGAAACCCATCACAGATCCCCTTGTATCGAAGATGAGATCTCTAAGGTTGGTTCTGAGTATAATAAGTATGTGGAGTTCTTCAAATCTTGTTTGGGCTCTCCTCCCTGGGAAATTCAGAGGATGTGGGCCCGGAGAGCCCTTGCTGGCCGCAGCTTCGCTGCAATAGCACCCACTGGGGTTGGAAAGACGGCTTTTGGTCTAATCACCAGCTACTACTTCGCCGTAAGGAGAAGAGGTCGTTCGTACCTCATATTTCCTACATCGCTCCTCGTTGATCAGGCCGTGGAGACCCTGACTAAGTATAAGAGATCTGCTGGAAAGCCCCTCAGGGTTCTGGCCTACAGGAGCGGGATGGGGAGCAAGCAGAAGAGGGAGTTCCTGGAGAAGCTTGAGAGTGGCGATTTCGATATCTTGGTCACGACCTCTCAGTACTTGGCGAAAAATCATGGGAAGATAAGGGATTCAGTGGGTCGGTTCTCCTTCCTCTTTGTGGATGACGTGGATTCCTTCCTCAAAAACTCGAAGAACGTCGATAGGGTGCTCACCCTCATGGGCTTCACAGAGGCAGAGGTGAAAGCAGCCCTGGCTGGTAAGGAGGTGACTAAAAGTACGGACAGCGTCCTCATCGTCTCGACTGCAACCGGTAAGCCGGGTCCCCGGGCGATTCTGTTCAGAAGGTTGCTGGGCTTCGACGTCGGGGTGCTGAGGCAGGAGTTGCTGAGGAACATAGCTGACCTCTACGTCAGGAAGAAAGATCGGTTGAGGGAGTTCTTGGAGTTCATGGGAGATGGGTTCCTCCTTTTTGTCCCGAGGATGGAACTGGCTGACGAGGCGAAGGCATTAGCGGAGGATGCTGGTTACAGGGTGGAGGTGTTGCACGGATATGATGAGAAACTGGTCGAGGCATTCAAATCCGGTGAGTTGGATGGTCTGATTGGGGCCGCTAAGCCCTATGGCGTCCTGGTTAGGGGAGTAGACCTTCCCCAGAGGATCAGATACGTAGTCTTCTACGGGGTCCCCCGCTTCGAGATGACGCTGAGAGATGTGGATGAGATGAGCGACCGGGCCGTTGTGGCGATGCTATCAGCGCTGGCCAAGGGTCTGGACCCTCAGACTAAGAGGTTCGCCATGAGGTTGAGGAGGCGACCCACAGAGAAGGATATATCGAGAGCTAGGGAGTTGCTGAAGGAGCTGCTCTCCAACGAAAGCAAACTGAGGGAGCTGGCTGGTACTGGGGACATAACGGTCATTCCCGAGGAGGGGAAGGTGATAATCCCCGACATCAGGACTTACATACAGGGATCCGGTCGCTCCTCCAGGCTCTATCCCGGGGGAATGACTAGGGGGGCCAGCTTGGTCTGGGATGTAGATCCACTGCTCTCTTCCTTCATAAAGAGAGCCAGCGCATACGATATAGAGCTTTCCCCACTGGAGGAAGTGGATCTGGAGGCCCTGAGGAGGGAAATTGACGAGAGTAGGGAGAGGTACTCCTCACTCAAGACAGGTTTCGAGATGGCAGGCCTACTTAAAACCGCACTTTTCATAGTGGAGAGCCCCAATAAGGCTCGGACTATAGCTAGGTTCTTCGGAAGACCGGGGAGGAGGATCATAAATAATATAGTCGCATACGAGGTGACCACCGGCGACTACGTGCTGACGATAATGGCCAGCGGAGGACACGTGGTGGATCTCTCGACGCAGGGAGGATATCACGGGGTCCTCATAGAGGAGGGCGAGCGCAGGACCTACATACCCATTTACGCTTCCATCAAGAGGTGTCTGGACTGTGGTTACCAGTTCACTGACGGTGATAAGTGCCCGAGATGTGGATCCACCAACCTGAGGGACAGCAGGGACAATATAGTCTCCATGAGGAGGCTCGGATTCGAGGCGTCTCGGGTCATAATAGGAACTGATCCTGACACGGAGGGAGAGAAGATTGCTTGGGACATTTACCAACTGATCAAAGACGCGGCTGAGGAGATATACAGGGCCGAATTCCACGAGGTCACTAGGAGGGCGATCTTGGAGGCTCTGAAGGAGCTCTCAGAGACCAACGAGTCGAGGGTGAAGGCTCAGGTGGTGAGGAGGATAGAGGACAGGTGGATAGGATTCGAGCTCAGTTATGAAGTGCAGAGGAAGTTCAACAGGAGGAACCTGTCTGCCGGGAGGGCTCAGACCCCCACACTAGGTTGGATAATCGAGAGGTACGAGGAACACAAGAAGAAGAAGGATATCACGGTGATTAGTGGAGAGGACATCTTCCTCAAGGTTGAGGGTAAGATAGGATCTCCCGGAATCGTCGAGGCTCGCATCTCATCTATAGAACTGGAGGAGAGTTCGGTGAAGCCACCGCCTCCATTCACCACCGACGAGATGATAAGGGAGGCCAGCAGGGTGCTGAAGCTGGGCGCCAAGAGGGTGATGGAGATAGCTCAGTCTCTCTTCGAAGCAGGTCTGATCACGTACCACAGGACGGATAGTGTGAGGGTGAGCGACGCCGGTCTGAGGGTAGCGGCGGAGGTCCTAGGCGATGATTTCGTTCCGAGGAGATGGGGTGAGGGAGGGGCTCACGAGTGCATAAGGCCCACCAAGCCCCTATCAGCCAAGGAGTTGCTTGATTACATAAGAGAGGGGCTCATAGTTGCTCCAGAGGGGTTCTCGAAGGACCATATTAGATTGTACGATCTGATATTCAGGAGGTTCATAGCCTCCCAAGCGAGGGAGAGCATCATAGTGAAGCAGAAGTACAAGTTGCTCTTAAACGGTGATGAGGTGGCCGACGAGAGGGTTATAGATATCAGAGGTGGCTGGGCACTGATATATCCGTTCCTCTATCAGAGAAAAGAGCCTCTTTCGGTGGGAACAGTCAGAGTGGAGGTGAAACATCTCCAAGTACCCTCCGTACCCCTCTACACCCAAGGAGACGTCGTCGCCCTGATGAAGGAGAGAGGCATTGGAAGGCCCTCTACTTATGCTACTATCATAGATAAACTTCTGCAAAGAAGATATGTCCTTGAGAGGAATAATAAACTGATTCCGACGAAACTGGGTGTTCAGGTATACGACTTCCTGACATCGGAGTACCCGGATCTCATCAGTGAGGAGAGGACGAGGGTGCTGGAGGAGAAGATGACCGCGGTTGAGGAGGGAAGAGCCGATTATCAGGAGTTGATTGATGAGCTCTACCACGAGATACAGGAGAAGGTGGTCAGAAAGAGAGTAAGTGAGAGTGAGGAGGGACTCACTCCTCCAGTGAAATGAGCTCGTCTCCCCTCAGTTCCAATTTTCTATCGGGGTGCAGCTTTCTGAATCTCTCCAGTGCGTGTATTCTGAAGCCAGCGGGAACCATGGTAAGCATGTTGGCGGGAGCCTTCCCCCAGACCCTGAGCATTATGTCGATCCTGTTCTCCACGGCACTCCAGTTCTCGAGGAACACCTTCTCTGCCTCGGAGACCTCCGCCTCCAGTACATCGAGTGATTCCTTCACCGAGTTAACGATCCTCTCAGCTTCACTCACATCCCCCTCCTTCAGTTTCAGCTCTGCAGAGACCAGCATCGTTTCTGCATCCACTAGCCTGTAGGGTGAGAGCTCAAATCCAACTATCTCCTCCAGCTTAGATATGGACCTCTTTACGTTATCCAGTCTTCTCTTCACAAACTCCAGTTCTCTCTCTAGGGATTCCCTCGTTTCCTCAGGAAATTCCCTTTCTCCCTCAATTTCCGGCTTTACGGTCGGAATCTCCTCTTCCATCTCCGGGGGAGTTACCCTCTCTTCCTCCTCCACCTCGATCTTAGTGGGTACCTCCTCCATCTCCACCTTGTGGACCTTTGGTACCTCGATCCCTATCTCCTCCTGTTCGATCTCTGGTGGAGCGATGGGCTGTGGTTTAGCCTCTGATATCTCCTCCACTACTGTTTCCTCGATTGTCGGAGCGGTCGTGGTTCTTATCTCCTCTCTTCCTATCTCCTTAGGCTTTCTAGATCCCAGTAGAAGTGCGATGGCAATCAGGATGAGCACCGCACCTATTATCCCACCCACCAAGTACTCTAGAGGTATGGGAAGGGCGAGCTGCTGAGTCGTGGCGGTCGTTGGCTTGGATGGAGGTGTCGTCACTGTTATTGGAGAGATCTCCTCGTCGATGGTTTTATCTCCAGCTAAGACCTGAACTTTCAGCTGGAGATTACCTGCCTTCCTAGGAGTGACTTTCACATGTACCTCAGCACTCCCTCCAGCCCTCAGGGGACCGACCTTCCTCTCTACGAGGGAACCGTCAAGGGAGGTTACTAGGATGAATTGGGTGTTGTCTCTGAACCTATTGACGAGTTTCACCGTCACCATGATGGAGCTGTTTGCTCTTGCCTTATTCGGAGCTCTTACTTCATCTATTATTCTACCCTGCTCTATTTTCACGGGTACTTCCCTTTTGTAGAGCACCTCATCACCGTGTTTTATGTAAAGAATCGCACCCTCCCCCGGATTGAGGGCCCGACCCTCGATGAGGACAGAGAATTTAGATCCGGGGCTTACCTTCTCCTTGACCTCCTCGCTCTGAACTGTGGGTCCCTCTATGACGAAGGTCAGTTCCGCCGCATTCCAAGAGTTGACCCCTGAGACTTCTACTTTGAAGCTATCTCCCACTACCAGTTTAGATGGTGCTTGGATCTCTAACTTGGGCTGTACAGCCGGTTTTGTGGTGGTCGTAGTTGTGGTTGTGGTGGTCCCTCCAGTAAGAGAAGTCCATTCATCCCTAGTTAGACCAATGGGAACATTGGGAGGAAGCTTCTCGTCCCCTATGACCAGTCCCAAGGCCCCCTTGCCCTTCATCATGGTTGAGAACCTCGCGCCGCAGTGACCTGGGGATAGGAGTCCTATCGTCTTCTCACCAACTACCTCGCCGCTTTGGGATATCACATACAGCACGATCTTACTCCTCTCTCCACTCAACGCTGTACTGCAGACGAATCCCTCAACCAGATAGCCTCCATCTTTGGGCTCGATCTTCTGGACCTTTATCCAATGATCGGGAAGTTGGATCAGGTGAAGCCTACCGTCCCCATCTATGTAAGACAGGGAGGTCGTGTGATTGCTGCTTGCGGAGACCGTGATCCCGCTGAACGGTGGATTAGACACTTTAAACTCAGAAAGCAAGAATCTACGGGTGTAGTGGTAGACCCTGATCTCTCCAGATTTCGAGAAGTAAATGAGTGCTTTTCCTACCGCAACCGGCTGAGACGCTGGGGTCTTCCATGTCTTTATTGGTCTAGATACACTGAGATCTGAGAGATTAACGAAAAGGATGGCCTCATTCGAGCTGGTAAGCGCGCCAATGCCGTCCAGTACTGGGAACGTTCCATAGGGAAACTCGTATCCTAGGATCTCGGTCATATCCCTCCTAGCGACCAGTTCCCCGGTGGAGGTCCTTATGGATACCATTGTGCCGTTCTGAAGTACGACTCCGATGAAGGATGAATCCTCACCGACAACGAGTATCTTCTCTCCCAGTTCTAAACTCCAGACCTGTTTGCGAGAATTCAGGTCTACGTACGAGATCTGGGTGTCCCCGTAAATTACGGCATCACCGTTCAAGTAGCGAACATGTCTTATCTTGAATCCCAAATCAACGGACCAGCTGATCGACTTAGACCTCAGGTCCACGGCCTGGAGGGCACTAGTGAGGGGAACCACCACTGTTTTACCGTCATTCAGGTACATCATGGGAGACCCGGAAGGGGCGGAGGGTAACCTCAGCCTTTCTATCCTCAATTCGCCTGCGATCGAGTTGTAGGCCCTCAGCTCGAAGGAGTCTGTTGCAACTATGATCCATGACTCCTTCTTCGCGTAGCCATAGTACGCATCGGGAATTACTAGGGGTGGAGTAGATGACTTAGCCCCTATTCTGACGCTCCACAGTTTTTCCCCGTTCAGATTCATGGCGATTAGGGTGTCTCCCTGACCTCCTATCGTGTATAACCTGTCTCCATAGATCGTGGGTTGAGGAACCCTGTACAATGGCTTAGAATCATATACTTTGATATCTAGGGATTCCTTTGGCGTCAGATCGTAAGAAGAAGCGGTCACGAGGCTCATCGATAGGACTACCAGGAGGGCCGCTAGTTTCCATCTCATCCATTCATCCCTTCGCGCATAGTCAAGCTTGCCCCCTTTTAAATGGAACTCTCGTCAATTAATAGTGCTGTATGAAGGGGATATCGAGCCCCTAATACCTCCGCTCGGGAAAAATGGTAGGGATGATTACCTGTGCGAGAGGATGAAAGTCAGGGGCTTCCTCTTATCCAGTCTGACGAATCCCAGTCTCAACATCTGAGCCATCTCGCCCTCCTTCATCTCGGCCAATGCGGGTTCTCCATAGCCTCCCAGCATCTCGTAAGAGTAGGGGGACAAGGGAACGAATACCCTAGCTGGAACACCCCCCTTGAGCGGTGCCCACTGTATGATCTTGACTCCCTTGATCTTCTGCTCCTCGCTGAGGATCAGGGATACCTCGTCCGGGTTCACATTCCTCACCCTCACAGTGGCCAGCCCTCTCAGCCTGAACTCGTCTCCAGCCTTCAACCCTTCCACATCGCCCTTTGATATGTAAACTACGGGTTCCTCTACGACTATGGTCCTGTACTCCTCTGAATCGGGATGGACCTGCACCCTCGCCTCCACGGGAGTGTCCATCCCGTCTATAACCGCCCTGACCGGATCCGGGACGAACATGTAGCGGGGCACCTTGGGGTCGAGTATCTTCCTGTTAATGGCCGCTATCATGTCCATGTTGACCGTGGCATCCACCTTGCTTGGTCCGAGCTCGTAGAAGAACCTCACTATCGCCTCCGGGAGGATGCCCCTCCTGAACAACCCTCTGAGGGTCGGTATCCTCGGGTCGTCCCATCCCTCCAAGATGCCGCTCTCCACGAGGGGCCTTATGTACCTCTTGGAGAGGGGAATGCCCTCCACGGTTATCCTGCCGAACTGCACCATGTGATATTCCCTCAGACCCAACTTCCTGATTATCGTCCTCTGAACCTCCACATGCGGTTCGAACTCCTTGCTACGGAACGCATGCGTTACCCCGGTCAGGGAGTCCATGACGCTGACCGAGAAATCATACACGGGGTACACCCTGAACCTGTCCCCGTGGATTGGGTGAGGTGCCTCCACTATCCTGAAGATGCCCGGATCCCTCATGGTTATGTTGGGATGCCTCATGTCCGTCTTGAGCCTGAGGTGAGCCTCTCCCTCCCTGAAATCTCCCTCAAGCATCCTTTCCCACAACTCCAAGTTGACTTCCACCGGCTGATTCCTGTGCTCGCATTCCCTCCCCTCCCTCCTCCACTGACGGACCTTCTCAGCTGGACATGTGCATACGTAGGCGTCTCCCTGCTTTATCAGCTTCTCCGCCAGCTCGTACATCTTGGGGATGTGATAGGACTCGATGATCTCCTCGTCCCATTTACCCGGCGACAGCCCGAGTTCCCTCTCAGCAGCTTCGAGTAGTCTGGAAAACTCCTCCCTTATGGCATCGTAGAACTCCAGCCTCTCCACCCTAGGGTTGGTGTCCTCGAATCTCAGCAGGAACTTCCCCTTGTATATCCTAGCGTATATGAAGGGGACTAACAGCCCTTTAGCGTGCCCCAGCGTCGGATAACCGTTGGGTTCCGGTGCTACCCTCGTCACGACCTTACCTTCCTCAGCTCCCTCTAGAGGTGGCCACACCCTCTCCTGCGGCTTTCTCTCCCTCTTGGGCGGAGTGGCTATCTCTTTCAAGGCCTCAGGGGACATCTCATTGACCTGGGAGACCACTTCCTCCACCAGAGAAGCCAGTTCTCTAGCTTTCGGTCTCAGATCCGGTCGAGATGCCATGAGCTTACCTAGGACAGCCTTAGGATTGGCCTTACCGTACTTGAGAGCGTTTTCAGCGGCCAGCTTGAGTATCAGGTCCCTCAGCTCCTCCAAGTTAACACCCTTCAGGCTCCATCTATCCAAAACCTAGATAAAGCTAGGGGTCTCATCAGGCGAGATGAGCGATGGCATTCCGGAGGGGCTGATAAAACCGGAGTTCGAGAGGAGGTACAGGGAACTCCTTGGAGAGGAGTACGATATACTCCTGTCCTTCATGGCGAGGAAGCCAATTCCCAGCATCAGGCTCAACCCGATGAAGGTGGATCCTGACTGGCTGGTGGCGAGGCTTGAGGAGAGCGGGTGGGTGTTGGAGCCCATACCGTGGTACGAGTACGGCTACAGGGTGAGGAAGGGCCCGGAGAGGCTGGGAAATACTGAATGGCACCAGTTAGGTCTATATTACGTTCAGGAGGCGGCTTCCATGATCCCTCCGGTCGTCCTCTCACCCAATCCGGGTGAGAGGGTGCTAGATCTGGCTGCCTCCCCGGGATCCAAGACCACCCAGCTATCTGAGATGATGAGGCACGAGGGGGTTCTGGTAGCCAACGATGTGACTCCCGATCGGGTGGACGCCCTGATAGCCAACATTCAGAGGATGGGGTCAATCAATGTGGTGGTGACTTTGTCCGACGGCAGGAGGGCCCATCAGTTCTTCGGGGAGGAGAAATTCGATAAGGTGTTGTTAGATGCTCCCTGCAGTTCTCTGGGAGAGGTCAGGAGGTCTTGGGGTGCGCTGGCTAGGTGGAGCCCTAAGTCCGTCAACAAGATAGCCAGGCTCCAGCTCTCTCTAGCTAAGGCGGCCTATCGCGTCCTCAAGAAGGGAGGGGTCATGGTTTACTCCACTTGCACATTGGAACCCAAGGAGAACGAGTGGGTCGTTTATAACCTCCTGAAGCTAGGTGCTGTATTGGAGGAGCCCCAGTTGGAGGGGCTCAGGTGGAGGCCCGGATTGGAGAGGTGGATGGATTGGGAGTTCGGAAGCGAGCTGAGGAAAACCATGAGGATATACCCGCAGGACAACGACACGATAGGGTTCTTCGTGGCTCTATTAAGGAAGCCGACGTGAGCGAGTTCCTCGCCTGGGTCAAGCAGTGGTTCGGTGTCGATCTCTCTGGCTACTCCCTGATCAGGTCAGGTAAGAAGAGGATAAGGATCCTGACCAAGGAAGCCGCCGAATTCGATGTAAAAGATGTGATAAGAGGGGTCTATCTGGCCAAGAAGGCCCCTTACGGTTACATAATTAGCGTAGAGGGATCTTACATAATCGGCAGGGGGGCTTCGAGGCACGTGGTGGAGCTCGGTGAGGAGGAGTTCGGCAGGTGGATGAGGGGAGAGGATATCGCAGTAGAGCTACCGGAGAAGGGCGTTTATTTGGTAAAGTTCGGCCGGGCTTTCGCTGGATCCGGGTACTACAACGGTGAGGTGCTTCACAATCTAGTCCCTAAGAGCAGAACCGTCGAGCCGTGACCCATGGACGAAAAGTTTATCCAACCATCTATCCACTCTAGATATGCCTTGGGATAAGTTTGCTAACATAGAGATGGCCTTCACATTCGGAGACGTCATTCTCCTGCCCGGAAAGACTCAGGTAGAGCCTTCTGAGGTGGATCTATCCACCCGGCTGGGAGAGATCGGGCTTCACGTCCCCATACTATCCTCTCCGATGGATACCGTGACGGAGGCTGAGATGGCCATAGCCGTCGCTAGGATGGGCGCTCTGGGCGTACTGCACAGGAATTGCACCGTGGAAGAGCAGGTTAACATGGCGAAAGCGGTCAAGAGGGCGGAATCTTTCATAATAAGGGATGTAGTAACCGTCACGCCCGACGACAGCATCGAGACCGCTCGCTCGATAATGAAGGAGATGAACATATCCGGCCTCCCGGTCGTGGTAGAGGGCAGGCTGGTGGGCATAATAACTAGGAGAGATGTTTACTTCGCTGAGGACGGTAATCAGGCGGTTAAGGAGGTGATGACGAAGGATGTGATCACGGTCAGTCCGGACATCACTCCTCAGGAAGCCAGGAAGATCATGTCCCGCTATAAGATAGAGAAGCTACCGGTAGTCGACGATTCCGGTCGTCTAGTCGGTCTTATAACTGCTAAGGACGTCTTTTACAGGGAGTCCCATCCGTTTGCCACTAGAGATGAGGAGGGAAGGCTCAGAGTGGCCGCTGCCATATCCCCCTTCGATCTGGAGAGGGCGAAGGCCCTCGAACCTTATGTGGATCTGCTGGTCACCGACGTGGCACACTTCCATAACGAGAATGTGATGAGGGCTGCTAAGAGGATAACTGAGGAGGTCAACGTTCCCCTGGTGGCGGGAAACATCGGGACCTACGAGGCTGCTGAGGAGATCATCACCAGGCTGGATGTAGTGGGCCTGAGGGTCGGCATAGCTAGCGGAAGCATATGCACCACCGGGGAGGTGACCGGTGTCGCCGCACCCACCCTCTTCGCCGTGGCCAAGGCCTCTGATGCGGTGGCCAAATATGGCTCGGATGCTGCGGTCATCGCTGATGGAGGGGTTAGGGGGCCTGCTGAAGCAGCTAAAGCCTTCGCAGCTGGTGCGGATGCTGTCATGCTCGGCTTTGCCCTAGCTGGAACCAAGGAATCCCCGGGATCCCCCCTGATAGTGGGAGGGAAGATGTACAAGGTTTACAGGGGGATGGGCAGCCCATCGGCCAGGTCCAAGAGGTTCGCTTTGGACAGGTACAGCAAGCCGTCCAAGGACATAGCCGAGGGGATAGAGGGTCTGGTCCCGTACAGGGGAGACGTCGCGACGGTCATAGATAAGTTCGTCGCAGGCTTGAAGGCCGCCTTTGGCTATGTGGGCGCCGCCAACATAGGGGAAATGAAGAAGAAGGCCAAGATAGCCCTCCTATCATCAGTAGGTGCTAGGGAGATAGCTCCCCACGATGTCAAGCCCATGGAGAAGTTTTCAGCCTGAATAACCTCCTATTTTTGACCAGAAACATTTATAAACGGGTTTGAGTCGACTGCCGGCTGGTAGAAATGCAGGGCCTACAGGACGTAGTCGTGGCGCTGGAGCAGCTCTGGATGCTGTTCAAAGTGACCGCTCCTAAGCTGCTATCCGCTGCCGTGATTCTGCTAGTGGGATACGTAATAGGGAGGCTAGTGGGCATAATCATCAGCGGCCTGCTAAGGAAGTTCCTGGGACTGGACAAGTGGGTCCGTAGAAAGGGTCTCATGGACGAACTGTACGGCATAAGTCCCTCCGGACTCCTCGCTGGCTTGGTCAAGTGGTACATCTATCTCCTGTTCATCGGGGTCGCTGCCGAGAATCTGGGCTCCGGCGTCCTAGCCGACTCGGCCAAGGCCCTAGTGGAGCACTCGCCCAAGATACTTGCTGGCCTCTTCCTAGTATTCATTGGGCTTATTGTAGGGGGTATAGTGAAGAAGCACATACTCGGTTCCACCTTGGCCGGAAAGGAGTTCTTCGGATCCCTGTTCAAGTTCGCGAGCATCGCTGTGTTCACGATCGCCGCCCTCTCCACTATGGGGATAGATGTCAGCTTGCTCGTCCAGACCGTGGTGATAGCTGTAGCGGCGATCACCATCTCCATAGGGGTGGCGGTGGGCATAGCCCTAGGCTTGGTGCTCAAGGACGAGCTGAGACCCTACATCAAATCAATATTAAGGGAGATCCTGGGAAAGGAAAGTGAGAGGAAGAATGGAGAGGTGGAAAACGGCCTCTATCCCCCATAGGCTCCTCTCCTCCATACTCTACCAGCTGGCACCGCTCGCAGTCCTAGAGTACGGGGGAGGGCCCGAACACCTCTCACTCTCCTTCTTCCTGATGTACCTGGGACTAATGATCGGTAACCTCGCTTGGACCAAGGCCTTGGCACCAAAGGAAAGGCATGTGCCGGGGATAGCTTTAGGGCATCTCTCCCTCATAGTACCCGGACTGGTAGCCAGCTATCCAGATGTTTATGCCGCCCTTCTGGCCTCTTTCTTGGTTGCTTTCCTCTCCCCCGTCTCTTACTTCGCAGGACTCTTCCACGCGTATGATCAGCTCAAGGATCCATCGGAGGCCTCCTCATCCTACGAATCCGTATCTGGATGGGCTTGGCTTGCCGGGCTTCTCCTAGGGGCGTTGATCCTCCACTCGATGAGCATAGAGGAGCTGGCCCTGCTGAGCGTCCTGATCGACCTCCTCTTAATGCCCCTCATCGTTGCCTCCTTGAGGATACCTGTCCTGAACATATTGAGGAGGGCCTACGAGGAGGAGATAGGTCTCCTGCCCATAATAGAGGAGGGCATCGAGGCAGTTCACCGAGCTGAGGAGGAGGCCTTGGAGTGGACCATGGCCCTCATGTCTAGGGTTGCTAGGGGGACCCTATTCCAGAAACCGGCCTATATACTGCTGAGCCTGCCCAAGGTGGGAGTGCCCTTCAGCCTGAAGGTCTTTCTAGCTTTCATCGGTTTGGGACTGGCCTATCCGCAGCTTGTAGGGGTTCAAAAGGCCTTGGGTCTCAACAACTCTCATATCTATCTGCTGTCAGCCCTGAGCTCCTTTACCTCCAGTACTCTCTACAAGAGGGCTGGGAGGGGAGATGAGATAAGGAACTTGGATCTCTCGCTCCTCGCTAGATCGGCCATGCTCTTCAGTGTCCCAACCGTTCTGCTCGGGATGTTCTCCCCACTCGAGTACTTCATCGCGTTCATGATTCTCGACGGGGCAACATGGTCCTTCATCATGGTCTCAATATCTAGGAGGGGTTTGAAGGTCTCCTTGGAATACCTAGGACAGGTGAACTTTGTGAGATCGCTTGGCTGGTCGATTGGTGCTCTCTTGGGCGGTTTCGTGGCGAGCTATGCTGGGTTGATCATCCTCTACGGGATATCGGCCGTGCTTGTGATGGTTGCATCAATAATAAAGACCAAGAAGCTGGAACATGAGGTGAGGAGAAGTCTCCTCATCCCAAAATGATTAAAACTCTCTTTCGACCAGGAAGTTAGCAAGATCTCTTAGTTTCTCTTTGTACTCGTTGTCCGGGAGGAGCTTCTCCACGCTGGACCACGATTCCCTTATCATGTTCCTCGCGAACTCCTTAGCGTACTCTATCGATCCGTATTTCCTGAGGATGGATATGGCTTCCTCTATGAGCTCCCTGTCCCTGGTGTGCAGGGAAAGGATGTGCTTCAGCCTCCTCTTATCCTCTTCGCTCGCCTTTGAGAGAGCGTGTATGACCATGAGGGTTACCTTGCCCTCGGTTATGTCCTCGCCGAAGGCCTTGCCCAGCTTCTCGGCGCCGGTCACGTTCATTATGTCGTCCTGTATCTGGAAGGCCACTCCTATGGTCTCAGCGAATCTCCCCAGCCTCTTCTCCTCTTCCTCGTTGAGGCCAGCGGCTATGGCCGCGAACCTGGCCGCGAGCCTCGGGAGCACTCCCGTTTTGTTGGCGCACATCTGGAGGTAGTGATCGACGGTTATCTCCTCCGGATCCTTGAGCCCGCGATGCCACCCTATGTCCGTCGCTTGGCCCAAGTGTATCCTTATCATGTCCTCCAAGTAAGCGTTGATCAGCCTCCTATAGGTCGAGTCATCCACGTCCATCTCCATGAGAATGCGCAGGGGCATGAAGTACATGGCTGAGGACAGATTCACGGCTATATCGAGTCCGTACTTGACGTGAATGGCTTTATCGCCCCTCCTGACCTCGGCCCCATCCTCTATATCGTCGGCGATCAGAGAGCCGTTGTGCAGGAGCTCCACTATAACGGCCAGCTCCTGGTACTTCTCCAAGTCAACATTGAGGTTCTTGGCCAGTATGAGGAAGAGCCAAGGCCTCCACCTCTTGCCGCCCCTAGAGAGGAGATCCCACATGGGCTCGAATATGGTCTTCTGGATGACGTCGGGATCGTAGGAGTAGGAGGCCTCACCAGCCAGCCATGTCAAGTACTCCGCATCGATGTTCTTGGGGAACCTTCCCTCTATGAGGGAGTCAACGATCTTCCTGTTCTCCTTAAGCTCCCTTTCAATGTCCATTAAGTACACCGCTCCCAGTATCTCTCCCATGCATAAATATGTGTCGGATAGGGCTCCCCCGAGCGAGCGTCCATAGATTTTTATCGCGCTAGGCCTAGGCTTCCCTCAAATGAGGGAAGTCGGATTCGTTGTCGGTAGGACCTCCACCAAGTGGGTCACGGTGAGGCTTGAGGAGGAGGTCCTGATTAACGACTTGGTGCTGGTAGGCGACGAGCTCCTTGGTGTGGTCAGGGGGGTATCCTACGCCAATCCCACCATGTCCCCCTACTCGCCCTTCACTCCCACGAACGTGGAGGCGGTCCGGGCTTACGAGTATCTGAACGCTAGCGTGGAGCTGTACGGGTCCCTCATGAGTGGCAGGTTCGATCCCAGGGTTCTGACGGCCACCCCAACCGGCACTCCCGTCTACAAAGTGGAAAGGGGGGATCTGGAGAATCTGAAGTTCATCGAGAACCCGATATTCATTGGAGAGCATCCCTCCTCCGGATGGCCCCTCCCGCTTGATCCTAGGGCCGTGGATTACCACATAGCCGTGGTCGGCTCCACGGGATCGGGCAAGTCGCATCTAGTGAGGCTCTTGGTGAGGGAGCTCGTGAAGGTAGGTAAGAAGGTCGTGATATTCGACCACACCGGCGCTGACTACGCACCCTTCTTCAGGGAGGAGACTATACCCGACACGGACGTGTTCCCGGACATGCTCTCCCTAGCTGAGGTGATGGCTAACAAGGTGCTGGGGAAGGAGTACTTGGATGATGTGGAAGTGGCCCTCTACGCCTACCTGTACAGCGAAGGCGACGTCGGAAAGGCTAGGGAATTCATGGAGTCCCTTGGCTTCGGGAACGGGCAGTTTGACATGTCGACCATCCTGGAGTTGAGGGATAAGAGCCCTATGGGGATCAGGTGGGACGACGAATCCTTCATAGCGATTTTGAGGCTCGTTATGGGGTACCTCAAGAGGAGGGAGCACACAGTTGCCAAGTCCCTGTTCAGGCTCGTTAAGTCAGGCATCAGCTTGGGATCGTTCAACGGGAGGAAGTACGGTATAGATGATCTGGTGGATCTGATCCTCAGCAGGGACCTCACGGTCCTAGACATAAGCTCCGAGACCCTGCCCATCAGATACGGCATAATGAGGGGTGTGGTTTCGGGGCTCATGGAGAGGGCAGAACGGAGCGGTGAGAGATTGGATGTCGCTATAGTGGTCGACGAGGCCCAAGTTTACGCTAGGGGACAGCCACCCACGGAGGCCCTCTCGGATGTGGCGAGGAGGGGCAGGAAGTGGGGGGTCGGACTGATACTCGTGAGCCAGAGGTGGGTATCCGACTTGGACATGAACATAAGGGCGAACATAAACAGCGTGGTATTCAGCTCGCTGCAATCATCCAGCGACCTCGAGGACATAGGTAAGGTCGTCAGTCTGGGCAGCATAGACGTCGGGGTCTTAGGGACAGGGGACTTCTACATTACAGGTCTACTGTCCCCATTCAGGAGGCCGATACTGGTGCACACGTTCGGTGAGTACCATGGATGAGAGGGAGGAATGGGGCGAGGATCTCCTAGATCCCGATGTGTATTCCGTGGCCCTGGAGAAGGCAAGGAAAATAGCTGGCAGCATGAGAGAGGCTTGGGAATACCTACTACCCGTGTATGAGAGGCTTGCTCCCATCATCAGGGGAGATATCCGTGAGTTGAGCGAGTCCCACGAGGAGTATGAGGTCATCGCCGTAGATTCCACCTTCTCACCAACTCTCTCGCTGAGAGGGTTGAGGGCGGGGTTCATCCTCCTCGCTGCCGTGACCTACCCCAGGCCTTCGCGCCCCATATTCCGATTGAAACATGTAAGGAGCGGTTTGAGGGATGAAGATGAGGATCCCAGCGATGCCATAATCTCTGTCAGGGCGAAGAAGGAGGAATTGCTCCTGATCAGAGATATCCTGATCCATAGGGACGATTACGATGTGGTGGTGAGGGACGGTGACCTCCCGCCAGCGGATGCCGTGCTTGAACTGAGGAGGCGTACCGGGATAACTAGCCTGTCTCACGAGGTGCTGGAACTAGCTAAGAAGAAGGATAAGGGTTTAGTGGGGCTTGTAAAGAGGATAAGCACCTCTCTCATCGCCTACAGGTATTTAGGGAAGGAGCTCCTCGAGATAGTGAATTCTCGGCCTGAGGGAGTACCTCAGGGTGTAGTGTGGGACCTGCTGTCTGACCCAGTCCTGGCCTGGCTCATGCTCGACCCTGGGGAGTTTCTCTCGGTTGGGAAGTACGGGGAAGAGTTCGATGGCATGAGGTTCATTGTCTCCTACTTCTCTTCTATGGTCAGGAGGAAGGAGAAGTACATAAAGAGGATGAATAAGAGGTTAGAGGACTTCCCCCTCTTCAACGAGGTGGAGGTGGTGTTTTACAGGCCGAGGGCCAGCGGCGCTCCTGTGGTCAAGCTGACTGGGTTCAACGCGGACATGTGGGAATTCTCTTCCTTCTCCGCTGGCAGCACTCGAGGCCCATCGTATCCGGATTTCATTAACTTAGCTGATACTGCCTGCATAGAGCACGCCAGATCCATCAGGCCGGAGATGGTCATGCTGGATGCCCTGAGGGTGGCCTCCGAATCTGAGGGACTAGGTAAGCTGAAGTTCAGGGGTAGAAGAGCGGACTTGGTGTCCTTGCAGAACGTTCAGAAGCTCCATCTATTTTACAGGAGGGAGTGATGTGGTCAGCAGACCACCTCGGTAAGCAGGGATCTCACGTACTCTACCAGCGACCTCCTATCCACTCCCCCGTAAGCTATTATGGAGAAGTCTCTGGACAGTCCCACGGACCCGCCCAGCTCTGGAGAGTAGAATTGTATGTAGGAAAGCCTCCCTACACGTTTCATCTCCTTGTAAAGATTTAGATCCTCGAGATTCTCTCCGTAGATAGCTATCTTCCTGATTCCCAAGCCCCTGAGATCCTCGAAGTGCGCCACCCTGGCCCCCTCGCTGAGGGATTCCAAGACGGCCTCCGGGAGTACGCAGTGCTCGAACTCCCCTTCCCCCTTCAAGGCTTCAGTGACCTTGAATGCCACGAATTCAGCCAGTCTTCTCCCTCCGAACACCATAATGAATGAACTTTCGACCTTGAAGGTCAGGAAGTCGGCGTACTGGGTTTCCACCGTTAGTGAGATACCCCTCCGGGATCTCCTCCTGACCAACCTGTCCCTAGCCAAGGTTCCGGAGACCTGGTCTCCGTAAGACTCCAAGGACTCGAAAGTGGTTAGGAGAGTCCTCCCTTCTCTCTCTATCTCCTCCCTCCAGTTTGAAAGTGCTTCTATCAGCTTACTAGGATCGTAGTCCGGGATTTTGAACAGTTTGGCGGCGATCACAGCGATAACCCTCTCAAGTATAGGAATGGTAATGATAAAAACAGCGAGGAATCATCATGATAATCGTTAACATAGATGGCGATCAGTGCTTCGGTTCAAAAATTACCTTCTGAAGTGAGATATGGCTTCCGATATGAACTCCTCGTATACCGCTCTCACTCTCTCGGCATTCTTCGTTCTTATGAAGCCCAAGAGGGCCGCCTTAATGGCCTCGGACCTGCTCTTGAACATGCCTTCTGATACGAGAGCATCGATGGCATCGATGAGTTCCTTGTCAACCTGCAGCGATACCTGCTGGCTCATTCTCTCACCTTACCTGTTCTGAACGGCTCCTCTATATAAGCGATTATTGTAGAAATTCGAAACGACATGTGTCGAACATAAGTCGGGATGCGAATACTAACCGTCAGGACCGAGGCAGACTGACTTAAAAAATTCAATCCACAGTCGTGAGGTACGCTCTTCACCTCCCGCGCCTCCGGAGACCACTGAAGAATAGTTTATTTAGGAGCCTATACACTAATCCCGAAGGGGAAAAGAGGGGTCCGAGATGGGTATGTTGGAGGCGTTTATAGCCATAAGCGTCAAGCCTTCTAGCACAACTGACCTGAAGAAAGCATTTCCAGAGAACGAGAAGGTCAAAGAGGTCTTCTACGTTACTGGCGAGTTTGATTTCCTCTTGAGAGTGGAGGCGGCTAACACCTTCGAGTTAGCTAGGATAATAGAGGGCCTGAGAAGTCAGGAAGGCGTGGAGAACACCGTCACATTCATCGTGTTGGAGAAGCTGAAGTGAGCCCCAAGAGGATCAAGGTAATAGTCCTCAGGCTCCATCAGGACGATCCCAAGAAGGCGACAGGCTCGAAGCTCCTCAGGCTGGGGCTCGCCGAGAGGTACAGGCCTAGTAGAGGGTTCTCCTTGATAGTATTGAATCCGCTCTCCAAGAAATTTCTATCACCCGTCGATGAGGAGGGGACCAGAGGCGTAGTGGCCGTGGACGCCTCTTGGCGTAAGGTCGAGTCGATTAGATGGCCTCATGGGAAGCAGAGGAGGCTGCCCTTCTTAGTAGCAGCCAATCCCATAAATTACGGGGTGCCCGAGAGACTGTCCACAGTGGAAGCCTTAGCCGCGAGTCTCTACATACTGGGTTACAAGGAGCAGGCCTTGGAGTTACTCGACCCGTTCAAATGGGGTCCTGAGTTCATTCACCTGAACTATGAGAGGTTAGAGGCCTATTCACGCGAGGAAAATAATGAGGAAGATGTAAAGTTCCTAGACGACAGGTTTAGGAAGGAGCTATTGGGTTAGAGCCCTCTCTATGGCCTCAACGAAGCCCGGCAGGTCGATGGGATATCTAGAGGTGATCAGGTTACCGTCCACAACCACTGGTTCGTCCACCCACTCGGCGCCAGCGTTCACCAAGTCGTCCCTGACCTGTCTAGCCGAGGTCAGCTTCCTCCCGCTCACGACCTTGGCCGAGATGAGCACTTGGGGCCCGTGGCATATGGCGGCTACGACCTTCCCCGCCATGAGCATCTCCCTGACGAACTTCAGCGTATGCTCATCGAGCCTGAGCTTGTCGGGGCTGTACCCCCCTGGGATTATGCAAGCATCGAAGTCACTGGCCCTCAGATCCGATGTCTTCACATCAGGCCTCCACTTCCTACAGCCGTGCTTGCTTCCGAACTCGTCCAGCGGAGACGCTACTACCACCTCATGACCTCTCCACTTGAAGTAATAGAGCGGGAAGGTGAACTCATCATCCTCCACCCTGTCGTGCACTAGTATGGCTATCCTCGCCATGCCCATCACCGGTGTCCATCACCGGAAGCCAAATTTATGGTTTCAAGGCTAGAAGGCCGAGGTCCTCCTGTAGGTCCCGAGCACTTTCACCCATATCGACTCGCTCTCCAGCTCCTCAAGGGCATCTCTCACGTACTCTTCCCATAGAGACCCCTCGAATTCCACGAAGAACGAGTAATTCCAAGGTTCCTTCCTTATTGGACGGGATTCGAGCCATAAGAGGTTGATGTTCCTCCTAGCGAACACCCCGAGCGCCCTCCACAGGGCACCCGGCACATGCCTCGTGGCGAAGAAGGCTGAGGTGGTGTCAGCGTCCCTAGGCCACTCCCTCTCCTTAGTGATCACGAAGAATCTAGTAGTGTTGTGGGGCAGGTCCTGAATGTCCCTAGCGAGCACCTCCAATTCGTAAAGCTCGGCCACCCTCTTGCTAGCTATCGCGGCCTTCCTCCTATCCCCTTGCTCAGCCACTTCCCTAGCGGCCCCTGCAGTGTCGAAGCTCGGAATTACCCTCCATCCCCGAGACTTGAGGAACCCTTCGCACTGGGATATTGCCTCCGGATGGGAGTACACCACCTCTACGTCCTCCAACCTAGCGCCCTTCACTCCAAGCAGGGCATGCCTCACCCGGACCTTGACCTCTCCCACGACCCTGATGTCCCTCTCAAGCAGGAGGTCTAAGGATTTCCTGATACTCCCCGTACTGGAATTCTCAACGGGGATGACACCGTAGTCGGCCTCCCCAGACTCTATTGAATCGAACACCTCCTCCAAGAACCTTTTAGATAACGGTTCATATTCCTTATCCTGAAAGAATCTCTTGGCCGCTTCATCGCTGTAGGATCCTCTCTCTCCTTGGATGGCTACCTTCATCCCTCCACAACCGGGAAGACCGTTGAAAAATGTTATCATTAAAGCCCTCCGCACACCCCGAGAAATGGAGGGAAAAGCTGGGAGATCCTTACTGAAGGAAATAACGAAGTATGTCGGAAGGCTCGGCAGGAACATAGCTGTTCCTCCGCATCCCAGCATAGATGCCGGGGCGGAGAGGCTGATGGGTCTGACGAGGGTGTACGCCACCGATCCGGCCTTGGGAATGCCCGAAGAAGATCTCGGCTACTTCGCTTTCCACTTCTCCGCGTCGGATGTGGCGGTCCTAGGGGCCGAGCCCAAGCTGATGACCAGCACTATACTCCTGCCGGCAGACGCCAGCGACGATCTAGCTCTGAGGATAGCTAAGGGGATAGACTGGGAGGCTTACAGGTACGGCGTGACCGTGATAACCGGACATACAGGTAGGTACGAGTCGGTGAAGGAGCCAGTCGTTGTCACAACGGTGATCGGGGAGGTCAGAGAGCCGGTGACTCCAAAGCTAGCTAGGGTCGGAGATAGACTCCTCCTGGTGGGCATACCTGGAGCCGAGTTACTGTACGGCGTTGCCCACTTCAATCCCACGCTCCTAGAGGAGAGGTTCGGCAAGAGGACCGCAGAGAGATGGAGAAGGGCTAGGTGGATGTTAACGGCCGTGGATTCGGCTAGGGATCTCGTTCTATTCTCAAGAGTAAACGGAATGAAGGATGGAGCGGAGGGCGGACTTGTGAGGCTCCTGAACGACTTTGCAGATGCTGCTGAGCTCGGCTTCACCGTGAATAGGGACCTCATTCCCTTTCCGCCGGAACTCCTGAGACTGGGTCGAGAGAGGGGGTTCGATCCCATGGCTGCCTCCAGCTCAGGCGTGGTGTTGGCCGCCATCCCGGGCAACCTACCCCTGGGTTTCCTCAAGGATCTCATGGAATCCCACGGATTCGTCGTGAGGATAATCGGTGAGCTCAAGAAGGAGGGAAGGGAGCTTGTTACGGAGGGGGAGATAAGGGAATTTCCAAGTCCGGAGGAGGTGAGGGATCCCTACCCTGATCTCACTCAAGTGAGCTGATCTTCGCCACTACATCCCCGTCTATGGAGTAGGCGACCGCCATTCTCCTCGAGGTGTGGGCGTACCCTACCCTCCCTTTATGATCCAAGACTATGATGCCGCCCCAACCTCCTGTCCTGTCGGCCATGAAGGAGAGGGACCTCTGAGCGGCCTCTGTCGGGTGTAGCCCCCTAGCTAGAAAATCCACAGCGAGCTTGGACAGCATCACCCTCATTATGGGCTCCCCCTGTCCCGTGGAGCTCGCTCCACCTAGCTCGTTGGCGTAGGCCCCACACCCTATGAGTGGGGTGTCCCCCACTCTGCCCGGCCTCTTGAGGGGCACGCCTCCCGTGGAGGTGGCGGCCGCTATCCTGCCACTAGAGTCCAAGGCGACGGCACCGACCGTCCCTCTCATCCTAGATACTCTTCTCCTCCAAGCTTCACGCTCCCTCTCCACGATCAGCTCCTCGGGGTCTATCAGTTCGAATCCCAAGTCCAAGGCAACTCTCTCGGCGCCGTCAGAGACGAACATCATCTCCTCCATCTCCTCCATTATGGCTCTAGCCAAGGAGACGGGGTTCTTAATGCGCCTGACGGCCGCGACGGAACCGAACCTCAGAGAAGCCCCGTCCACTATTATGGCATCTAGCTCCACATATCCTTCCATGTTGAGAACGGACCCCACGCCAGCATCGAACGTGGGATCATCCTCCATTATCGCGACCGCTCGCTCAACGGCATCTAAGGCTGAGTGTCCCTCCTGTAATAATCTGAATCCCTCTCTAGCTGCTCTCTCCACTCCGAGAACGCTGGGTTCCAGAAGGTCAGGGGGTATGTCCCAAGCCCCACCGTGCACTACTATGACCGGATCCAAATTACCCCCCGATTACCTCCTCCACTTCTATATATTCGGGAGGAACCCTCTCTACCAAGAAGGTCAGGTGTGATGGCCTGTATACCGGCACATTCTCAGCTAGATCCCTAGCCCTTACCCTGAGAATGACGTGGGGCCCTTTCCTCCTCCTAGCCACCTCCAACGCTCTCTCCTTCGTGAGGGAGAGGTGAACGTATCTCCTACCCATTGGCTTGAGCCCCTCCCTCAGTATCGATCCGAGGGAACTGAGGGTGGTCCCGTGATACAATGTCTCGGGAACCTCCTCCGGCGGGAGGGGCCTATCGTATGTGACCTGAAAGCTGTGACCGTACCTAGCCCTAACCCTCCCGTTAACTACCTCGAACCTCTCCTCGTCACTCATTATGACGTCCAAGACCTCCTCCTTAGAGCATTTTTCCCTCATAATTTTAACTACTGAGTCTAGGAGATCATCGAGCGGCACAAACCCCCTCTCATCTGGCGACAGCCCACCTAAGTCCGGTCTATGCCTCAGTAGTAGCGATACTAATTTGCTAATTCTTACTCTCCTCGCCATAATTGATAACACCTCTCCATTTATTCTAGGTGAACTTGTAATTTCCCTACTCCCTAAGATCCCGGATGTTAAATTAAATGGATTCCAATGTTAAGATGATGATGTCGGAGTTATAAGCTATTCTCCCGAGTAGAGCCCTCTCATAGCCTTGAAGGGGAAATTTTTTATTTAACCTGAGATTCCTTATCTTATGCCCAAGACGAGGTATCTACCTTTAGCTCCCATCGGGAGGATAATCCGGGAGGCCGGTGCTGAGAGGGTCAGCGATGCTGCTGTTGAGAGGCTGGAGCACTACATGGAGAAGTTTGCCATGGAAGTGAGCAAGCACGCAGTCAGCCTCGCCAAGCATGCCAATAGGAAGACCGTAACCGGCGACGACATAGAGCTTGCTGTTAGGGCTGTTTGGAAGACATAAGCTCCCGGTCCTTTTTCCGCCCGGACCTTTCCTTTTTCTTAATCTCGATTACATCCGAGCCTTCAGCTCGAGGAGGACATACCGTGAAATCTCTTTATTATGGCACTGGAGGGAAGCGCGGTGAAGTAGGGTGTCTTCGATAGAGGGTTTCTTCAACCCGAAATCCATGGTGATCGTGGGGGCGTCGAGAACTCCTGGCAAGATAGGGTACGAGCTACTCAGGATCATGGTGGAAAACTCTCAAAGGGGGATCTACAGGGGCAAGCTCTACGCAGTTAATCCGAAATCTGATGAAATGATTCTGGGAGTTCCTACATACAAGTCGGTGCTGGATATACCCGAGACCCCTGACCTGGCCGTTTTAGTCACCCCTGCTAAATATACACCACCGGCCATGGAGGAATGCGGGAAGAAGGGCATAAAGAACGTTATAGTGATAAGTGGTGGATTCGCCGAGGTCGGAGGTCAGGGAGTAGAGCTTCAGAAGATGCTCGAGGCCATCAAGGACAAGTACGGAATGAGAGTCATAGGCCCGAATTGCGTGGGGGTGGTGGTGCCATCCACGGGCGTGGATACCATGTTCCTCCCGGTCGAGAAGGAGTTCTTGGGTAAGAAGTACATCTCTTCCCCCAGGCCAAAGCCGGGGAACATATCCCTCAGCACCCAGTCAGGTGCCTTCGGGGTCGCATGCTTGGACTACATGCATGGAGAGGGTATAGGACTGGCTAAGTTCGTGAGCTATGGGAACAAACTCGATGTGGACGAGGTGGATGTGCTGGAGTACCTGAAGGACGACGAGGAGACCAAGGTCATCCTCATCTACGCAGAATCCATCGATAGAGGGAGGGAGTTCCTCAAGCTAGCCAAGGAGATAACTAAGGAGAAACCCATAGTGGTCTTCAAAGCGGGAAGGACCAGTGCAGGAGCCAGAGCCGCCAGCTCTCACACTGCAGCGATGGCTGGGAGCGATTCTGTGTACGATGCGGCCTTCAAGCAGGCGGGAGTGATAAGAGTGAGGGATATGGAGGAGCTGTTCGATGCCGCCAAGGCCCTCGTGATGCAGCCGCCCGCGAAGGGTGACAGGATAGCCATACTCACCGACGGCGGCGGGGTTGGAGTGATGGCCGCAGATGAAACGGAAGCACTCGGTCTCAGGCTGTCCGATTTAACTGAGGAGAGTCAGAGGAGGTTCCAAGAGCTCAAGGAAAGGAGAGTTATACCTCCCATAGCCGCCACGGGTAATCCCGTCGATCTCACGGGAAGCGCGACGGATGAGTCCTTCGTCGAGTCCATGAGGATCCTGTTGGAGGACGAGAACGTGGATGGGATCGTCGTCCTCGCACTCCATCACGTCCCGGGTGTGACCGCCGAGCTTCCCAGCAAGCTGGCCAGATTAGCCAAGGGTTATGATAAACCGGTGGTGGCGATGGATGTGGGTTCATCGCAGTACGCGAGAGAATTCAGGGAGCTCTTTGAGAGGGAGGGTATACCGGCATACCCGGAGTCGGAGAGAGCGGTGAGGGCCATGAAGGCCCTCGTGGAGTTCGGGAGGGCTAAGAACCTCCCGAGATGAACCTCTTTATCAGTGGGAGGGATGCCAAGATCCCAACAGCCACGACTGAGAGGGCTATGAGGGTCAGATAGTTTCCTCCCCACCACTTCCCACTCGCGGTCTCCAATTTCACCTCCGTGTGGATCGTCTGGTAGAGCGAGCGACCGTCCTGCTTCCAAGAGATTTTGATGTCCACTGGCACCTTCTCGGGAGCGTTCTCGTCTATGTCCACCTCCATTATGGCGGATGCGTTCGATTTGGGAGGTATCTCTCCCAGAGCTAAGGACGTCGTCCCCACTAAGTAAGGAGTTATAACCTCCAGCACCACATCCTTGGCTGTTACCCTTGCCTCGTTCTTCAAGACGACAGTCAGTTTCACCCCTCTATCCCCCGGTTTGGGTTTACCCGGTATGGAGAACTTGAGCAGCTTGAACCTCGCCTTCTCATCTATCTGTACGGGTATCGTTGTGTTACCCAGCTTGGAGACCAGCACGGCTTCATATCTGCCAGGCTGAGCGTTCTCGTCTACATCGATGAGGAACGTGACATCCACCGCCTGGTTCGGTGGAAGTGCCGGTATGAGGAATGTGTCGGTTCCTGGGGAGGAGGGCTTCATCACCCCGGGAATAGGTTTGAGGACGACTCTCAGGTCCTTGGCGACGTAATTACCGACGTTGGTCAGGACGACGATGAGCTTCACATTGGTATCCCCGGGGTAAACGGAAGATGGAGCTGTGGACACGTGCGCGACCTCTATCTGGGGCTTTCCCACGGCTCTCACGCCGAATGAGAGCAGGTCGTTATGGGTCACCCCGGCCTCGTCCTCGTAACTCGCGTGGACCAGAAACTGGACTGCTCCGTAGGCTTGAGGTGATAGGTACACGGAGAATTCCCTGATGACCGATTCTCCCGGATCGAGTTGTTCCACGTAAGCGTGATCCTCACCCACTATGGCACCCAACTCCGGGGAAGGAAGGGCCAGCTTGATTACCAGGTTCCGAGCCACACCTCCCTCGTTAATCACCTTCAATCGGATGCTGTTGACCTCATCCACCACCAGCTCCGTATCCAGTGGAGAGACGGAGATCAGCGGGGTGTCCGGGCTCTCGGTTATGAAGGAGAGGGGTATCACCTGCTCCCTAGACCTGTCGTGCTCATCGAAGTAGGAGATTTGGAGGGTCATCGCCAAGCTTCCATAGCTCACATTTGGAGCTGATACCAATATGGTCATCCTGGCCCCCTGTCCCGGCTCCAAGTCACCCACCTCGACTCCACTCGGGGACAGGAGCGCCAAGTCCTTGGAGGGAACGAAGTTCACCCTGACGGACTTAGCCGTCTCCTGCCCCTCGTTCCTCAGGACTATATCCACCATGTCCTGACCTCCGGGCGTGAGTACCTTCCTGTCCGTGTAGGCCACGAGGTAGGGTCCCGGGATCGTTTCCACGTAGAGGCCCAGGGTCGCGGTGTTAGTGTGGCGCTCGGATCCGGAGTCGAACCAATCTACCGTGGTCGGTAGCTGCAGTGGCCCCCTGATGGCCGGATCCACGAACAGGTCTATGGGGACGCACACCACCTTCCCCGAGGATATGTTACCAATATCCACCTTGTTAGATCCGCGTACAGCTGTATTTGGAGGTGGCTGTACGGTTAACGTGGCTCTAAAGGCATCCTCTCCCTTATTCTCGATGAAAAGGTAGATTCTGTTGACCTTACCCGGCTCCAAGGTCGTAGTGTTCGTGGTCACGAGCAGGCCGCGGGGCGGCATCTCTGAAATGGCCACATTCTGAGTGCATGTGTACTGACCCCCAGCTCCCACCTGGGATTCCCAAGTGACCGTCACCGTCAGGGTCACGGCCTCGTCAGCGGCATCGCCGACGTATATGGTGACGGGAAACGTCTTGCTCTCGCCAGGATCGATGATCCCGGCCTCCACCGGGGAGGAAACCTGGACATTGGGTGATGCGGGATTTATCACGGCTCTGACCCTCCTAGCGACACCATCGCCGTAATTGGAGAGAGTGAGTTGGGCGGTGGCTGGCCTGCCGGGCTTGGCGGTGGCGGATAGGGAGCACCTCACCTGGGGGGTACCGTGAATCGTCACGTAGAGATCGAACGTCTCCGTCTCGGGGGTGCCATCGGCTGTGAAGCTTACCTCCAAGGTCGCCTTGTAGTGAGACGCGTCCGCGTTCGTCGGAACGAATATCCCGAAGTCCATGGCCAGTACCTGCCCCTCGAAGAGGGAACCGGGATAGGAGAAGGTTCCGGAGTAATCGGATCCCGCCAAGTCGTGGACGGTCAGGGTGGCGGAGATCCCGCTTATAGATCCGGAGTAGAGGCTTTTCAGCTCCACGGTAAAGGTGTTGGTCGTTCCTAATACCAGGAAACCGCTCCAGTACGAGTCTTCGACTTTCAGGTAGGGGGTGCCGCTCACCCCAATCGGGGGGATAGATAGCAGTACGAGGATAATCGGGACGATCGGTGTGATCCTCCTCATCACGTCACCTCCATCCTCAGGAATCTCAGGGAGAGGGCGAGGAAAGCGAACGTGAACATGCTAATCACCGTCAGCTGATCTAGGACCATGAGATAGCTCCATCCTTTAAGAGAAACGTTCCTAAAAGCCGTCACGAAGTAATACATGGGAACGAAGGACGCGATCAGCTTGGCCTCAGAGCTGAGGACATCAACAGGGATCAGCACGCCACTGAAGAGCATGAATATTATGAATGAGAATATGCTCGCCTGATACGCCTGAAGCTGATTCCTAGAGAAGACCGATATCAGCAGGCCCAAGCTCAGCGAGTTCAGGAGGAACACTGTGGACACGATAGTCATATCCAGGAAGGTGCCCTTAAGCTTCACATCGAAGAGCAGGATCGCGGTGAAGAGGCTCAGTATGGCATCCGATATGGTCGCGAAGAAGTATGCGGTCAGCTTACCGAATATTATGTCGAAGACGCTCACCGGTGTCATTATAAACTGCTCGAATGTCCCCTTCTCCCTTTCCCTGCAGATGGAGACTGATATCAGGCTGGTTGGGACCATCTGTAGTATCATCGCCATGAGCGTGGGGATGAAGCTCTCTATCTTCTTGATCTTGGGACCGTACACGGTGTAGAACATTGGGGTTATGGCGAATGTGCCGAACTGGGAGGCGGCCCACTCCTGAAACTGCTGGGTGACCACTCCGACTGCCTGCATTATCATCTGAGCCACGGTCGGATTGCTGGCATCGTAGTACAGCTCTACCCGGGTGGGCCTTCCCCTCATCAGATCTTCAGTGAAGGTTTCTGGGATTATCAGGCTCGCGTAAACCTTTCCAGAGTACACGGAGGAGAAGCCCTGCCCCTTAGACTTGTAAATGGCCTTTATCTCGAACATCTTGGAATTCCTGAGCTCCTGTATGAACTTGAAGGCCCCGTCCCCTCCATCTAAGTCCACGACTGTTATCGGATACTTCCCGGCGCCTTTCCCGCCGTACCCATATCCGAAGAGGATGGTCACGGTTATGGGCATCAGGAGGACCATGAGGATAGTCTTCGGATCCCTTACAAGCTGTCTTATCTCCTTGTCAACTATGGGTATTATCCTGAGGCCCTTCCTTATGCCCTCCTCCAGCTCTATCATTCGGATTCACCCATGAACCTGATGAACGCCTCCTCCAAGCTCACGTGCACCGGCGATGCCACCAGTATCTTCGCCCCGAGCTCTTCAGCCCTCTTCACGATCCTAGGGAGGTCCCTTCCCGCGTCCTCCACCACCAGCAGGTACCTCTCGCTCGAGTCCTCCAAGACGGACTTGACCCCGGGAAGGGCAGCCGGATCCAGATCACCTTCAAAGACGATTTCCACGAGATCCCCTCCTAACGCCTTCCTCTTTATCTCTCTAGGAGTACCTTCCGCGATTATCCTGCCCCTGTTCATTAGCGCCAGCCTGTCGCAGTTCTCCGCCTCGTCCATGTAGTGGGTGGTGACGAGTATCGTCTTGCCCTCCCTATTCAGCTCCCTGAAGTGCTCCCAGAACTTTCGCCTGAGGGGAGGGTCAACTCCAGCAGTGGGCTCGTCCAGTATCAGGAGGGCTGGGTCATGTACGAGTGCTGTGGCAAGCGCCAGCCTCTGCTTCATTCCACCGCTGAGCTTCCCGGCGAGCCTCCTCCTGAATTCCCAAAGGTAGAACCTCTCCAGCAGTTCCTTGACTCTCTCCTTGAGTAGAGATCCGGTCAACCCTTGGAGACGACCATACAGCCTTATGTTCTCCTCCACCGTGAGATCCTCGTACAGGCTGAACTTCTGGGGCATGTATCCTATGTACTTGAGGACCTTCTTCCTCTCCCTGGCCACATCTATGCCGAAGACCTTCACGTATCCTTCTGACGGTTTTATGACGCCGGTGATCATCCTTATAGTCGTGGTCTTTCCGGCCCCGTTCGGTCCCAAGAGGCCGAAGTTCTCCCCTCGCCTTATCTCCAAGTTTATGTGATCGACAGCGATGAATTTGCCGAATCTCTTGGTTAGGTTCCTCGCTTCCACTGCCAGCTCTGGCTGCTCCTCCAACCTCTGGGCCTCAAGCATTGAGGGTCATCTGCCCTTCACAGGTATAAAATTACATAATTTGAAATAACTCTTAGCGGTCGGTGAGTGGTCACTCGGTGGTCACAGATTTGCAATCACCTTATAGGTCGTGATCAGGAGTAAGGGTCAGTGATTGAGAATGGATGAAGATAGAGATAAGGAGGTTGTTAAAAGGAGGAAGGAACTCTCGGTTGATGAGGATGTGGAGGAGCTCAGGGAGATATTCTCGGTCCTCAGGAGCGAGGTTCCCGGCCTGTTAAAGGGCCTGATCGAACCCCTTAAGGAGATAATGGACCTCACCTACAACCCTGAGAGGGCGAGGGAGAGGGCAAAGGCCATAGCTTCCTTCTACAAGGAGCTCGTGGATCAGGGTATACCAGAGGATCTGGCCCTCAAGCTCACCAAGGAGCACTTCATCAACCCGATGTCCGTGCTCAAGTCCGTCATGAAAGGGGAAGAGGATTGAGGCGCCTCAGGGCCGCGATAGAGCTTCTATTGCTGATAGGATCGCTGTCGCCGCCGGCCCTGAGGGCCCTCTACCTCTTGGGAACCTACAAGGTAAAGAAGAGCCTAGCTAGGAGATCAGCGCTGAAAGAGCTCAGGTCATCGGGTCTCAGCGAGGAGGTGTGTCAGGAGCTCTTGGAGGTGGTGGTCCCCGACATAGGAGGAGTTGTAGAATGGGGGAACTCGATGAGATCAAAGAGCTGCTGTTCAAGATAATAGAGCGGCTCGACAGGCTCGAGAGCAGGATGGAGTCCGCGGAGGCCGATCTGAGGAGCTTGGAGATGTACAAGTCGCTCCTGAGGGCTTACGCCTCGATACTTGGAAGCGTCGCGAAGGTGGAGAGGATGGCCCAGCTGGTGACGGGAGATATAGATAGGAGCATAATCAGGGCCCTCGCCACGAAGGGGCCGCTCAACATATCCCAGCTTACGGAGGAGGTCAGGAAGCTCAGGGGATCGGCCTCCAGGAGGATAATATCGGAGAGATTGAGGGCTCTCGAGGAGAAGGGATTCGTGGAGAGGGTGAACGGGAGGGGGAAGGTCTACAGGGTCAAGCCCGATATCGAGATCAACGATTAATTTCCTCCGCGTGACTCTTATTTGTGCCCTCTAGGGTCGACCCATCCCTCTGCGTCAGATGCAAGGGGACCAAGCTGCTATGCGGTTTATCCAAGTGCCCCATTCTGGAGAGGGTCAAATCTCAGGCGAGGGTCCCCAGAACCAACTTAGTGGAGGGTCCCTCACCGCCATCGGCCCTAGTGGGTGAGAAGGGATATCCCAAAGTGTCCATCGGTCCGATGGTGGCTCTAAAAGAGCTGGACCTCCCTGAGCGCCCCGCTCTATGGATAAGGAGGCCCCTCAGTTACATGATCTCCAGGTTCTCCTCGCAAGTTTACGCTCACTTCAGAATGGATGTGAGGAGGGTGGATGAACCGCAGGTCGAGGAGGTCAGGTGGGCCCTTCTGAGCGAGGTACCCGTCGAGATTGAGGCCAAGCTCAGGAGACCTCCAACTCCCAGAATCTCCTTCGACGGTCTCCTCACGCCACTAGGCCCGACAGCCCCTGTAGAGAGGGTAAAACTCGCTGAGGAGCCGAAGATACCTACCTCCATAGAGAGGAGTATTTATGACAGGGATCTGAGTGCCGCTGAAGGTATCGTGGAGCTTTATGGGAAGGGAGTGGATGTCTACTCAATCTCCAAGGTCCTCTCCTTAGGCTCCTTGGGTGTTCGGGGAAGGAGGAGGCTAGTCCCCACGAGATGGGCGATAACCGCAGTGGATTCCATGGTCGGGAACTGGTTGAGGAGGCTCGTCGAGCAGATGCCCCCTTACGCCGGGGACGTCTTACTGTACCGGAGTAGTTACGAGGGAAATAGGTACTTCGTGGTGATCGTTCCCGGACCCTACATGCTGGAGATCGTGGAGGCCTGGCTGCCTAGAGGTCTGTGGACTCAGTCCTCTCGAGAAGCTCACGTACTGATCAACAGGGAGCACACCCGCATGGGTTTGGAGTACATGGATGGAGGTCACTACGCCATGAGGATCGCCGTTCTGGAGAAGCTGAGGTCGATGAGGAGACAGGCATCAGTTCTAGCCATCAGGGAGATAGGGCCGGAGTACTATGCTCCCGTGGGGGTCTGGCAGGTTAGGGAGGGAATGAGGATGGCGCTCTCTTCGGAGCTCGTGAGGTTCGACGAGCTAGATGAGGCACTCGAATTCCTCAGGAGTAGGGTGAGGTTCGATTTGACCCCTATCCTCCGGAGTTCTCAGCTATTGAGGTTCGTGCGGAGATGGACTTCCTTGGAAGGATTTCTGGAGTGATCATATCCCCAGCTTGCTCTTTATGAGGGCCCTAGGCACCCTTGAGATTGCCCATCTCCAGAAGTCCCTGAACTCGACCTTGCCGATGGATGAGAGCATGTACCTCCTGGCTATCTCAGGATATGAGACGAATAGCTCGAAGAAGAACTTCATCCTGGGCATTATCAGGCGAGCAGCCCTTCTCTTAGCCTTCAACTCCTCTAGGATCGGTTTCATCCTCTCACTGTAGTTTTCAGCCGGGGAATCGCTTTCGAGAGCCTTACTTGCCTCTAACGAGCTTCTAAATGCGTAATAGAGCCCTTCTCCGGTGAGAGGATCCGCGAGGCCAGCTGCATCTCCTACTAGAAGCACGCGATCCCTTGCGATGGGTTTGCCGTGACCGCCAGCCGGTATTATCCAGGATCCGTTCATTCTAACGTTGAATCTGGATGAGAACTCCCTGAAGGCCTCCATTATCTCACGAGACTTTTCTGACATTCCCCCCACTCCGGCATTGGAGTCCTCGCTCCTCGGGAATATCCAGCCGTACCCGTAGGGTGCTGCGTCCACCATGAAGATCAACCTGTCGTGAGGGGGAGCACTGCCTTCGATTGCCACTATCACATCCTCCCTCCTCCACCCATCCCTGACCCCCGATGTTAAAGCCACGACGGAGTTCGCGCCGTCAGCTCCTATCACGAACCTGGCCTCTTCTCCAGGCCCGATCAGCTTCACGCCGCTATCAGATACCTTTACAGCGCTCACCTTTGCCTTGACGAATTCGGCTCCTTCCCCTACAGCGCTTTCGAGGAGCCGGTGGTCGAAGAGTTCCCTCTTCACTAGGGCTATGGCGAACTCGCCCGGTGGAGTGCTGACCGTTACCTCACGTCCAAAGCCGGCAACTACTACGTCCCTGTGGAAGGCCTCCACCGGCTCCAGAGGTAGGCCCAGTTCCTCGAGTAGCCTAGCTGCCTTCAAAGTTATTCCTCCACCACAGGGTTTGGGTCGAGGAAAGCTCCTCATATCCAAGAGTAATGTCTTGAAACCCATCCTAGCTAGCAGGTAAGCTGCGGTTGATCCTGAAGGTCCAGCTCCGACTATGGCGACGTCCCACATTTTCCCATTGTCGCTCCAAACGGTCCTTTAAAACTGCGAGGGAAAATATATATCTAATGAAAGAACAAGTGTTCAACGGTGTTAAATCATGAGTAGAGCTGAGGAGGTACTTAAGAAGGTCCCCCGAAGATGCATAGAAGACATAAGAGAGTACGTCGAAAAGATCGATAGGGCTCTGGACAATCTAGAGAAGTTAGAAGATAAGGAAAGGATGGCTTGGGCCTTTAAGGCTTTGTCCAATACAACAAAGTTAGACATCATATTACTGTTGGCGGCATCCGAGATGCCCGTCTGTCTGATTTCCTACATACTGGAGAAGGACCAGTCGCTCATCTCCCATCATCTGTCCGACCTCAAGACAGCTGGTCTAGTTAAGGAGACGGTGAAGGGTAAGTTCAGGGTGTACAAGCTCCAGAAGGATGCCCTGTTAGATTTATTCAATAAGATAGGGTCCATAGTGAAGGGGTGATCCCTTGGATCTGAAGCTTGAGGTCGTGGATGTCACCCCACCTGAGGGTACCAACATCATAATAGCGACCTCTCACTTCATTAAGACCGTTGAAGATGTTTACGAGGCTTTGGCTGATTCGTGCTCCAGCATTAAGTTCGGATTCGCTTTCTGCGAGTCATCTGGACCTAGACTCATAAGGAAGGCAGGTAATGATCCCGAGCTGATCGAGGCAGCCGTGGAGAGGGCCAAGAAGATAGCCGCAGGCCACTGCCTAATCATAATAATGAGAGATGCTTGGCCCATAAACGTCCTTCCCCGTCTCAAGCAGCTACCGGAGATAGTCACCCTTTACGCGGCTACGGCGAACCCATTGAAGGTCGTGGTGGCTGACGTGGGTGACGGTAGGGGAATACTGGGAGTGATAGATGGAGGCACTCCCACGGGAGTTGAGTCGGAGGAGGATGTAAGGGAGAGGATGGAGTTTCTGAGGAAGATAGGCTACAAGCATCCCTTCCCCGAGTGATCACATCCACTTGATCCCCTCATCCATCTTTTCCAAGTAAATTCTCCTTGCTATGATGCTAGCTGCAGCGACTGAGGGATACTTTAGATCGGCACCTGATTCAATCACGACCTCTATCCCTCTACTCTCGAAGGATGAGAAAGCCCTCCTGAGCCTGACCTCGTCGAAGGAGTCCACAATTATTCTAGAGGCTTTTACCTCGTCTAAGACGTCTGAAACCACTTGTAGGTGCCATTCAGTCAACAGATCGTTCAGTTTCCCCTTCCTCCATGTGCTCATCAGTTGATCCGGAGTCACGACCTTGTAACTCAACGCCAGCGAGTTCCTCTCTACCATATCAGCGAGTTCCAAGAGCCTGTGCTTGGATAGGGACTTCGATTCCAGCAGTCCCCTGGCTCTTAGGAACCTCCTGCCGTCCTCGTCCAGTGCGACTGCAGCGACCACTATGGGTCCCCGTTTCTCCCCTTTCCCAGCTTCATCAGAACCTACTTCTATCCCGGGTCGTTCTATCAAAGATTTCTCTATCAGAGGAATGAGAGGCTCGTGGTACACCACTTTACCGCTTGAATAGACCACTCCCTTGTAGTCGAGTACCTCGAACCTGAAGAGCTCCCACTTACTCTTGGGAGGGAGGATTCTGCCTCCTTCCCTTATCACTAGGCTCTTAAGGTTCTCCAGTTCCTCTTCTCTTAGCAATGTACTTAACTGCCGCAATCACAATCACCAGAAGTAAAACGGGAATCGCGACCCAGTATGGCGGCTCCTCTCCCGCTATATGAACCACTCTAGTCGTCTCGTTGGATCTCTTCAGCTCCTTGGGATACTCTTGGACCCAGGCGACCCAAGCTAATATGGAGTGGTTCCCCTCCTTCTCCGCCTTCAGAGGTATGCTTACGAATGAGAAGTTCCCCGGACCCAGATCTCCTATCTTGGCGACCTCATGCCTACCTAAGAACTTGACGTGAAGCTCCACGTCTAAGGCCTTGAATGAGGATGGGTTGACGATAGTGGCGTTGAATTTGAACCTTTGTCCCAATTTAACCTCTTCAGGTACCTCTATCTTCTCTATTTTAACGCTTGAGGGCTTTATCACCTTGTATGGATAATCTACGTAAGTTCTCAGCCGTCTACCGGCCACCTCGTACTCGACAGTCACCGTTACCTTTTGTTGCCCCCCGGGAGCGTCCATGGGTATCTTTATCGGTATTCTAGCGAACAGTGCCCTGCGGTAACTCCAGTACTCAACGGTCTCGTTGTATAAGAGGCCTAAGATGCTGTCTTCCACCTTGATCACGACATTCCTCATGGCCGTGGGGTATAAGGGCGGTCCAGTGAGGACTGTTACGTTAGCTATTATTACGGAGGGTGGCACGACCTCCGTCTTGCTTAGATTCAGAAACACCATCGGTTCCCACTTGTGGACGTAGATCTGCTTGCTGCCCGTCACAGCATACTTAACGAGGCGTTCTCCCTCCTTGACTAAGAGGTATCCTCTAGCTGAAATGGTCCTGCTGACCTCCATGTCTTGGAGGGGGACTTGGACTATGAAGGCCACGTGAGCAGCTGTTGCACCGTCCCCCTGATAGACAGCCGTGTTTCCATCCCATCTGACGTCTATTTTGTTACCCTCGGCGTCTATTCCGCTTGCCCCGTAAGGTTCGACCTTCCAGCTGGATGGAGCTGAGATGGACAGTTTGAACTCGACTATGGGCCTAGTTCCTGGAGATGTCACGTTTATGAAAGCATAGAAGAAACCGCCAGCGACCACCTCGGTATCCGATACGCCCAGTAATGCTATTTGAGCTTGTGTAGGCCGCAGAGAAGGTATGGTTAGCAGTAGCACCATCATTATAAGCGATGCAGCAGCTGTGTACCTCATCAGGGGTTCTCGCAGCTCAAATATATAAACGGGGTGTGTCGATGGTCGCGGTCGAAGCTATATCATTGACTAAGGCCTTCGGGGACTTCTTTGCGGTCAGAGAACTCAGTTTCAAGGTGGAAGAAGGGACCATATTCGGATTGCTGGGACCGAACGGGGCTGGAAAGACCACGACGCTGAGGATGATCTATGGTGTTCTGAAGCCCACGTCCGGGACGGCAAAGGTGATGGGAGTAGATGTGAGGGAGAATCTCATAGAGGCCAAGAGGAAGATGGGTGTGCTCCCGGAGGATACCGGCGTGTATCCCAGACTGACTGCCGAGGAGAATTTGGTGTACTTCGGTAAACTGAGGGGGATGGATGAGGATAAACTCCGGAAGAGAGTAGAAGAGCTCCTTGAGGTCCTGAACCTCACTCACAAGAGGTTCGTAATAGCTGATAAGCTATCTAGGGGGCAGAAGCAGAAATTAGCGTTCGCTAGAGCCATTCTTGATGAGCCTCCCGTCCTCCTGTTAGACGAGCCTACACTGGGTGTGGACGTAATGAGTGCCCGGGAAATAAGGAAGATGATAGAGGAGTACGCTAGCTCCGGTAAGACGGTTATACTCTCCACGCACAACATGTGGGAGGTGGAGAAACTCTGCGATCGCATAGCAATCATCAGTGAGGGGACATTGAGGTACGAGGGTAGCAAGGAGGATCTGGAGAGGATCGCCGGAAAGAGGGAGTTCGAAGACATATTCGTGAGGCTGGTCAAGGGTGAGGTCATTGAGAAAGCTGTTTAAGGGATCATCCGGTGTGGTAAAGCTCTCCAAGGGATTTGGGCAGAAGGGTTACTCCCTCCCTCCAAAGCCCTGGCTGGTGGTGGCGTGGAAGGAGGTGCTGGAGGCGTTTAGGGATAGGAGGACCATGCTGAACGTGGTACTCCTCCCCATGATCCTCATGCCCCTAGTCATCTCTCTCCCCACCCTCATGCTTAGCCCCAAGACCATACCCCCAAAGATCATGGTGGTCGTGGAGGATCCCAACGGAATGGACCTCGCCAAGAGGATAAAATCCTTAGAGAACACATCAGAAGCCTCGGTTTCGGTCGTTACTGGTGGAGGTAACTATACTGGCCTAATATTGAGCGGAGATTACGATCTTATCGTCGAGATACCCGAGGGGTTCTATCGGAACCTCAGCTCCGGGAGGACGGGTCAGCTAATCTATTACTACGATCCCTATGGGGCTAGATCCTCCGTGGCCATGGGAGTGGTCCAGAGGGTAGTGAGCGAGTACTCCGAGGAGGTGTTGAGGAGGAGGCTCGAGGCCATAAACCTATCCGAGGAGTACATAAGGCCGATAGTGTCCGTGGCGGTGCAGGTCACCAGCACGGGAGAAGGAGCCACTACCGGAGAGGTGGTGACGGCGATGGTTCTCCCGATGATGGTTGGGCTCATAGCGATAACAGGCGCCGGCACATTCGCTATAGACATGATAGCAGGCGAGAGGGAGAGGAAGACCCTAGAAGCCCTCTTCACTAACCCGGTCAGCAGAGGGCAGCTCCTGCTGGGAAAGTTCGGTGCCCTCACCCTGTTATCCCTGATAAGCGGTCTGGCAACCCTGTTCTCCGCTTTGATAGGGGTGGGATTCGCCGTCACATCGATGAGCGAGTCGCTGGCGGCCGGATCCGTGCCGCAGCTGATGGAACCATCGAGACTCCTCTACCTCACCCTAGGGATCCTGATCACAGTAGCCCTAGGTGGGTTGACGGGGAATGCGGTCATGATAACCGCCGCTTCCTTCGCTAAGACCTTCAAGGAGGCGCAGCAGTACGTGGGTTTCCTCACCCTGATACTAGTGGTGCCCATGATCGCCATCCCCTACGCTCCGCAGTCCTTCCACCCCATACTGAGGGCTCTGCCCATATCCAGCCTCGCGATGTTCGCCAGGGATATGATAGTAAACCCGGGAGATCTGGGGGCAATAGCAACTTCCCTCACCGCTTCCATCCTCTATCTAGTTGTATTCCTATGGTTAAGTGCAAAGATGTTCGGGAGAGAGTCCGTGATCTTCGGTTGAGGGACCTTTCGTTTAACTTTTTCAATTACCCTCCCCCACCCTGCGCGGTGTTCTGAGTGAAGGTCGTTGTCGTCGGATTTGGGCTGGGAGGACTGGGCTCTGCTTGGCATGTTGCCGAGCAGGTTCCGGACGCTAAGATCACGGTTATCGGTGATGAAAGGCCGTACGTGAGACACAAGCTGAGGCTCGTCACGCAGGGGATGGACCTCTGGGTGAGCACCAAGCACTTGGAGTCCAAGGACGTCGAGATAATTCTGGACAAGGTGACCAAGATAAGGAGGGAGCAGAAGGAGGTCGTCCTCTCGGACGGTAAGACCATTCCGTACGACTACCTCATATTGGCCACCGGATCCAATCCCACCATCCCCTCGAGACTGAAGGGTGGGGAGAACTGTGCCGTTTTCAGGAGATTAGAGGATGTCCAGAAGCTGATAGATGAGAAGCCAAATGAGGTGGCCATAATCGGCGCCAGCTTCGTGGCCCTTCATGTGGCTGACGCTGCTAGGGCCATCGGAGCCAAGCCCAAGGTCATAGTGAGGTCGAGGCTCATAAGAAGGAGCTTGGAGCCTGAGCTCTCCGCCAAGCTGGAGGAGTTCCTAGCTGAGAGGGGAGTGGAGTTCGTCCACGGTAAGCCCAAGGAGGTGAGGGATTCGAAGGTCATTGTGGACGAGGACAAGGAGGTCAGCTCAGAGATGACCTTCGTGGCCACGGGTGTAAGCCCTGAGATAACGCTGGCTAAGGAGGCGGGCCTCGAGCTCCTGGACGGTTGGGTCATAAAGACGGATCAGCAGGGGAGGACCTCGGATCCCAACATATTCGCCGTCGGGGACAACGCGACCGTCATCGACATATTCACCAACAAGCCCATATACATGGGGATAGGCACCGCCGCGAGCATAATGTCCCTTAACGCGGCCAAAGCACTCACGGGATTCAAGGCAGCTTACAGGGTGCCTAGATTCCAGAAGGACGTCTTCTTCGGTGGGGTCCACATGGCCTCGGTTGGACTGACGAGTGTTGAGGCTGAGAATGAGGGGTTCGAGGCGGACAGAGTGTATCTCAGCGGAGACGGTTGGGGTGACCACGCCTACCTCGTCTATGAGAAGAAAACTAAGAGGGTCCTCGGGTTCAGCGCCATCTCCAAGGAGGAGGTGGGCTGGAAGGGAATGGAAGTCATGATGGCCATGGTAAGGAGGTGGCCCGTGAGCAAGCTGGGCGTGGAGGTCTCCTGAGACCTGAATCAGCTAGATTTAGCTCCATATTTGCTTTTCCCTATTTTCCCTTCCTTCAAGGAATCTAGCAGCTTTCTAGCCGCTTTAACCATTATGTAGGCTCCTTTCATGGTCTCGTCTCTCAGTTCCATCTCTTTTATCTGTTCTATGGTGAACCAGCCCCAGTCGTCATGTTCTTCGGGCCTTATCACAGGATCAAGTCCGTTATCAACGACAGCAGTGTAGAGGGGGATTATGAACTCCACCCTCATCTCGGGATATATGATCCCGAATGTATCTACAGGTCTGAGGTCTAGAGGGGTCAGTTTAAAGCCCGTTTCTTCTCTCAACTCCCTTAAAGCTCCTCTTCTCGGTGATTCACCGTACCTCAGGCTGCCACCCGGTACCTCCCACCTGCCACCGTTCCTCTTGCTTCTGGCCCTCTTGAGCAGTAGCACCTTGCCCTCTCTATTGAATATCACTACGCAGGGTACCACATGGATCTTGGTTTTTTTCAAAGGAGGTCACCGCTCATTACACGGCCTTCTCTTTAGCCTTCTGTTTGGGAGTCTTAGCGAATATCGAGACGACGAGCATCGGAGAACCGCATTTGGGGCATTTGTCGTCGGTGGAGATCTTCCCGACGAAGTCTCCCTCCTTGAACGTCCTGAGCATCTTCCTCCCGCAATTCGTGCAGTGTAACTCGGTATAGATCTCTTGGTGCTCCTCCTGATAGGCGAGCCTTGCTTTGGCCATGTCGTAAGCTACCTTAACGGCTATGCCCATGCCAGCCACACCCATAACTATGTTAAGGATCGCGTCGTTGGTGTTCCCTTCCTGGAGTGAGGAGAATCCCATGTAGAAGAAAAGAACCGAGATCAGCACTATGCCTACCATTGAGGCTATCCAGAACAGGTAGAACCCCGTCGGAGCCCCCTTCTTGTTGGAGTTATTGGAGGACATTCATGAGGCACCTCCCATCGTGTTGCCAACTCCCACCGTATTCCCTATCCCCGCTATGAGCACGAAATCTCCCGGAAGGGTCTTCGATCTTATCGCCATTTTTACCCTCTCTATGACCTCATCGACCGACTTGGCTATCTCCTCCCTCATGGAGGTTATTGCGTCAAGCGGGTCCTCCTTAATGGCTATGGCGTGCAGTGGTATCTTGTACTTGGTGGCGACTTCCTCTATCCTCAGCTTCTCCGGACCCGGATCCCCTATCGCTGCCCCTATCCCCTCGACTACCTCAGCTGTAGGCTCGCCCTCCAACTTGGCGGCCGCGTCTATCATGATGATGAGGGAGACGTTACCGTCCCTGCTCTCGACTATCCTCTCGATGGCCACTCCGGGCCTTCCTACTTCCGATCCCGGACCCTTCGCCTTTATGACGAATGCTCTCCTCCCCTCTATGTCCACCTCTGCTCCGACTATGTTCTCAGCCACCTCCTTCGGCTCCGCGCCGTTCATGAGCCTCAGAGCCACCATCGGGCCGATGCTGTCCCCTATGGGGATGCCCCTCCTGAAGGCCTCGCCCGCCTTCCAGTAGGCCTTGGCTATCCTGAGGATCTCGGGGAGCAGCATCTGGATCTGGGCGATGTATATGAGGTTCTGGGTCCTCCTCCCCAGTATGAAGTAATGGCGGACGATCCTGTATATCATATCCAAGGCTAGGACGCCGGACATCTGGTCCCTCAGGTTGGACCTCTTCCACTCGTCAGCTTTGGGGGCTATCTCGACCATGAACTTGTTGAGGTGATCTCTGGAACTCTCCAGCAGATGCTCCAGCCTCTTGACGGCGCCGAATGGATCCAGAGTGACGGGCTGTATCACGAAGAACCCCTTGATCCTCTTGAAGAGGGATTCCACCTCCTCCTTGGGGCGGCCGTACTTGGATGCTTCCTCGACGAACTTCTTGGTCGCATCATTGGTATACTCCTCGAGCTTGGCCAGGGCTTTCCTGATCTCGTTGATCCATAGTTGGGCCTGGAGCTTACTAGCATAGAACTGCATGATGGTGATGAATATCAGGAAGAAGATCCATGAGAACCAGTCACTCTGGTTGGTCTGCATGAGCTTTATTCCCAGCTCTTGGTTCAATGCACCACCCTCCTCACGGGACCAACCCGGAGCTACCCCGTTTTAAAGCTTCCCGATTAATTGTCTCCCTTCCCTCTGGAAGTCACTGATCCTGTCGAGAAGCGCCGCATACATGAATGGGAGGAGAGCGGTCACTTCTCCGGGTATGAATGTCCTCACTGCCTTCTTGGAGACCTTACCCCAGCTTATGGCCTCCCTCTCCCTCGCTCCGCTGAGACTCCCGTCCCACTCCACTGCCGTGGTCAGGTACACGACATAGTCGAGTCCTCCCTTGAACTGGTTCCACCAAATTGTGTGGTGCTTGGATATTCCCCCTCCCAAGACTAGGGCTCCGCTCACCTCCATGGTGAAGGAGAGGTCCGCCAGTTTCAGCATGTCCCTGATGAAGTCCAGGTGGAAGTCCAGTTCCTGGGATAGGAAGCTTAAAGCGGTGCCGAACGACGAGTCCAAGAGGCCTGGGGAGAATATGGGGACCTTAACCTCGTAGGCCATCCTCAGAATGGAGTTTGGGCACATCTTCTCGCCCAAACTATGGAGCAGCTCGCTGGGAGATATTCTCCTTCCTGACTCCTCCAAGATCCTCGGTACCTCTTCCCTCACGAACTTCTCCACTACGGGCCCGTAATTGTCAAAAGGTATGAAAACGTTCCCCAGCCTGTGTATCCTCCTCTCGTATAGTTCGGAGTCGTCGGCATCGAAGCTCCCGTGGTAGTAGTCAGCGAAGCACCTAGCGATATCGTGGTCTATCGTGCCTCCCGTAGTTATCACAACGTCGAACAGGTTCCTCCTCAGCATGTCAACCAATATACCCCTTACCCCTGTGGAAACCACGTCTGCTGGGAAGGAGAGGAAGTTCACCGACTCTGGGTCCCTCACCATCTCCTCTAGGATGCTGACTCCCTCTGCCACGAATTTAGCGGTGAAACCGCCGGCCTTCTCCATCTCCCTGATGATATCCGAGGCGGTCATTCCGGGGCGCAGGGTAATATCCTCGACCCTCCTCATACCTATCGAGCAAATGGGGATGGTCCACGTAAATAAGGTGGTGCCGATGGGAAGGGAGCGAGTGATCGATGCGCTGAAGAGGTACCTGAAAGTGCACGGTCCCAGAATACTCTCCAACGTAGGAGACCAAGAGATCGTTAGGATAGAGCTCAGAGCGTTATTCAGATACTATGAGCGGGAGAGTAGAGATGATAGGCTGATGGACCATGTCGAGGGATTCGAGTGGAGGGGTTGCAGGGTCGAGGGGGACTTCCTCCTAGTGCCGGTCTCCCTGATAAGGGAGGTGTCAAGCGTTGAGTGAGGCCTATCTGGTAGCGTTCGACATGGACGGGACTCTCCTCCCCATAAACAGCTCATGGGAGTTCGTACATAAGCTTCTGGGTACTGAAGAGATCGCCTCCCGATATAGGAGGATGTATGAGAGGGGCGAGATCGACTACAGGAGGTGGGCTGAGCTGGATGTCTCTTCATGGAGGGACAGGGACTTCTCCATTGTGTTGAGGGAAGTGGAGAATCTGAGGCCCATTGAGGACGCGGAGGAGGCGGTAAGGAGGCTGAAGGAGGAGGGGTTCGTGGTAGGACTCATCAGCTCCGGTCTCGACGTGATTGCCGAGAGGCTCTGCAACCTGCTCAGGATGGACTTCTGCAGATCCGCCAAGCTGAGGATAGTTAACGGTAGGGTGCTGGGGATCCTGAGGGAGCTGGACCCAGAGAGGAAGTCTGAGGAGCTCACGGATGTGGCGAGGAGGTTCGGTGTTCCTCTCCGTAGGGTGGCCTTTGTGGGAGATGGTGAGAGCGATCTATCGGTCTTCCGTATGCAAATAGGGAAGAAGATCGCGTTCAGGCCCAGATCGGAGGTTATAATGTCTTTAGCTGACCACGTGGTCGACAGTCTCTCGGAAGCCGCGGACATTCTCATAAAGTGGAAAAGGTTCGACGCGTATTGAACGTTAACTCATCCATTTATATCCGGTCCTCGCCCACTTGTTCGGATGGACTGGGAGATATTCACGCTGGATGATGATAGAGTGAGGCTCTTCGGGCAGGAGATAGCCAACGATCTTGGAAGGAGGATCATCGCCTCACTCAGGGAGTACCCTAAGAGCCCCAACGATCTGGCTAAGGAGCTGAACCAGCCGCTGACCACGGTAGTTTTCCATGTCGATAAGCTGTTGGAGGCGGGCGTTATAAGAGCCGTCGGGACCATGGCCGGGAGGAGGGGCAGGAAGACCCTCTACACCCTGTCCTCATCGGCCTTCTTGGTCGTTCCCACCACTAAGGAGGACAAGGAGAGTTATTTGAGGAGCATTCTGGGAAGGGCGCTTCCTCCAAGGGAGATACTGGTGAAAAGCCTCGTGATCAGCGTGCTCGTGGCCATATTCATAGTGGGTATGCCTTGGTATCTCATGGGGCCGAGACCAGCCATGGTACCGACGGAGGAGAGAACCACAACGGTCGCAGTCCCCCTCTACCCGGAAACACCAGCTGGAGCTGAGAAAGGAGGGATGCCTGAAGTTAGGAGACCACAAGGCAGTACGGGGACCGATTGGATGACTCCCCTGATGCTCGCCTTGGCCGCATCGATTCTCACAGCTCTACTCATCGCTCTCCTGGTTCTTCGTCGAGAGGTTCTCCCTTACAGTGGACGTAGCCCTTGAACCTCCTAACGTAGTTGGGACACCCCATGCATATGAGGAAGCTTACCCTCTCGCCCCGCACCGGGCAGTCCACCGCATCCTTGGAGAATTTGGATATTACTTTATTACCGTACAGCTCCTTCAGTTTCTCCTTGTAGTCCTTGGGGACCCTCATTGCTCTCTGTAGTTTCACTACCTGCAATTCGTACTTGTGATCTGACATCCGAACACCTCGCCGCCAAGTTATTATCCTCCGCTCCCTCGAAGTAATATGCTTTACCTCCTCTTCGACTTCTGGAGAACCATCATCGATCCTCCGGACTTGGACCTCTACTACCGGTATAGGGTCAGGAACATCCTGAAGGTGGAGGGCATAGAGGATCCGGACATTGAGGAGAAGGCCTTCAATTTCTACAGGAGACTCTTCAACGCCTTCGATAGTAGGAGGAGAGCCAGTTGTACTGAAATACCTGCTACCTTAGAGCTAGAGTCCTTCTTAAGTTTCTTGGGTGTCGAGGGCGTAAGGGATGATCATCTGAGGGCGTACGCATCGCCGATGCTGGATTTAACCACTCTGAAACCGGGGGCTAAAGAGGCATTAGATAAGCTGTCCTCGAAGTACGAGTTGGCGGTAGTATCTAACACACCTTACCACGACATGGTGGTGGAGAGGTTGAGGAAGGATGGTTTGCTTGACTTCTTCCAAGTCATCGTTTCATCGCACAGGGTCGGGGTCAGGAAGCCGACTAGGGAGATATTCATGCGTGCACTGGAGGTGATGGGTGCCCGACCCGCGGAAGCCGTGATGATCGGGGATTCCCCTTATGAAGACATCGAGGGTGCCAGGAAGGCTGGTATGAGAGCGATATGGGTCTTGAGGGAGGGTGTCCAGAGACCCGAGGCGGATGGCATGATTAAAAGCCTGGGGGAGTTACCTAATCTCCTGAAGGTGATCGCTTGAGGAGGAGATTGCTGGATCTCTTGGCGTGCCCGGAATGCCATCACTTTCCCTTGAAGCTTGTCGTTGAGAGGGAGGAATCAGTGGAGGGATTGCCCAGTAAACCGGAGAAGCCTCTCTGTGAGAAATGGTGCGCTTTCTCGGGAGGGGAACCCGGTGATCCATCCCTATGCATGGAGTGCATGAGCAAGGAGGTGGTAACTGGCAAGCTAATCTGCGAGAACTGCGGTGCAGAATACCCGATAGAAGCTGGTGTTCCTCGAATGCTAAGACCCGAGGATCTCAATCTCTAAATTTCCTACTCTCCTAATTATGTGGGGTGATCTAATGCCGAGAATAATGATAGTGCATGGCGATATCACCAAGGTCGAGGTGGACGCCTTGGTGAATCCGGCCAACGTTCAGCTCATCATGGGCGGAGGCGTTGCCGGTGCGATAAGAAGAGAGGGGGGTGAGGAGATCCAAGAGGAGGCCCTGAAGAAGGCCCCCGTGAGGATCGGAGAGGCTGTGGAGACTTCGGCTGGAAAGCTCAAGGCTAAATACGTCATCCACGCCCCCACGGTGGAGTCCCCCGGAGGGAGGAGCAATCCCGAGTTCGTGAGGAAGGCCGTGAAGGCTGCTCTCAAGAAAGCCGAGGAGCTGGGACTGAAGAGCGTGGCATTTCCAGCCATGGGTGCGGGGGTCGGGGGAGTGCCCGTAGAGGTGGCGGTGAGGATAATACTGGAGGAGGCCCTTAAATCCGGTCTGGAGGAGATAGTACTGGTCGCGTGGAGCAACGAGGACTTCGAGACCTTCCAGAGAGTCGCGGCTCAGATGGACATAGAGGCCTCCCTCGGAGAATTGTCGTGAACTGCCGCGCGGCTCAGACTGTAAAATTAATATAGAGGGGTTGCACCCATCTAGGTGGCGGGGCGTAGCTCAGCCTGGCAGAGCGGCCGGCTGTAGAGGGCGCCGGGCGGCGCTCCGTCAGCGGCCCGCTCTCACAGATACCGGCAGGTCGGGGGTTCAAGTCCCCCCGCCCCGACCACCCAATCTTCTCATTATGAATGCACCCAAGAGGGTCCTCTCCAAGTCCTTGGAGAGTATCTCTTTAGATGCTTTCTCCAAACTCTCCTCGCTCATCATCCTAACGACCTTGTAGACGATCCTCCTTAGAGAATCATGCTCTTCACATGCGAGGAAGAGGTCCTCGTCCGCCATCTCTATGCCCAGCCTGATCATCTCATACAGAGGTAATCTCGCGGAAAGTAGAACCTCTCCTACTTTGAAGAAATCTCTTCTGAGATCAGCGAATGCGTTGGATAACTCCTTATCGCTCACTTCCTCTCCTCTGTCGAGCTTCTCCAGCACATTCCTCAGACTTGGTGGGAGGTCCTCCTCAGCCATATGCATCCACTTCTTTCACGCAGTAAAGATTACATAAGAGGGCGCCCACCCAACTGGGGGGATGAGGGCCGGCCGGCTTACCTTACCCTTTTGAGCTTCCCGGAGGCGATGATGAAGTGGTCCTCCGCTGACCCCCTTCTTTGGATCGATCGGTCGGCGGGGACTTTATAGTATAGCGTCAACCGGACCCTTGTAAATGAGAGTGGAGATCCCCATCATCCTGCTGGCATCGCTGCTCGTGTCTGTCACGGCTCTTTGGTACTGGAGCCCCGGCATCGACGAGATTCTCTGGTTGTTCGTCTTAGTTGCCTGGATTTCCGTGGTGGTGTTCTGGATCTCAAAGAAGGTGGCCGAGTGGCAGAACCTCTACGTAGCTAGAAAGGTCATACACATACTGTCCGGTGGACTAGTAGCAGCTCTGACTCCTTACCTCTTCAAATCTCCGGCGATACCGCTCATAGGCGGTATCGGGATGACCGTCCTAACTCTGCTTCCTAGGCTGAGAGGGGAGAAGTTCGATTGGTTCCAGGTGGAGGGGAATTTAGGTGAGGTCTACTTCTGCATCACGTGGACTCTGGTGATAGTCGGGTTGTGGTATGTAGACCTGAACGCCGGCATCGCCGCGGCGCTGTTCATGTCGGTGGGCGATGGAGTGACTGGTATAGTCAGGAACATCGTCTACAAGAGGTGGAGTAAAGGAGCTGCGGGCAGTGTAGCCATGCTCCTAGTATCCCTGCCGATAGGTCTCTTTTACAAGGGATACATCGGTGCTATAGCCGCGATTGTGGCCACTCTGGTAGAGAGATGGCCGAAGGTAGATGATAACTTGACGGTGCCTATAGTATCGGCCGTGGTGATGGTACTGGGGGATGTCCTTTGGCAGTGAACATCAAGAGGAACGAATTACTCAGGAAAGCGATTCATATAGTGTTCTCCTCTATCCTTCTCGCCCCGATGATGGTAGGGAACCTGATAGATCCTAAACTCGTTTACGCCGCAGCTCTCGCCGTAGGTGGATGGATCTATTCGGCGCAGGTGAAGGGTCTCCCCCAGTGGCTCAGGGCTGGTATGCAGATTCCTCAGCCTAAGGGAGTGGAAATAGTACTTGACTCGTTCAACAGGCTGGTGAGCTTAGTCGAGAGAGATTATGAGAGGAGGGCCGGTTGGCTTGGTGCCTTATCCGGATTGATTGGTGTCTCTTCCTCCTACTTCCTCTTCGGCTCCCTTGCTTCTTACGGCATATTCGCCCTAATATTAACCGACGGACTCTCCTCGATCGTGGGAATATCAGTGGGCAGGATCAGGATCCCGATGGCTGACGGAACATTGGAGGGTACAACTGCAGGCTTCATCTCTTACCTCGCTTTACTAGTGAGCTTAACTGGAGATCCCTACGTCGCGGCATTGGTGGCTATCTCCTCATCGGTGGCAGAGTTGTACGGGGGTGAGGATAACATAGCGGTCCCCATAGTGAGTACTTTAGTTGCCTTCCTGTCCGGCGCCCCTCCTCTCATAGGCTAGCAACCTGGCCTCAATCCCGCCATAGAGGATCCTCTTGTTGAACACCAGCCTGAGGTTTCTCATTGCTGACATGAGTTTGGGGAGGGCCGGGCCAGCGCATATGGCTGAGAACCTACGCTCGAGCTTCTCCTCGAGGGCGGAGGCCATTATACGGAAGGTTTTACCTATTCTCCTGTTCCTCCCAGTCCTTAGCTCATAGGGCGGATCCGTGGCTACGGAGCTTATTCTACTGAGGGAGATCAGCTCGCTCGCGTCCCTCACGTCGAACTCTATCTTGTCGTGGACGCCAGCCGACTTGGCGTTCTCTATGGCCCCCCTTATGCTTTTTGGGCTTATGTCGGAGCATAAGACGTTCAGATCCCTATCCACGATGTACGAATCTTCCCGATTGAATATCTCCTCCTGAGAGATGCCTTGAAAGGGGGAGAGATGATCCACAGGGTAGCCTCTCCTCCACCTCCCGGGAGGTATCCTCAAGGCAGCCAACACTCCCTCGATGGGAATCGTCCCACCACCGCACATTGGATCTACGAGAACCGAACTGGGGTCAGAGGGCAGGGAGTCGAGCCAACCACTGAGTTTGACCAAAGAGTAGGCTATCACGGGGTTGAGGGCCGTCCTGTGCTCGAACACCCTGTAACCTCGTTTGTGAAGGCTCTCCCCAGTTGTATCCAATCCTAGAAGGAGGATATTTCCGCTCACGTAAGCTCTGATTACCACATCCGGCCTCTTTAGGTTGGCCCTTATTCTAGTGCCCAGAGAGGAGAAGTGCTCCACTACAGCTTCTCCCACGGTGGCTGCCACCTCCACGCTGGTGAAATCGTGGTAACCCACTCTCTCAGCTCTCACCGCGAATGTAGAGGAAGGATGGAAGAAGGAGGACCACTCAACCGAGGAGGCAGCCCTCTTCACTGATTCCAGACTTATGGGATCGAGTATCTCCCTGCTCACCAGTATCAGGAACCTGATCGCGGTTCTAGAGGTGTAGTTCAGCCTCAAGATCTCTTCAGGAGTCGCCAGAAACTCCACCTTGCCAGGTACCACTCCCCTGACATCTCTACCCAGCAGCTCCCTTACCTCCTCACCTAGGAAGGGATCCAAGCCTGGTATCGTGACCCCCAGCGTTCGCAGCATACCCTTATGTTTTTCGAGTGGAGGCTATAAGCCGAAGGTGTTTCCATGATACCCATAGCGAGGCCTTGTATAGGGGAGGAGGAGATAAGCCGAGTTGCCGAAGTGCTCAGGTCGGGAATGCTGGCTCAGGGCAAACTGGTTGAGGAGTTCGAGAACGAGTTCGCGTCCTACGTCGGTAGCAAGTACGCTGTAGCAGTATCGAATGGAACCGCCGCCCTTCACGTAGCTCTCATCTCGCTTGGAATAGGCCCGGGAGATGAGGTGGCTGTTCCCAGCTACACCTTCTACGCGACAGCCTCTTCTGTGATACTCAGTGGGGCGAAGCCCGTATTCGTTGATGTGGATCCCAAGACGGGAACAATGGACCCCGAGGATCTGAGGAGGAAGCTCACCCCGAAAGTCAGGGCGGTTATTCCCGTCCACATCCACGGTCATCCCGCTGATCTAGATTCGATCAGGGATGCAGTGGGGGACAGAGAGGTGTTCCTGTTGGAGGACGCCGCCCAGGCCCACGGAGCCCTCTACAAGGGGAGGAAGGTGGGGAGCATAGGGGAGGCCGGGGCCTTCAGCTTCTACCCCACCAAGAACATGACAACGGGGGAGGGAGGGATCATAACCACGGATGACGAGTACGTCTATCAGAGGGCCAAGGCCATAAGGGACCAAGGCCAGGTCTCGAAATACGAGCATCACTATGTGGGTTTCAATTACAGGATGACCGAAATGAATGCGGCAATAGGCCTAGTTCAGCTGAGTAAACTGGACGAATTCAATTCTAGGAGGAGAGAGATCGCCTCCAGATACACGGAAGAGCTCTCTGGGATCGTAGAGACGCCGGTCAGCGCGGAGTGGGCCGAACCGGTCTGGCACCTCTATCCTATAAGGGTAGGATCGAAGAGGGATGAGGTCGTGAAGATGCTCAGGGAAAGAGGTGTGCTAGCTAGACCTGCGTATCCAATGCCTCTCCAGAGGCAACCAGTCATGTCTAGACTCTCTGAGAGGGAATACAACTACCTGCATGTCCTCTTCGAGGGAGTGGATTACTCCAACGTGGAGACCCCGAACGCCGAGAAGCTGACAAAGGAGGTGCTTTACCTGCCCATATTCCACTGTATGAGGGACGAGGAGGTTGACAAGGTGATCAAAGAGGTGAAGGCGGTATTGAGCTCTATCTGAGGGACTCCAAGAACGACTTGTAGGTGGGGCTGGGTCTCCCTGGCCTCGATTTGAACTCCGGGTGGAACTGGACGCCCACATAGTAGGGGTGCCCCTCCACCTCGAACGCATTTATTATCCTGCCACTTGTATCCACGGCCGTTATCTTGTACCCCCGTTCCTCCATCCTCTCGGCGAACTCCCTGATTATGTGGTACCTGTGTCTGAACCTCTCAACCACTCTCTCCCTGCCGTAGGCCCTCCTGAGTATGCCCTCCAAGAGGACCACCTCGTGGCCACCGAGCCTCATCGTACCCCCCACTTCCTCGACCTGCCTCTGCTCGGGAAGGAGATCTATGACAGGCCAGGGGGTATTGGGGTCTATCTCCGTGGAGTGCGCCCCCTCCCATCCCATGACCTCCCTGGCGAAGGCCACGGTCGCGAGCTGGGCGCCGAAACATATGCCTAGGAACGGTTTACCTTCCCTCAATGCCCAGCTCGCGGCCTTGATCATCCCCTCTGTTCCTCTAGAACCGAAACCTGGAGTGGAGAGGATTCCGTCCGCTTCCTCAAGTAGCTCCCACCCGACCCCCCTCTCCAGCCCCTCCGAATCGACGGCTAGTATCTCCGGCTTTATCCCCAGCTCGGCCCCAGCATGCTTGATAGCCTCCACTATGGAGATGTAGACGTCGGACATCCTCCAGTACTTGCCTACCATGGCTATTTTCTTGGGTTCACCGCGCTTGAACTTCTCCACTATCCCTCTCCATTCCTCCATGTCGGGCTTTCCCTTGATGCCAAGTTTCTCCTCCAGTTTCATGCCCAGACCTCTCTCCTCCAAATAGAGGGGGAGCTCGTAGACCACGTCCAGATCCGGGTCCTCAAATACGGCATCTCTCGGAACGCTCGCGTACAATGCAAGCTTCGCCTTGACCGCGTCCGGGAGTGAGGATTGCGTCCTCGCTATGACGAAGTCCGGTGGGAGGCCGGCGGCCAGTACTTCCCTGAAGAAGAGCTGAGCTGGCTTAGTCTTGAACTCGCCGACGGTCTCAACGAAGGGGACGTAAGTGACATGGATGTGTACAGAGTTCTCCGTTCCCACTTCGAGTCTGAGCTGCCTGAGGGCCTCGACGAATGCCATGGCCTCGTAATCTCCTACGGTTCCTCCTAGCTCCACTATCAGTATGTCGGGCCCCTCTCTTCTCGCCACCTCATATATCCTTTCTTTTATGGCTTGGGTCACGTGAGGTATCAGCCTTATCGTCTGGCCCAGGTATCTCCCTTTCCTCTCTCCCAAGATAACGCTGAGCATTATCTGACCGCTCGTTATGTTGTTGGAGGGGTGCATGTTCACATCGAGGAACCTCTCGTAATGACCGAAGTCTTCGTCGATCTCGGCTATCTTGAATTCGACGCCACGACCCGGCTTGAAGTGCCATACTTCCTCCGTTATGAAGACCTCTCCATGCTCTATGGGGTTCAGAGTCCCAGGATCTGGGTTCAGATAGGGATCTATCTTTATCATGGAAATGGAGAATCCCCTAGATTGGAGGAGTTTTCCGATAGAAGCGGCTATTACACCCTTTCCTAGTCCGCTTATGACTCCGCCAGTTACAATGATCAGCTTGAAGTCCACGTATTGGGGTCGAGTCGATCTAACATAAAAACTTAGAACCCCACCTGCCAAGTGCGTGTGCGCAGGTGGGAAGAATGATTTGGTTCACGGGCTACTTAACTAGGCCCTTTATCTCTTCGAGTTTCTGGAGAGCCTTCTCATACTGCTCCTCGGTTATGGAACCTATGTTCCTCCAAGTTTCCAAGTTCCTTCTAAGCTGCTCCAGCAGAGAGTTAACTCCCTCAGGAGGTAAGGTAGACAGCCACTCCTTTATTTTATCCATGTGGCACTCGGAGCCGTGTATGTAGCCCCTCAACTCGGTCATAATGGCGTTGTAAACATGCTCGAAGTCGGGTGACGACCTCAGGTGCGCCATTCCCTTTTCACCCCCTAGTAATTATAGCGACTCTCGACAGTTAAATATTACTGCGAAATGCCGCCTTTGGAAAGATGTACCTCGGACCTAGCTGTTAAAATATATTATGAAAAATAGTTCAATTAAGGAATGCTCGTTGGCTCAACGGGTGGATTGAAGACGCTATCTGGAACATTGTATGATATCGTCTTAGCTATTATCTCCGTCCTAATTGTGCTTTTACCGTCAGACGACTTCCATAGGTATAGGTAGTAGGCCGGTATTCCATCCTGAGTTACGCATATCTCCACCCACTGGGTTCCTGGCTTGTCCACTCCATTTACGGTCGCTTTCTCGCTCTTGCTGATGTAATAGCAGTAGCAGGTCTTCCCCGCGTAGGTCCTAGTACCGTTGTAAACCGGCTTGTCGAATTCCTCTTGGCCCTCTTTCACGGGATCCTTCGACTTACTGCCGCCTCCCATCTTCTTCTCAATCGCTTCGATGTTCTTCGATTTGAAACATTGCCAATCACTCTGGGCTTGTTTGAAACAGTAGATGTACAGGTCCTTAGTATAGATTACCATCGTCTGCACTTGAGCGAACTTGAAGTCCATCCTTCTCTTATCTCCCTTGACATAGAGGGCACCGTTGCCCTTCTTCTTCCTGTCTTGGTAGTAATCGTAAGTGATCGAGAACTCTGTTTTCTTCAGAAATACGCTCTTGAAGTCGAACGGCGCCTTCTGAGTTGTCGTTTTTGAGGTGGTGGTCTTTTTGGTTCGAGTCGTACCTGTTTTCCCAGGAGCGGTTTGGGGGGATCCCGTACTGCCCTGCTCAGATCCGCTTGAGACTCCCCTCTCCAGTAGAGAGGGAGCCACTCCCTTAGAAACTGCCATGTAAGTGGATCCAAGTACGATCAGCGTTATCAGCACGACTCCTACAATCACCAAGCTGTCCCTGTTCATCGTCACGTGTGGCAGCTCCAATGTAAAAAGGGTTTGTGGGCTAACGTCGATCTGGAAGGAGGTGGTGAAGAAAAATGTTAGGAGGGGGAAACGGGCTTTGTTATGTATTTAACGTCAAGGAGGATGACCTTAGCCACGAAGAGAGCCCATCCAAAGGCTATCACGGATATGCCGAAGTAGAATCCGGCCAAGGTGTACATCTCATCGAAATGGGCCTGTATTCCAAGGATTGTGGTGATCAGCTGAATTATCAGGAGTATCAGGAAGAAGTACTTGCCCCATTCCAGAACTAGTGGTGTGTGCCTGACCCTCTTTACCGGGCTCCTCTTGACTGGAGGTACCGGTTTGGATGTGTATTTAGCTGCAGGTATTCCTGTGATTAATGCGACAACAAATGCAACAGCCAGCGCGTTCACCAATGGAATCTGTTCTCCAGGGGTGAGCATTCCGTATATTGTGAAGGCCACGAACTCCCCTACCATTATAGCGCCGTAGATGGTTGCTATCCTCCTGTTTCTAGGATGTCTGCTGTAAGCTGGATCTATCCAAGGCATGAGGACGAATATCAGGAGGAGCACGCCAGGAACCACCATGCCAGCGAAGACCGGATCTACTCCTGTCTTTATTCCGGCGTAGACGGCCATTAGGTACCATTCAGGTTGACCTACCGGCAGTTCCTTGGTTGGAAGGAACTTCTTGCCGAGCTCTGCCGGGAACACTGCTGATACGACTATCAAGGCGCCAATCACCACGAAGGCAGCGGCCGCCTCTGTCATTATATGATTCGGGAAGAATGGTACAGCTGGTTCGGGATCGGATCCGTCGTACGGGGGCGACACGTGATGTTGATGTATTGAGAAGAAGTGGACGAGCATCAGGAGGAATATCAGACCTGCCAGCATGATGTGGAACGCCAAGTACCTCCCTACTATCTCATCGAAAGTTCCTGTCCCATATATGATCTGTGCGATCATCTTCCCTCCGGGCATGCCCGTGACCAAGGTGTTCCCTATCCTTATGGCCTCTCCTGCCACATGGTCCATCCTCAGGGAGTAGCCGGTTACACCCGTGACGATCGCTAGCAGTCCGGTTATCATCCCGATGATGTACGTCACCTCATGGGGCTTCTTGTAGCTTCCCATGAAGTAGACCCTGAGGAAGTGGAGTATCGCTATGAGGACCATCAAGTTAGCCCCATAGAAGTGCAATCCCCTTATGATCGAACCGTACGCCACCTCCTCGGTTATCCTTAGAACGCTATCATAGGCCATGTTGGTCTCTCCAAACACGGGTACATAGAACATGAGGAGCAGTAGCCCGGTGATCGCCTGTATTATGAACATTAGGGTTGTCAAGCCGCCCAGGCTGTAGACCGGATGCAACGTGTGCCTCCAGACCATGGTAGAGGTGAATTCTTCCATCCCGAGCCTATCTATAAACCAGTTAACTAACCACGACAGGCAGCTCTTCTCCTCCTTACCACATTTGGTCATCATTTCCACCCTACCGCGTAGATATCACCATTTTCATCTATCTTCAGTTCTATCTCAGGGAGCGGTTTCTTAGGAGGACCGGCCAAAACATTACCGGTCACGGGATCAAAGTATCCAGCGTGGCACGGGCAGTAAATGTCATCTCCTGGCTCTAGATGGACTATGCACCCTAGATGAGTACATATGGCGCTGAAGGCCTTAAACTCCGTTCCCGCTTTCTGGGCTAGATCTGGCCTCAATCTTATTAGAATGGATGGATGCTGTCCCCTGCTCCCGTCGGGATTGAGGGGCATCATGAACTGTAGCTGGGAATCAGGCTGGAGGTCCTTCTTATTCGCTATCTTCATTGGAAGCTTGCTCTTCTCTCCACTACTAACTTTACCAACGACCACTCTTTCCGATGTGAGATACTGGATCAGTGGTGCTCCAGCAGCAGCTGCCGCAAGTGCTATGGAGGCCACCAGCCCTCCCTTTATGAAGTCCCTCCTACTCACATTCACCATCAATCCTCACCCTCCGGTATACCCAAGCTCTTAGAGTAGCAGTTGTAGATCACTAGACCGATCACGAACATTGCTATTAGTCCAGCTAAGACCCATAGTTGAGTTATTTGGTTGAATGTAGTCTGTAAGAGACTTTGAGCGCCAGAAAAGATTCCGGAGATCAGCACCCCCATAGATATACACCCTTCCTCAAGAGAGACCTCGTTCTCTGAATTCCCTAAAAATAAATAAAATTTCTGTTATCTATCTGGTGGTGTTCACTTATGTATAACCATTGTCTTGTTATATATTTATTCTAATATTCCCAGTTGTCTAAGGCTTATATATGGGAAAAGCCTGAGGAACATTTATCTTATTGACCCGCTTCCTCTAGGAGGTCCCTTAAGGAAGGGAGGTAATTATTTTGGCTGAGATAGTGACTACGGATGTAGTTGTTATCGGATCAGGCTTAGCCGGTCTCAGAGCTTCTATTGAAGCTGCTAGGAGGAGTGAAGGTAAACTGGACATAGCCGTATTGACGAAGGTTCATGCGATGAGGTCCCACTCCGTCGCATACGCTGGAGGGACCGGCGCAGCCCTCTACCATGATGAGGGTGATAGTTACGACCTTCACGCTTATGACACGATAAAGGGCGCAGCATGGCTAGCTGACCAGGATGCTGTGGAACTTTTCGTCAGATTGGCACCACAGGAGATCTATCAGCTCGAGCATTGGGGAATGCCTTGGGCTAGGAGACCTGATGGAAGGATAGCCCAGAGAAAGTTCGGCGGACACAGCTTTCCGAGGGCTTGCTTCGCTGCCGATAAGACTGGCCTCTATGCGATGCAAACCTTGTACGACACTGCCCTGAAGTACGACAACATAAAGTTCTACCACGAATTCTACGTGACATCTCTCCTAGTTAATAACGGTGAATTCGTGGGAGTCACGGCCATTGAGCTGAAGACCGGTGACTTCTACGTCTTCAAAGCCAAAGCAGGTGTACTTGCCACGGGAGGCGCCGGTAGACTTTATCCTTTCACCACCTATTCGCACTCGTCAACTGCTGACGGGATGGCCATGGCTTACAGGGCCGGGTTATCGCTGAAAGATATGGAATTCTTCCAGTTCCACCCGACCGGTCTGGTACCATCAGGTATCCTAATATCGGAGGCCGCAAGGGGAGAGGGAGGTTATCTGATAAACAACAAAGGAGAGAGGTTCATGAAGAACTACGCCCCTGAGAGGATGGAATTGGCGCCTAGAGATGTGGTGTCCAAGGCTGAGATGACCGAGATACTGGAAGGCAGAGGCTTTAAAGGTCCAGGAGGCCTGGACTATGTTCTATTAGATTTGAGGCACTTAGGAGAGGACAGGATAGATGAGAGGCTACCTCATATAAGAGAGCTGGCCATAAGGTTCGCGGGTGTCGACCCAGTTGAGGAGCCGATGCCTGTTAGGCCCGTGGCCCATTACAGCATGGGAGGCGTGCACACCAACATATACGGGGCCACTCCGGCTAAGGGACTGTGGGCGGCCGGAGAAGTCGCCTGCGTGAGCCTCCATGGAGCCAACAGGCTGGGAACCAACTCGTCCTCGGACTGCTTGGTCTACGGTATGCTGACCGGCAGGCAAGCAGCTGATTATGCAATGAAGGCAGGACAGAGGGATGTTCCTATGGAGAAAGTGAATGAGGAGGAGAAGAGGATATTCGACCGCATACTCAGGGGATCCACGGGGGAGAATCCCTACCACATAAGGAGGGAGATGCAGGACACCATGGGTAAGCATGTATATGTGTTTAGAGATGAGAAGGGTCTAAAGGAGGCTATCAAGAAACTTAAGGAACTTAGGCAGAGGTTCGGTGAGGGTCATGTGGCCGATAAGGACAGGGAGTACAACATAAACCTGATACACGTATTGGAGCTTGATGCGATGTTGGAGATAGCCTATGTTGTGGCTATGGCCGCTTTAAACAGAACTGAGACCAGAGGTGCTCATACCAGACTCGACTATCCAAAGAGAGACGATGAGAATTGGCTTAAGCACACGATGATAGCTAGAGGAGCCGATGGAGAGCCTCAGTTCAGTTACATCCCTGTTGTGATAACCAAGTGGCCTCCCACTGAGAGGAAGTATTAGGGTGGGATTTATGGAGGCTGAGAGCGAGTTTAAGGAGTATTATGCGAAAAATATGAGAGGTATTTCCGGCTGGTTCAAGGTCAGGGCCTACACCATCGAGAGATGGCTTTACGCTGCCCATAGGATAACTGGGATCCTTATAGTCCTGTTCATATTGGCTCATTTCTACAGTACAGGTTGGCATCCCGGGCTGTGGTGGGATGCCCTGCTCGGCGTCATCGTAACCTTCCACACGGCCAATGGAATAAGACTCATATTGGCGGAGCTGGGATTCGCTGTAGGGAAGCCTCTTCTGATTAAAAAGCCATCTCAGAGACCGGTATCCATCGAAGGAGTCCAGAGATACGTAGTAGTGTTTGCGCTTGTGCTGTTCATCGTTCTCGCGGCCATCTGGGCTTACTACGCGATTATAGTTCAACCGATGATGGGGTGATTGCCATGAGAGAGTCCACCATCATGTTCTTTCACTATATTACTGCCATCCTGATAGCCATCACTGGATTGATCCATCTGCTGGCGAACAATGAGCCTGTCATCGGTGCGGTCATAAAGGCCAATCCTGTACTTTACTTCGGTAATATGGCAGTATTCTTGGCCGCTCTCCTCTATCACGCCTTCAATGGGGTAAGGGTGATACTGATCGAGATGGTACCTGATAGGTGCTGGACCAAGTGGATCAGCTGGGCCGTACTGATAGTGGGCATAGTTACCTACGCAGTGGGCCTGCAAGTGCTGATGGTCGCCCTCGGGTTCGCATGAGGAGGTGATTTTATGGCTTCAGAGGAAGCTAAGGAGTATGTTCTTCCGCCTGAGGTGCTCGAGGAAACCATGAGGGCCTCTGAAGAGCTCTGGAAGCCCGTTAGGAAGATAAAGTTCAGGATCTATAAGTACAATCCAAAGAAAGATTACGCACCTCATTGGGAAGAGCACGAACTGGAAGTTTCCAGGGGAATGACTGTCTTAGACGCTCTGTTGATAATAAAAGGTGAGATGGATCACTCCCTAGGGGTAAGATATTCGTGTAGAATGGGACTCTGTGGATCGTGTGCCATGATGATAAACGGTAAACAAATGCTGGCCTGCCAGACTAGAGTTTTAGAGGCCGCTGGAAACGGTGATGTCGTTGAGTTGAGGCCATTAGATAACTTCCCCGTTGAGAGAGACCTGGCAGCTGATTTCACATCTTTCTTCGAGAAGCACAAGTCGGTTAAGCCTTGGATAATAAGGAACGATGATATCGAGCTGAATAATCCTACCGGCCCCTACAAGCAGACGGTCGATGAGTACGCTAGATACTACCAGTTCACCGATTGCATAAAGTGCGGGGCATGTCTGTCCGCCTGCCCGACCGCTGCCACGGATTACGAGTACCTAGGACCTCAAGCCCTAGCTCAGGCGTACAGGTATATGGTGGATACTAGGGACGATGGTCTCGATGTGAGGATACCAATAGTGGACACTGAGCATGGATGCTGGCGCTGCCACTTCGCCGCCTCCTGCTCAGACGTATGCCCAAGGGGAGTGGATCCTGCTCAGGGAATACAGCTCCTGAAAAGGCTCCTAATAAAGAGGAAGTTCGGTTACAAGCCGCACAAACCAGCCGAGGCCCTTCCGGCCAAGGTCAAGGCAGAGAAGAAGGAGTGATCCCCCTTTCCCTTTCTCTTCTTTTGATTTGGTCTGGGATCCCTTAGGCACTCCATTTATTAGGTTGATCGCCTAGGGGCATTAGGGGGAATGAGGTAGGATCAACCGGCTGACAGGTGATGACTTTGCCGAGTCCCGACCCCCTTCGATATAAAAAGCCCTTTATAAGGGAGCCAGAACTCATATTCACGAAGGTAATAGGGGATGTGGCCATACTATTCTCACCCGACCATTGTATAGGTGGTTGGATGGCCTAGGCCCCAGTCGCCGCCACGGCTGGGGCCTCAACTTTTCCCTGTTTCATGGACTTAATGTAATAGTTTATTAGGTAGGTTACTGTATCTTCCAAGGAGAGCGTTAGTCCTGTCTCCTCGCCTATTATCTTCCGCACTTCCTCTAATTTTTCCCTTGTGCGCCTTCTGATCGAGAGAGTGGTCCACTCACTGGCCATCCAACCACCATTAGTTACTAATGCAAAATAAATATAAACTTATCGACCCCTCCTCCGGCGCCTCCAGAATTCTCTATAGACTTGGCGAACATGCTCTGGCCTCAGTCGGATGTAAATGCCAGTAGTCTCAAGCCTTTCATGGCCCATGATGTGTTGGATGTCTTGAATGGGAATGCCAAGCTCGGCCATGTGTGTAGCTAAGCTCTTTCTCAGATCAGTGCTCCTGAATTTGATACCCGCTCTCTCGCTGATTTGCTCAATCATTCTGAATAACACCTTGACTGAGGGATGGAAGACGAAATCGCCTCTCGTAGCTCTCTTCTCTCGCTTCAATTGCTTCAGAACCCTTGCTGTCTCATCATCGAAGAACACTATGCGGTCCTTATGGCCTTTTCCCGATCTTATCACAGCCTGATTGAGCCTGAAATCTAAGTCCTTCCAAAGGAGATGAGTGCACTCTCCGATCCTAGTCCCAGAGGCGTAGATGAACCTGACTAGGGCGTAATGTTCTAGACTGATCTGCTGTGCGGCCTCGAATATGTGTTCTATGTCCTGGATAGATAGAGCTGTAGGCAGCTTCTTCTCTCGTTTGGGGCTCTTTATCCCGCGAAAGGGGTTGTTAGCGATCTTGTACTTCCAGGCTAAGAACTCATAGAATTTCCTGAGGTCATTAATCCATGCGCCTAAAGCTCTGGGCTTGAGCTGATCCGAGCGATGGCCGCGCCCAGGTCGATGCTTCACCTCTAGGAGAAACATCCTAGCATCATCTTCAGTCGCGAAGAGGGGATCGATCTCTCGGAGGTGGCACCACTCGAGCCACTTCTTCGCATGCAATTTGTACACATAGATGGTGCGGGGCGCTAGGCCCTCCAATTCCAACCATTCACCGAACTCCCTAATGAGCTCTTCTTCGCTCTCCTCGATTCTTGGCAGTAGGTTTTGGGGAACATCATAACCGATCTCCCGCAGAAACCTCACGAACTGCATGATTGCTGATCTGATGTTCTCTTTGCTCCTAGGGGAGACATCGAGGCCCTGAAGGTGCGCCTCCAATGCCTCTTTCGAGATGACCCCACCCCTCTCCTCCAAGAATTTCCTTGTATGGGAAAGAATGAAGCTCCTCCTAGCCCTCGAAAGGCCCCTTCCCATCAACCATCCCTTGAATTGGTTAAGCAGTTCAGCTATTTCCGTCGACTTCAGCGTTAGTTTGTCCCTCACAAGTGGTGAAAGTTACGTGAAAACTAATCCTTTACTTTTGCCATTACCCCCAAGTTTGTGGGCAATGGGTATCAGAGTACCCAATGCGGACTCGAGGCCTTATTAAGTCTTAATAAGCTTATTAAATTCCGCACTTATTAACTCTTAATAGGTGTTAATAGGATGGGTAGGAAGGTCCTCTCCATCTCGCTCCCCGAGGAGCTGATTGTTGAGCTGAAAAGCAGGGCTGAATCTGAGGGCCTCTCGCTCTCAAAATTTGTAGAAAAGCTGCTCAGAGAGGCGTTGAAAGAGAGGAAGCCTGAGAGGATAGAGGTAGTTGAAATCCCCACCGACTTAGAGGCGAGAATCGCTAGAATAGAGGCCGAGATAAGAGCGATATGGAAGAAGTTCGAGGAGCTCGAAGAGGAGGAGACTATGAAAGAGATCTTCCAAGGCTTCAGCGAGTTCTTAGAACAGCGAGAACAAGAGGGGGAGGAGGATTAGGATGGAATGGGAGGAATTGAAGGAAAAGATGAAAGAAAAATT
>JAMOVA010000018.1 GCA_027061785.1 Thermoproteota archaeon
AATCAGAAGTTCGGGGTACTCGTAACCGGAAACAAGGTGGCTCCAGATAGGAGCAGGGTCGATGTCAATCTGGAGAAGCCGGACAGGGAGCTGGTTGAGAAGGTAATTGCAGAGACGAATGAGGAGCTGGCCAAAGGGCTTCCGGTCAAGATATACTACCTCCCTAGGGAAGAGGCCATGAAGATACCCGGCATAGTGAAGCTGGCCAAAGCTCTCCCTCCAAGCGTTCAGAAGCTCAGGATAGTCGAGATAGAGGGGCTGGACATTCAGGCTGACGGCGGTCCCCACGTGTCCAATACGAAGGAGGTAGGGAGGATAGTCTTCCTGAAGTTGGAGAACAAGGGGAAGAACAACAGGAGGATCCACTTCACCCTCGAACCCTGAGGGGAACGACAAAAGGCTCAAAGGATTTATCCGTGCTCCGAGGTGTCACCTCCCATGAAGCTTCTCGACGAACTAATATCGAGGATCAGGGGGAGCAGGGGGGAAGAGAGGAAAGAGGACATAGAGGATATCCTGAAGAAAGCCCTGAGAGGCGAGGTTCTGGAGTTCAAGGAGGCCATGTCCTTCCTTGGAGCCGTCGAGGCCAAGCTGTCGAGGGAACCCCAGGTGAAGAGGGTGAGGGGGAAGGTGGTGTTCGTTGGAGACACTCACGGCGACTTAGATTCATCTAAGGAGGTCCTCAGAAAATTCAAGGACCACAAACTCGTGTTCCTTGGCGATTACGTGGATAGGGGAAAGAAGCAGATAGAGAACGCTAACTTCCTCCTAGCCCACTACTACAAGGACCCGGATAGGGTGATCCTGCTCAGGGGAAACCACGAGTCCCCCGTAGTCAACCTGAACTACGGGTTCATGGAGACGCTCTATCACACGTACGGCTCGGAGTGGCCCTTCCTGTTCATGAGGTACAACGAGGTGTTCGCTAACCTTCCGTACGCTGCTGAGGTCTCTGGCCTGCTCGCCCTTCACGGGGGGATAGCTGAGGGGCTGGAGTCGGTGAAGCAGATAAGGAAACTACCGAAAAAGGACATGATACCAAGCGACAAGATAGCCTTCCAGCTTCTGTGGAACGATCCCTACGAGGGGATAGAGGGCTTCGGAGAGAACTACAGCAGGGGAGGTGGCACCAAATACTACGGTAGGAAGGCTCTCGAATCCTTCCTGAAATCCAACGGTCTGAAGGGACTGGTTAGAGCTCACGAGGCCTACCCTGACGGCTACGCCTGGCTCTTCGACGGCGAAACCGGGATAGAGGGCATGGAGAGCATACTCTTATCAGTCTTCACGTGCAGGTATTACGGCATCCCGCCCACTGTGGCGGTGTTCGATGGTAGGAAGATGGAGGTCGTCAGGCTATGAGACAAATCCCATTCATCGTTTTATTGCTCCTCATGATTATTCCGACCCTAACAGCGTTAGCCTTACCTCAAGAAGGAACGGAAGCTCCCTATTTCAACGTGTCGACCTACGAGGGAGACAGGGTATCAACTGAGAAATTGAAGGGCAAGGTTTTCGTACTCGTGTTCGCGGCGGAATGGTGTCCACACTGCAGGAGGGAACTCCCAGCTCTATCTAAAGCTTGGAAAGATGCTGGGTTGGATGGAGAAGATGCGATGTGCATAGTTATGATGGTTTCAAGCCCGCAGGACAAGGCTATAGGGTTTTACAAGTCCGTCGAACCTCCATCCAACTGGAGGCTGGTGCCCGACGCCGATTATGTAGCAGAGAAGTACGGTGTGAGAGCGGTACCGACCATGATAGTTGTGGATCAGAATGGAAAGGTGGCGAAGATCTTTAGAGGGGAAGTCCCCCCTAACCAGATAACCGATCTGGTCAGCGATCTAATTGGCATCACGCCCAAGGGTAACTACACCTCTCCCACATCGACTGCGACGCAGACTCAGGCTAGTACCGCCACCAGTGGTGAAAATAAGAGCTCAGGCCTGAAGCTAGGTCACATTATCCTGATAGGCTTAGGGGTTGCCCTCGTCGCCGTATTCGGCTTCTGGTACTACAGGACTTTGAAAAAGTTCGAGGTATCTAAGAAGGGAAAGAAGGGCAAGAATAAGGGCAAAAAATGACGGAACCGAGGGTTGACGGCTGGAAGGTTCTGGCCTTCCTGCTGACAGCTACCGTCTTCATGGTGATAGTCCCAACTCCCTATCTAAGGGCCCTCCTTTCAGTCGGTGTCTTCGCCCTAATAGTGAGGCATCAGGGAGAGGATCCGAGAGTAGGCACACTGAGTAGATCCATACAGGCAGCGGCCCTTGCCTTCGCAATGACCCTTGTCCTCCTGCCTCTTTCTCGAATAGAAGTCGGGAGATTTGATCCTTCTATTCTCCTAAGTGCATTACCCTTCCATTTATCAGTTGCAATATGGGAGGAGGTCATCTACAGGGGTTATCCGCTTCTCAGATTCTCTCGCACCAATCTCTTGACATCATCCTTAATGTTTTCCCTCATACATGCATTTAACCCGGGATTCGGGCTACAGGCCTTCCTAGGCATATTTGTGGCGGGCCTCGCTCTTGGAGCGATGAGATATGAGTGGGGCCTCGGCCCGGTCGTTTCAATGCACTTCTCTTGGAACGTATTCATGGAGCATATCTGGGGTTATCCCACAAGCGGTCTGAGAGGACCCAGTTTATTTGTATCGGAGCTTATGGGTCCCGATCTCATAACGGGAGGAACCTTCGGACCTGAAGCCTCGTTAATCGTGATGACAGAGTTCCTATCCCTGTTCTTGATTATTCGACTCGTAGGGCGAAGCGACCGCTTACCTTAAAGGTTTCATCCGCATTTCAACTACTATGTGGCTAGATCCCATATCCCTTCTGTGGTGGCTATTCATCTTCTACTTACTCATGGCCCCCCAGCTCCAGCATAGGGCCATCCAGAATGCAAGGAGGAAAGTCATGGAGGTCTTGGCAAGGAAGAGGGGAAGTAGCGTGATAACTCTCATCCATAGGGAGGAATCCATCGGCCTATTCGGGATACCGTTCTACAGGTTCATCGATATCGACGATTCCGAGAGTGTTCTGAGGGCGATAAGATCCACACCCCCGGACACTCCGATTGACCTGATAATCCACACTCCAGGAGGCCTTGTACTAGCGGCCTCTCAAATAGCTAGGGCTTTGAAGAAGCATCCGGCAAAGACGACGGTGATAGTACCTCATTACGCCATGAGCGGCGGAACCTTGATAGCCTTGGCGGCGGATGAGATAATCATGGACGAAAACGCCGTTTTAGGTCCGGTAGATCCTCAACTTGGTCAGTTTCCAGCTCCTTCCCTGATAAAAGTCGTTGAGAAGAAGAGCGTGGATAAGGTTGACGATCAGACACTAATACTCGCGGATGTGGCCGAGAAGGCGATAAAACAGGTCAGAGATCTCGTAGCATGGCTACTTGAAGATAAAATGGGCAGGGAAAGGGCTGAGGAGGTGGCGAGGATAATGACGGAGGGGAGATGGACCCACGATTATCCCATAACCGTGGAAGTGGCGAAGGAATTGGGTCTGCCTGTATCCACAGATGTTCCAAAGGAGGTCTATCAGCTCATGGAGCTCTTCCCGCAGCCCTTGAAGACTAGGACTCAGAGCGTGGAATTCTTCCCTGCCCTACCCAAGAGTGAGGGTAAGAGGTGATCTTCACCATAGTTATTTTTATTTCCATGCCAGCTATATGAGGAGATGCAGATGGATCCGGAGGAGATCAAGGCTAAGGTTCTGTATGCCCTGAGATTCGTCACAGACCCGGAGATACCGATAAATGTCGTTGATTTGGGTCTAATAAGGAAATTGGAGGTAGAAGATTCCAAGGTATATCTGAGGGTGGTGATGACCGCTCCCGGCTGCCCCTACTCATCCATGATAGTTCAGCAGATAGAGGAAAGCATAAAGAGCGCGATACCCGAACTAGAGGAGGTCAAGGTGGAACTCGAGATATTTCCCCCGTGGACCCCCTTCGACATGACTGAGAGGGGGAGGGAGCAGTTCAAGAAGATGTACGGTTATGACCTGGCCGAGGGATTCCTCAAGAGGTACGGTAGCGTAGAGAACTACTACGAGCTGGTGAGGAAGTATTACGGCCTCGACAAGGAGTCCAAGGATGAAAGTGAGAGTGAGAAGGATAAGGAGTCCTAAGCTCTCGTTTCACCTGAATTTAAGTAACCTGAGTCCTTTCAAAAATTTTTGTCGCTATTGTGTCGAAAAGCCCTAATGCGATCCCCCAGATCGTCTTTTTAAGTAATCCCTTACTAGGATATGAGGGGGTGTCCTCCCATTAGAGCAGCAGTTTTGGGTGCCGGATCAGTTGGTAAAGCCATCTCGTATGACCTTTACGAAAGAGTGACTGGTTCTGATCTCATCCTCGTCGACAAATGTAAACCATGCCTCGAGGAGGCCTCAAAACTCATCGGCAGGTCTGAGATAAAGCAGGTCGAGATAAGAGGAGAGGACGACATCTACAGGATAATAAAGGATGTGGACGTGGCCGTCAACGCCCTCCCCGGGCGCTTCGGCAGGGCCTCTTGGATAGCCGCCATTAAGGCCGGCGTAGACCTCGTGGATGTGAGCTACTCCCCAGACGACCCAACTCAATACCACGTGCAGGCGAGCGATGCCGGGGTGACGATAATCCCCGATGCGGGCGTAGCTCCGGGGCTCAGCAACATGATGGCCGGAAGGGCTTACGCCCAGCTTGAGGAGGTGAAGGAGCTCAAGATATACGTGGGCGGCATTCCTGAAAGGCCGATACCTCCCCTCGGATACTTGGTGACTTGGAGCCCCGAGGACCTGATCGAGGAGTACGTGAGGCCCGCTAGGGTCATCTACAACGGTAATGTCGTGGAGAAACCAGCGGTCAGCGAGCTTGAGAAGGTCTTCATACCCGGGGTGGGTGAGCTCGAGGCCTTCCTCACCGACGGCCTCAGGACCATGCTCAAGACCCTCAAGGGAGTGGAGGTCATGGAAGAGAAGACCCTCAGGTGGCCCGGGCACGCTGAGAAGATAGAGCTCCTGAAGGTGCTCGGGTACCTGGACAAGGATCCACTCGACCTCAACGGATCGAGCGTGAGTCCAGCTCATGTAACCGCCAAACTGTGGAGGGAGAAGCTCAAGGGGGACACGAAGGACATGGTAGTCCTCAGGGTAATTGCCAGCGGTAGGACGAGCCTTAACAACGTGGAGATAGAGTATAGAATGGTCGACAGGTACGACGAGGCCTCGGGATTCACGGCCGTTGCCAGAACGACCGCCTTCGTCGCCACCGGCATGCTCAAGCTCATAACCGAGGGGGCCATTCCCGGACCGGGAGTGATCCCACCGGAGGTCATAGGGATGGACGAGAGCCTCTTCTCGTCAGTCGCTGAGTGGCTCTCTTGGAGGGGAATAAAGATACTGGAGAGGGTGACCGAGTCGAGGAGGATCCCCTCTATCCCCTCCTGAGTTTCTCCTCCACCACCCTCACTTTGTACTCCATCGTTATCGTCTTGTCCCTCCTGTCATCTATCTTTATGACGGTAACCACTCTAGGAGCCCCCTTGGCGAAGGGAGACTCGTGCATCTCCTTCAGCACCTTGAAGAGTTCATCTAGGTCCCCTTCTATCACCGTAGATGTGGGAGTCAGCTGGTACTTGAGGCCCGACCGCTTCACCACCTTCAGGGCCTCGGCAACGTAATCGCTGACGCTAGCCCCCACCCCAACAGGGACTATCGTTATCTCCGCCATGGGCATGAGATCACCCGTAGTTATCACGGGCTGAACAGATTAAGGGTTATCTCCACTATTGCTCTCACCCTTATCGACGCTCCGGTCGAGACGCCTCCCCAGGCTCACGAAGAACCCCCTGTTCAGGTGTATGTCGAAATCCGCTGTCCTGTAGTACTTCCTGATGATAGCTCTCTCCTCATCTACCTCCGTCTCCACGGTGAGAAGCCCCTTTCTAACGAGCTCCTTGAGGTGGAGGATGAGAAGGGGTTTGGAAATTCCCAGCATACTCCTTAACTCCCTGTTGCTCCTCCTTTTCAGGGAGCAGAGTGCCAGTATCTTGAGCCTCAGCGGATTGGACAGGGCCTTCATCAGGGAGGACAGTGATTCTATCTCCCCCTCTATCTCACTCAACAAGCCTTCACTCCCTCATCTCTTCCTTTAACTCCCTTATATCCCGCCTTAAACCCCTGATCTCCTCTAAAAGCTCCCTGATCAGCGCGGAAAGATCCTCCTCGGAACTCGATCTTGAGGGACTGCTAGAAGACTTCTCTAGTAGCTCTTTGAGGAGGTAGAAAGCCACTAGGATAACCGCTACCACTATGACGATGCTCAGCAAGGGCCCGAGCACGGGTCCCCAGTCAGGTCCGGGAGGTAAAGGCGGAAGGACATCAGGTGAGGAGGGTCCAGCTGGTTCAGCCAAGGGCTGAGCCTCAGGAGGTCTGGGAGGATCTGCTGGTCTAGGCGCACCTGTTTGTGGGGATGGAAAAGCCATAACGGAAAAAACACCTAGTAGCAACACCACAAGGAGAGCGGTCACGTATCCATTCATAAACATCTTACCCAGGTAAGATATTACTTACCTAACTTAATAAGTTTACCACAAGAGGACTGCCACTCCAGAAACATTATACAGGAACAGCCCATCGCATTCTTGGTGAGTATGGAGCCAGAAAGGTTCAAATTCGATGTGGAACCTCTAGATTTCCTCCTACCTCAAGGTGTACTCAGAAGTAGTCTGATAGGGGTCTTCGGAGAGACTGGTACCGGGAAGAGCGTCCTGCTGAATGAGATAGCTTACCGGGCCCTAGAGCGCGGCGACAGGGTACTAATGGTCCTGTTAGAGGATACACCTGCTTCGAGACTGATGAACTTCTCTGCTCTGGGATTCGATGTGATGGATTACGTGAGGAGGGGTGACCTCGAATTCCTAGATTGCTTCTCCTATAGGATCAGGGAGAGAGGCATTGAACTGCCCGAGGACCTCACTGGGACCTTGAACGGCGCCAAGGGGATAGTGAGTGTCGAGGATCCCAGGAACTTGGACACGTTCTGGGATCAGATTGAGAGGGATGCTAGAAACATGAGAGGGAGAGGCATGGTCCTGATAGATTCTCTGACGGAATTCCTGACGATAACGCCGGATCCATCTCCACTCCTAGATCTCATGAAGATCATGAAGGCGGTTGTGAGCAAGCACTACATGGTTCCCATCATATACACCTTCCACTTCGGGTTCTTCGACGACTTCAGGTACGTGCTAGAGGTGGCCTCCGACGGGGTCTTGGACCTCAGGTTCAACCCCGAGGTGATAAAGGAGCTCCTCATCAAGCAGATGAGGGTCAGGAGGATGAGTGGTTCCAGGCACAGGCCGGACTGGGTCACTTTCGACGTGGAACCAGGCAAGGGACTCGTCATCCTGAGGAAGTGATCCCTATTGAGGAGCTCGATGAGCGCGGCTAAGGCTATCCTGAGATCGATGGGCTTCGAGATCGTCGGAGAGAGGATACCTATAAGGAGGGGTGGCTTCGAGATAAGCGATGTGGATCTTATGGCCTCAAAAGACGGTGAGCTTTACGCGGTAGAGGTCAAGAGCGGCAGGTTAGATGTGGGTGGGGTGAGACAAGCCTACGTAAACTCCCTACTTGTCAAAGCTAAGCCCTTAGTCGTCTGCAGGGGATTCGCAGATCCTTCAGCTGAGATCCTGGCTAAAGAGCTGGGCGTGGAAGTGATAGTCTTGGAGGACCTGTTTCTATCTGATCCCGAGGAGCTGAGGTCCATGATAAGAGAAGAAGTGAGAAGGGGGCTGATGGAGGTGTTACCTACGGTGATCAACCCTCCCAAACTGGAACTCATAGACTTAGACGTGCTGAGGGCGATAGCCTCCACGGAAGGGTTCAAAGAGGCCGCTGAGAGCCTCAAGATCAGTGAAGACGATCTAGGCAGGGAACTGGGTAGGATGAGGCGACAGGGAAAGATACCTAGGTGGGTGAGAGATTACTCCGAGCTGAGAGAGTGGGCCATCTCTCTCCTGAAATCTCATGGGGAAACTTTTTCTCATAGTTCCACGGAGAAAGAGTGATGAGGGCGATTCTGATAATCGTGGCAGTGCTGATCGTTCTGGGTGCTGCTTTTCTCATATTAGGAACGACTTTAAGCCCTCAAAAAATTACTGAAACCGCTTCGAAAGCTGATGAGGGTGGGAGCTTGTCCTTTACCTTGAGATCGGTGTTCGCGAATGGTGAGAGGATCCCCGTCAAGTACACCTGCGACGGGGAGGACATCTCTCCTCCCCTGAGTTGGGAGGGTCAGCCCGAGGGCGTCGTGAGCTATGTGTTGATAGTAGAGGACCCTGACGCCCCGATGGGCACATTCACCCACTGGGTGCTTTACAATATACCGAAAAGGTTGAGCTCGCTGCCCGAGGGAATCCCCAAGCAGAAGGAGACAGAGTTCGGTTTGCAGGGGATCAACGACTTCAGGAGGGTAGGTTACGGAGGTCCCTGCCCTCCACCCGGGAAGCCCCACAGATACTTCTTCAAGCTGTATGCCCTCGATTCCACCTTGGATCTTCCTCCTGGTGCGAGGAAGAGGGACGTCATCAAGGCCATGGAGGGCCATGTGCTAGCCCAAGCCCAGCTCATGGGTCTCTATAGCAGGGGCTGACACTCATCCTCTTACTCACTTTTTGAAACAGTTGTACCGCGATCATCTGGTCCATGAGACGCTGACTTATTGACGAATCCCTTCATAAATTGAGCTATAATATGCCGACGTCAGAAATGTAGGTTCCCTTCGAAACGCCTCATGGAAAAATGGGATCATAGGTTAAGGCTTTATTTTATCTAGCCAGCCGCTACCTCAAGTGATTCCCATGGGCAGACTCTCCAGGGAGGATGTCATCCGATTTTCCGACCAGTATATGATGACCAATGTGGCCAGGTGGTGGAAGGACGACCCTGTAGTCATAGAGTCAGGTAAGGGAGCCGTTCTCAGGGATATGGATGGGAGGGAGTACATAGATCTCCACGCCATGCACGCAGTGGCCTCCCAAGGCTATTCTCATCCCAAGATAATTCAGGCGGTTAAGGAGCAACTTGAGAAGGTTTTCGTGGTCGCGACCGACTTTTATAACGAGCCTCAAGCTCTCCTCGCCAAGAAACTTGCCGAGATAACTCCTCCTAAGCTCAAGAGGAGCTTTTTCATAAATTCAGGGGCTGAGGCGGTTGAGACGGCCACTCTCCTCGCCAAGAGGGCCACCGGAAGGCCCGGAATCATAGCCCTGTGGGGTGCCTTCCACGGCAGGACCCACATGCCGAGGACCCTCACTGGCTTCTCGAAGTACAAGAAGAGTATGGGTCCCTTCCCCTATGGGGTGATGCATCTTCCCAATTACTACTGCTACAGGTGTCCCCTCGGCTTGGAGTATCCGAGCTGCAACCTTCAGTGCGCTAGAATGCTCGACGATGCCTTGAAATATGCAGCTCCGGAGGAGATTGCCGCCTTCATAGCCGAACCCATCCAAGGGACGGCCGGAAACATAGTTCCCCCACCGGACTACTTCAGGATAGTCAAGAACATCCTCGATCAGTACGACATCCTCTTTATCGCGGACGAGGTGATCACCGGCTTCGGCAGGACCGGAAAGCTCTTTGCCATAGAGCACTTCGGGGTGGAACCTGACATAATGACCATGGCCAAGGCCCTCGGAGGCGGCTTCCCCGTCTCCGCAGCTATAGCCAGCGAGGAGGTGGGCACGGCCTTCAAGCCACTGGACCACTACTCCACCTATGGCGGCAATCCACTCGCCATGGCAGCGGCCCTCGCAGCCATAGAGGTGATCGAGGAGGAGAACTTGGTGGAGAAGTCGGCTAAGGACGGAGAATACATGCTCAAGAGGCTCAAGGAACTCATGGACAAGCACGAGATCATAGGGGAGGTGGACGGCAAGGGACTCCTCATAGGGATGGAACTGGTCAAAGACAGGGAGACGAAGGAACCTGCTGTTGAAGAAACAGCCAAATTTAGAATAGAGCTTAGGAAGAGGGGCGTTATAATAGGTCCGCCGGGATGGACGGGATCTAGGATCAGGATAAACCCGCCACTCGTGATCACTAGGGAACAAATAGACCGCGCCATAGAAGCCATCGACGAAGCGCTCACGGTTGTGGAGAGGGAATGATTCTCGTCACTCTAACACTAAAAACTTTTTACTTTTTATCGCTCTTCGTCGATACGAATCTCGGACTTATCCATTGACTTTTTTACTACACATTTTCCCTCGTAAATTTTATTTAGCTAAATATTTATATGAAGTAAATTGATCTGGACATACGGCCTTTATCCACCCATAAGAAAAACGTTTTTCTCCGTTTTCAGCTCATATTGAATGCTGCCCGGGACCCGCTATAGGAGAGGCTTTATATTTTATCGAATCTCGTCAGGGTAACACCTTAGGGGGTGTTACCCTAATGGATACGAAGGCATGGATCTTGGCTATCGTGTTACTGATTGTGGGTCTACTGGTAGGATATTTCGCAGCAGGCCCCGGTCAGGCTAAGACAGTTACTGTCACGAAGTCCGTTGAGAAGACGGTCACCGTCACTAAGACTGTGGCTGGAACGGCCACACAGCCTGCGAAGACCACGACCGCCCCTGCTAAGAAGGTAGAGGTTAAGGTCGGAGTACTGCTTCCGCTGTCAGGAGGTTCCGCCTTCTCTGGACAGGAGGATCTGAAGGGCATACAGCTAGCTGCCCTTCATGTAAATCAGAGCAAGTACCCGAATCTCAAGTTCACCATGAAGCTCGTGATCGCGGATACACAGACCAAGCAGGATGTGGCCGTTACCGAGCTGAGGAGGCTCGCTCAGGAGGGAGTGGTGGCGATAATAGGTGCCTACAACTCCGCAGTTACCTATCCATCCGCCGCCGAGGCTGAGAGGATCGGACTACCCTACGTCGTTCCCGAGTCCGTATCTGATAAGATCACCGCTCAGGGATGGAAGTATGTGTTTAGGACCTGTGCCAACGCTAGCAAATACGCTTACGACACCCTCTGGGCCATGGCCGACATCGCTAAGGCCAATGGCGTGGAGGTCAAGTCCGTGGCCCTCATCTACGAGAACTCCGACTTCGGTGTCACCACCACGGAGGGACTGAAGAAGTACCTGAACAAGTTCTTCCCGAACGCTAAGATCGTGCACGAGGAGAGCTACCCGGCTGAGGAAGTAACTAGTATGGACGACATGGTCGCTAAGCTCAAGGCCGAGAACCCTGACATAGTGTTCCACGTTGCTTATCTGAAGGACGCCGTCCTCTTCGTGCAGACCATGAAGAAGCTCAACTGGTATCCGAAGGCCTATGTGGGCGCTGGCGCCGGTGGGCAGACTAGGGTGGAGTTCATCCAGCAGCTCGGCGCAGATGCAAACTACGTGTACACCCAGACCGAGTGGCAGCCCGACTTCCTGAACTCCAAGGCCCTCTCCAAGTGGGCTTGGATAAATGACGACTTCAAGAAGCTCTACGGAAGGGACATGGTCGGTAGCTCCGCCCTCAACTACGTGGGTACCTACGTGCTTGCCGTGGCCATCCAGAAGGCCTTGGATTCCGGAGCCAACCCCAGCGACATAAAGGCGTTCAGAAAGGCAGTTAGGGATGCTCTCGAGACCATCAAGATACCTGCAGGTGAACTCCCGCTCATGCCGTGGGGTGTCGATCTCACTGTACCGAACCACCAGAACCCGGAGGCCGCAGTGGCGATGGCCCAGATACTCGAAGGTAGGTTCAGGGTGGTCTGGCCCATAGAGTTCGCTCCAGTGAAGGCTGTGTTCCCTGCTCCACCGTGGGGGAAGAGATGAAATTTCCCCACAAAACTCAACTTTTTCCTTTCATCTTCTCCGTAAATTCCGATTAGAATTGGAGGGATGATAATGATAGAGTTAAGCGCGTACACGCAGTTACTCGTCTCGTATGCAATCTTGGGAGGGGTCTACGGTCTCACTGCGCTTGGGCTCTCGCTCATATGGGGTGTAATGAAGGCCGTTAACTGGGCCCACGGTGATTTCCTCATGGTCGGCATGTACACAGCATTCTGGACGGTAACGCTATTCGGAATAGATCCCTACATAGCGGCCATAGTGGCTTTCATCTTGCTCGGCCTGATAGGAATGGTGACGCACGTAATAGCCATAGAACCGGTGGTGGAGAAGCCTGGTGGCCATGAAGCCACACTCCTCACTACCTTAGGTATTTCGGTAATTCTGGAAAGCTTGGCCCTGATTCTCTGGTCACCCAGCCCTAGGTCCTACCAGAACGTGTACAAGAACACCTTCTTGGAGGTGCTGGGTATAAGGACCAGCGTAGCGGAGGCGATAGCGTTCGTGGTGTCCATAGCGTCGATAGTCGCTGTGGATCAGTTCCTCAAGAGGGTCAAGATAGGTAAGGCCATCAGGGCCGTATCACAGAACCCCGTGGGTGCGAGGGTCGTGGGCATAGATGTCCCCAAGATTCGATTGATGACCTTCGGACTCGGAGTTGGCCTTGCAGGAATGGCTGGCGTGCTAGTTTCCACCTTCTATCCAAACATAAGACCTCTCGCAGGCTACGTGTGGGACATTGCGTCCTACGTGGTCGTCATCTTCGCCGGGTTAGGCACGATATATGGGGTAATCTTCGCCGGAATAATAATAGGGATAACGGAAGGCCTCGGGACGATCGTATTCTCCAATGCCTTCAGGCAGATACTGGTATATGTGGTCTTCCTCGTCGTCCTCCTGCTCAGGCCACAGGGTCTGTTCGGCAAAGCGTTGAGGAGGGTCTGACATGGGACTGGAGCTTAAATTCACTAGGAAACTGATTCCAGCTGCCATACTTCTGGTAATAGGTGCAGTCTTCCCCCTGTTCGCGGATGAATTCCTAGTTTCCATTCTAATGCAGGCCTATCTGTGGGCATTCCTGGCCATGAGTTGGGACGTAATAGGAGGCTATGGCGGTCAATTCTCCCTAGGTCACGCTGCATTTCTCGCCTTGGGAGCATACACTTCAACTATACTACTCCAGAGCTACAACATTTCCCCCTGGGTGGGCATGTGGGCCGCCGGAGTAGTTGCTGGAGCGGCAGGAGCCTTGGTGGGAATAGCCTCTCTGAGACTTAAGGGGCCTTTCTTCGCCCTGGGTACCATAGCCTTCGCCGAGCTGGTGAAATTACTGCTCCTTTACTTCAAGGGGATAACCGGAGGGCCATTGGGAATACTCATAACCAAGAGCGGACCAGAGAACATGCTCTTCGAGACCCAAACGCCCTACTATTACCTGATGTTCGTCCTCATGCTGGCTGGAATACTCTTTCTGAAGTGGTTCGAGTCCTCGAGGTTCGGTATAGGTCTGGTAGCCGTGAGGGAAGACGAGGAAGCGGCCGAGGGAGTTGGGATTAATGTGTACAGGGCTAAGGTGATAGGAGCGGCGATCAGCGCATTCCTCACGGGAATAGGAGGCACCATTTACGCCCAGTGGATACACTTCATAAGGCCGGATATCTTGGTTAAGCTAGAATACTCCACTCAGATAGCAGCAATAGACGTGGTTGGTGGTGCAGGAAGCCCGTACGGTGGATTGATCGGTGCTCTGATCTTGGTACCGCTCTCCCTATACTTGAATGCCCTCTTCGGTGGAATGATCGCGGGTCTAAGCCTCATACTCTACGGAGTAGTCCTTCTCATAGTGGTGGTCATGATACCCGGAGGGATCTACGGTCTCCTCAGGAGGAGGCTGGGAAGGAAGTTCTCTGACAAAAGGAGAGGGTGAGAGAAATGCTGGAAGTCAAAGACGTGGTTAAGAGGTTCGGAGGTCTCGTGGCTCTAAACAAAGTGAGCCTTTCCGTCAAGGAGAGGGAACTCTTGGGTCTAATCGGGCCTAACGGGTCCGGCAAGACGACGCTATTCAACGTCATTACCGGATATTATAAGCCTGAAGAAGGTAAGGTGTACTACAGGGGAGACGACATCACGGGACTCAGGCCCCACCTTATAGTTAAGAAGGGGATTGCTAGGACCTTCCAGATACCGAAACCGTTCGGTAGGCTCACCGTCCTCGAGAATGTCATGTCAGCAGCTATGTACGGTAGGAAGGCCGCGTCTAGGAGTGAGGCTAGGGAGATAGCCATGGACTGGCTCGAGTACGTTAGGCTCAAGGACAAGGCCGATGTGGAGGCCAAGGCCCTCAACATAGTGGAGAGGAAACTGATGGAACTGGCTAGGGCGCTGTCCACGGGACCGGACCTCCTACTGCTTGACGAGTTAGTGGCCGGACTTAACCCGTCCGAGATGATGGAGGTCGTGAAGCTCGTCAGGAAGCTGGTGGACGAGCGGGGGCTCACCATAATAATGGTGGAGCATGTGATGAAGGCGGTGATGAGCATCTCGGACAGGGTGTTCGTCCTTCACAGGGGCGCGAAGCTGGCGGAGGGCAGTCCTCAGGAGGTCTCGAGGGATCCGAAGGTGATCGAGGCCTACTTGGGGGAGCCGATCCAGGTGTGAGGTGATGACATGCTCCTCGAACTTCAGAAGATAAATGCCGGTTACGGGGACCTGCAGGTCCTCTGGGATGTGGACCTCTCCGTGGACAGGGAGGAGATCGTGAGCCTGCTGGGGAGCAACGGCGCTGGGAAGACCACCACCCTCAGGGTGATCTCCGGTCTGCTGAAGCCCTTCAGCGGGAAGGTGATGTTCAACGGTCAGGACATCACGAAGCTGCCGAGCAACAAGAGGGTTGAGCTGGGCCTGGCCCTGGTGCCAGAGGGCAGGCAGCTCTTCCCGGAGATGACCGTGCTGGATAACTTGGAGATGGGTGCTTACACTAAGAGGGCAAGGGACAAGTTCCACGACACGCTCGAGTGGGTGTTCACCCTCTTCCCCAAGCTGAAGGAGAGGAAGAACCAGCTGGCCGGAACGATGAGCGGTGGGGAGCAGCAGATGCTCGCAATAGCCAGGGGACTGATGAGCAGGCCAGAGGTGTTGATGATGGACGAGCCCTCCATGGGACTCGCGCCCAAGCTGGTCTTGGAGATATTCGGAACGGTCAAGAAACTCAGGGAGGAGGGGGTAACCATCCTCTTGGTGGAGCAGAACGCCAAGGCCGCGTTGGACGTGTCTGACAGGGCCTACATTCTGGAGACCGGGAAGATAGTCCTTCAGGGACCGGCACAGGAACTCCTAGGAATGGATGAGGTGAGGAAGGCCTACCTCGGCATCTGAAGGGTTCCCTCCTCCTTTTTCTCGGCATCAACCTTCCAGTATCGGACGGGTGGATCGTACCCCGATCAGATAGCTTATAATCCCCCACCGCCCAATCTGATTGTATGCTGACCCTCAAGCCGCGCAGCCCGGAGATGGCGAAGGCCTTGGTGGACTTCGCTCAGGGGATCCAGAGGTCCTTCGGGGACAGGCTGGTCGCCCTCTACATAGCGAGGCACCCGTCCATCGAGGTCGATGGCTACAACGCTCTGGTCGTCCTGAAGGAGGTCAGGCTCGGCGATCA
>JAMOVA010000019.1 GCA_027061785.1 Thermoproteota archaeon
CTACGTGATGAAGAGGCTCAGGGAGATGGGGCACGATGTATCGGAGGCCGAGGAGAGGATGAGGGCAAGGAGGCTTTCCGTGGAGGGGAGGGGATTCATCTCGATCTCGCCCACCGGGGACGTGTACCTGAGCAATTACCTGACCGACCTAAGGCTGGGGAACGCGCTCCACGACGACCTCAGGGAGCTCCTGAACCACCCCCTTTACAGGGCTGCCGGTGACTCCTCCCAGCTGAAGGGGAGGTGCGGAGCCTGCCCCTACAGGGACATGTGCGGGGGATCGAGGGTGAAGGCCCACATCTACACCGGCGACCTCCTGGGAGAGGATCCCACATGCGTCATTCAAGACTGAACTTCGACGAGAGGCCCATCCTCATATTCTGGGAGATGACCAAAGCTTGCCTCCTGAAGTGCAGGCACTGCCGGGCCGAGGCCATACCCGAGCCATTGCCCGGTGAACTCTCAACGGAGGAGGGCAAAGAGCTGATCGACCGGATCAGGGGGTTCGGAGAGCCCTACCCCGTGCTGATCCTCACCGGTGGGGACCCCCTCATGAGGGAAGACTTGGAGGAGATCGTTAGGTACGCGACGGAGTCGGGCTTGAGGGTGGGGATAGCTCCAGCGGTCACGGAGAGGCTGCTGAACTCCCTCGGCATGCTCTCGAGGTACGGCATCCGCTTCATCTCCATAAGCCTGGACGGTATGGGGGAGACGCACGACTACATCAGGGGGATCAGGGGCCACTTCGAGACCACGCTGGAGGTCCTGAGGAGACTGACCGAGGGGGACTGGATACCGCAGGTGAACACCCTCGTCTCCAAGGAGAGTGTGACGGACCTCCCCGACGTGGCTAACCTCCTCATGGGAATGGGTGTGAGAATCTGGGAGCTCTTCTTCCTCATCAAGGTCGGAAGGGGGATCGAGCTGACTGACCTCTCCCCCCAAGAGTACGAGGATGTGGTCCACTTCCTCTTCGAGGTCTCCAAGTATGGGATGGAGGTGAGGACCGTCGAGGCCCCGTTCTTCAGGAGGGTGTACCTCACCCGCAGAAATGATGGGTTGAATGGTGAGGAGGAAGACTACGTGGAGAGGGTCGCTGAGAGGTACGGGCTAGGGAACCTTTACAGGAGATTGACTAAGAGGCTCATCGAGCTCATGGGTCCTCCCCAGCGAGAACCCTCCATGAGATCGGCCTTCACCAGGGACGGATACGGCATAATATTCGTCGCCTACAACGGGGACGTCTACCCGAGCGGCTTCGCCCCCTACAGGCTTGGGAACGTGAGGTCCGATGACATAGTGAAGATCTACAGGGAAAACGAAGTCCTGAGGAGGATAAGGCAAGCGGAGTTCGGGGGAAGGTGCGGGATCTGCGAGTTCAGGCATGTGTGCGGGGGGAGCAGGGCCAGGGCTCTAGCGTTGAGAGGGGACATTCTGGAGGAAGACCCAGCGTGCACCTACGTCCCCGCCGGCGGGCAGGGGGATTTTATGCACTGAAGGCCTGATACAGGGATGCACGAACTGCTGTGCAGGGGCGCGAGGGTAAGGGTGAAGGACTGTAAGGTCGAGGTCCTCACTGATCCTGCTGTGGTGAGCTGCCCCTACGTGAGGGCGGCCTTCAAGATCGACAGGATTGACAGGGAGGCAGTGAAGAGGATAGTCGAGTTCAAGATAAGGGAGTACGGACACTTCTGCCCGCACAGGTCCCTGAAGTCCGACAGGGTGGTGCCCTTCGGCAGCTCCGAGATGATAAGCTCCGTGATGGGGAAGTTGCTGGACTGTGCTGTCGTCGTGTGCGATGGAGCAGGCTCGGTAATAGCGTGGAATCCCGAGCTGGTGCAGGGCATTGGAGCAGCCATGACCGGCCTGCTCAGGACCACCCCGATACCGGAGGTCATCGATAGGATCAGGGAGATGGGCGGCGATGTCTTGGGGGAGCCGAGGATAGATCAGGTGGCAGCGGTGAGGAAGGCTGTGGAGATGGGATTTGAGAGGATCGCCGTCACGGTCATAGGGCCCCATGCTGACACTATAGGGGAGCTGAGGGATCTGGAGAGGGAGGAAGGGGTAAAGCTGGCCATCTTCTCCACCTGCAACACCCTCATCCCGGAGGGGTATCTGGAGTACTTAGAGATGGCCGACGTCGTGTGTGCCAGCGCCTCTAGGTTGGTGGTGGAGAGGATAGGGCCCAGGGCCCTCATGCAGCTCGGCATCCACATCCCCGTTTTCATCCTCACGAGGTTGGGAAAGGAGATCGCCCTGGAATATTTGAAGGAGATGAGGTCCATAGTGGTGTCCAGGGCTAGGATGCCCTTCATCATGGAGGACAAGCTGCCTGAGATGAGGGAGGAGGAAAGAGCTCATCTCAACGATTCCTGAGCTCCCTTAAAGCCTCACCCCTCAAACTTCGTGCCCCTCCTTCCCCTCCTTATCATAGGGTGCAGTGGAACGCCTCTCTTGAACTCTCAGGATCCTCTTTTAATCACTGGCTTCGAGATCTAACGTTGCTGGATCCCTCTGGTGGAACCTGACCATTCTCTTGACCGCCCCCCTTACCCATGGTAGGAAATACGGAGCGCCAAAATTCGAGAAATTTGGTACCTTACATTTCCTTAGCTTGGCGGATTTCCAATCGTCTGCTGGCGCCGAAGCATCCCACCAGCAGGAGGATCAACCCCAAAGCCGCGGTGACGGGAGCGGGAAACACAACGAGGACACTTCCCGCGACCACGATAAGTCCATATCTCCTCACAGACAGCTCCGATGACATGAGGGCAGATCCGACTAAGAGATAGAAGATCGCCTTAGAGAGCAAAACGGAGAAGCCGGTCGCCTCGGATGGGGATAGGAGCCAGATGGAGGCCTCGCCCAACGTCACTACTAGGGCCATGAGGATTCCGTAAATGGTCAAACGGAGAGAGTGGATCGATCTGCCCATCCTGATCATAGAGATGGACAGGTAGATGGAGAGCAGCAGGAAGTAGGATTCCACTATGAGGAGGACCGGGAGGGAGGGCATAAGGACTGCCATCACAATGAGAGCTGGGTAGAGAGAGGCCATCATAAGGCCCGCGGAGAGGTGATCCTCCGGGTTCATCCAGCGCGCCACCACTCCTAAGAATAAAAAGTCGCGCGGTACCCGCCGATCCTAGGCCCACTGAACGGCCCTAAGTGTCCAACCACACTCTCTTGATCCAAGGAACCCTATCCAATTCCCTGTCCTCACTGACCACCACATCAATTCCGTTCAGCTTCATGGCTGCTAGGTGGAGGGCATCGCTGGGCGGGAGCCCGTATTTGAGAATCGTGATCGCCTCCAACACCTCTTCCCTACCCAAGGGCAGCACCTCGACAAAGGGATCCACGACCGATGTGATGAACTCAGAGGTCACATCGTAAGGTATCCCGTACTTCCTCTTGGAAACCCAGAGGAGTTCGTCCAGCACTATGGGATCTAAGTAGAGGTCATGTTCCCGGATCAGGCCAACGTAGAACTCCTCCAGAGAAATCCTAGTGTCGGCGTCCGATGTGACGTTCAGGTATATCAAGAGGTTGGAATCAATGAAGATCCTCATCGAACTCCTCCTCCAGTCCGACAGTGCCGAGCTTTCCGAGCTCTAGCTTCACGTTGTAGGGTTTCACCCTCTTAGCGTGGGCTCTGAACCTTCTTCTAAGCTCTTCGAGATCTATTTCCCTGAGAGGACGGATTAAAATCCCTTCTCTGACCTCGATCAGGACCTCGTCCCCTTCCTTTATTCCCACGGCCTCCCTGATCCTCTTGGGTATTATTATGTAGCCCTTCCTCCCCACCTTCGTCTTGACGGACAACCTCATTTCCATCCATGGCTAACCCATGGCTTGGCTTATAAGGGTTCTCGTCACGGTCAAGGTTCACGGGAGATCTCCCGCATCTTGAGAAAGGTGGAGGGTAGGAACCTACTTTTCCTTACCCCTCGCCAATGCGAGGGCAACCCTCAGGTACTGGCTGACCCCTCCCAGGCCGAGGCTGAGAAGGAGCATGGCGATCAGCACAATGAAGCTCTCCCTTATGACAACCAGGAAGGATCCGAGGACCACCAGGCCGCCGAACCTGTCCAGCTTCCTCAGACCGCTGACCCTGGCGACATCGTGAGCGTACAGTCCGATGACAAGCATCGAGGCCACCGTCCCCAGGTTGGACAGGATACCGGCGACGGGTACTGGAGCCAGGGCGATGAGCATCAGGACGGCGCTCAATCCCATTATGGCACTCGAGAGGAGTGCTTTCCTCGGGTCGGGCCACCTCACCTTCCAGAGGAAGATCGCTGCCAGCGCCGTCGTCAGCACGAAGTACAGGTGGAGGGCCAAGACCAAGCCCACCAGTTCGGTGGCGTAGGAGATGAGCATCAGCAAGGGAAAGAAGGCCATCATGCCCACGACATCGGCCAGCCTTTTCAACCAGATCCCACTGTTCATCCGCATCCCTCTCGAGTAATGCGGGGAAAAGAAAAAGGTGAGGTGAGTGGAGCCGTCAGATGGAGGCCGCTTCCCTGGCCAGCTCCTTCTCCACCTTATCCAGCTCCTCGAAGAACTTCGGGTCCTTCTTCTGGAGCAGCTTGATCCTCTGGACGTAGAGTTCCTCGGAGTTCTTGGTGAGGAGGTCCTTCACGGAGACGCCAAGCTTCCTGGCTCCGAACCTGAGGGCCCAGACGAGGAGAGCGACCCACATCAGTATGTAGAGGGCCCACACCACTATCTGTCCCGTCCTGTCCATGGTTATGAGGGCAGGCAGGAACGTGGTAGGCGAGTAGGAGCAGCACGCCATCAGCCCGTCCCAGAAGTCCCTGGCCAGGGTGTATGGCAGGTATCCCAGGTAGAAGAACGGCCATATAAGGAGTCCGGTTATGTAGAGGAGCCCGGTCCTGCCGTAGTTCCTGAACTCGCAGCCCAGCATGAAGACGGTGCCCATTCCCAGGAGGAAACCGCCGAAGATGTCCATTGGTAGGGTGGTCATCTCCCTTATGGCGATGCCGGTCTTGTGGAACTCCAGGCCGGTCGCACTCGCGAAGGCCTCGGCGAACTCCTTGGTGGCCCAGTGATGTCCCTCCATTATCCCGAAGAGGGCGAACCCTATGAAGAAGGCGGTGCTCGCGATTATTATGTGAACGGCGAGGGCCGTGAATGGCTGCATGCCCAGGAAGATGGTCCTGATGGAGTAGGGCATCTTCCACCTCTTGGCGAACTTCAGCTCGTCCTTCTCTATTATCGGACCCATCTCAGCGTTGAGGACGGCGCATTCAGTCCCTATCCCGGTCTTGGCTACGCTCGCTCCCAAGAGGCCTCCCACTATGAGGAGCATGATGATGTTGGGCAGGTTCTGGGGGGTGAGCATGTGCTTCGCAATCTTGGTCTTGGCCAGGCTATCGGCCCACCCCATCTGCACCGCATAATCGATGCCAAAGAGGGCGTTGGCCAGTATCACGAGGGCGAAGATGGCCCAGAACGCGTACAGGAGGATCCTCAGCCAGTCCTTCCTTGGATTGTAGTTGAAGTCCAAGGTGAGGCCGTCGGCCCATCCCCTCTTCTTGGCGTCCTCCACATACCACTTCGTGTCCTGGGACTTGAAGTACTGGACCAGTCCGAATCTGCTCATTATCATTATCCCGATCCCCGCCGCTACGGTGGCGGTGATCATGACCACGTAGCTCTTCACGTTCATGGCCGCCCATCCACCGAGCAGGTGATGCAGCGTGCACCCTCCAGCTACTCTGGTCCCCCATGCGAACATGAAGGCGCCCAAGGCGGTGAAGATCAGGAAGCCCTTCGGGTACCTGACCCAGCTCCTTATGTCCTCCTCCAGGTAGGCTAGGACCAGACCCGTGATTATCGCGCCCAGGATGACCCACTGTATGTCGGGCTGGTAGTCCGGCTTGGTCGCGATCAGGCTGTGGCCGGTCAGTCTAGCCTCTAGGCCGGCCAGCATCCTGGCCATTCCCGACGTCACGCCGATGAACTTGTGCTTCGGATGTCCGAGCGGGAGGAACCAGTAATTTATGGCCTCAGCAAGGCCCGTGAGCACCCCGGCGGTCCACCAGGGCCACTGCTTCTTCAGGAAGCTCATGCTCTCACTAGGCACTTGACGATATTACGGCGTTTATAAGTAGACATCTGTCTTATTTGCACCCGGCTCCTTGGCGCGTGTGCACGACCTGCACGGGAACCCCCATCGGAGGAACTAATTGACGATCATTAAATCGATCAAATAAATGGGAGGGTGAGATGTACCGAGCGGGCGTCGGGAATGCGCTTGCTGAGAGCTGTCATCTACCCTCAACGATGGATCTGAGGACGTGGGCGAACCTCTCAACCTCTTCCATCGTGTTGTACAGGTAGAAGCTTGCTCTCACGGTGCCGTCCTCCGCTCCCAGCCGCCTGTGCAGCGGATGGGCGCAGTGCAAACCGGTTCTGACCGCTATGCCCTGAGCGTCGAGCAGGGCCCCGACCATGTGGGGGTCCATGCCCTCCACATTGAATGTGAGGATGCCCCCTCTCCTCTCCACATCCTTCGGCCCGTAGACGATCACGCCCTCCATCTCCGAGAGCAGCTCCAGCCCCCTCCTCGTGAGTTCCTTCTCGTGCTCCCTTATCCTGTCCATGCCCACCCTCATGAGGTACCTCGCCGCCTCGGCGAGGCCGATGCCCCCAGCTATGTTAGGCGTTCCACCCTCGTGCTTCCACGGCAGCTCGGCCCACTCCACTCCCTCCAGCGTGACGTCCCTTATCGTACCTCCTCCAGGCCTGGCCGGTCTCATCTCCTCTAGAAGATCCCTCTTCCCGTAAAGGACTCCAGTCCCGGTGGGTCCGAGCATCTTGTGGCCTGAAAACGCTAGGAAGTCCACATCCAGCTTCCTAACGTCGACGGGCATGTGGGGCACCATTTGGGCGCCGTCCAGCACCACCACCGCGTCGACCTGATGGGCGGCCCTGATGGCCCCCTCCACGTCGGGTATAGCGCCGGTCACGTTGGACATGCCCGACATGGCCACGATCTTGGTCTTCTCATCGATGAGTGACTCTAACTCGTCCATGCGGGGCATTCCCTCATCATCCACATCCGCGTAGACCACCTCAGCCCCGGTCAGCTCAGCCACGGTCCTCCAGGGGAGCATGTTGCTGTGGTGCTCCATCACCGTGGTGACTATCCTGTCTCCCCTCCTCAGGTGGTGGAGGGCCCAGCCCCACGCCACCATGTTTATGGACTCCGTGGTGTTGGATGTGAAGACCACCTCCTCGAAATCGGCGTTTATGAACTTGGCCAGAGTCTCGTGAGCCCCCTCATAGAGCTCAGACGCCTCTCTACTCAGGTAATGTATCCCCCTGTGGACGTTGGCGTTGAGGGTCTCGTAGAACTCCTTTATGGCGTTTATCACCTGGATGGGCCTCTGGGTGGTGGCGGCGTTATCGAAGTATATGAGGGGGTGACCGTTCACCTCGATTCGCAGGATGGGGAAGTCCTCCCTGACACCCAGGTCCATGAGCCACACCTACAACGATAGTTTTGGAAGGGAGAGGCTGAAAACCTTTCGGTCAGAGAAATACGGAGCCCATCACCAGGGCCAGCTCCCCCCTCAAGAGGATGCCCTCCTCTCCCCGGGACCTGACGGCCCCGAAAACGGCGCCGAAGATCATCCCAGCAACCCAGAGGTAGAACGATACCCTGGAGACCGAGGCCCCGAGCAGCCCGGCGCTCACGTTCAATAAGAGCTGGTAGAACAGCTTCCAGGTCAGGAGGAAGAGGATGCTCGGTAGTGCGGCCACCACGACGGCCATGAACAGCGCCCCCTTCATGAGAGTCCCCGCTTTGAGCACCCTGAGGTCGTGGATGCCGTAGAGCACCTTGGCGCCGAGGTCGGCGCCACCCTTGAAGGCTAGGAAGACGAACAGGGTGAAGATTGATGGAGGCTTACTCACCAGCAGGCTGATCGCACCCACGACCACCCAAACGGCCGTGAAGATCCAGTCCAGCCAGTTCCTTTTAGCTATGGGGGCGTTGAGGGCCTTGGCGACCCCCTTGCTGACCAGAGACTGGATCCAGTACATGAAGGTGGGAATGAAATCGACGATCCCCATTACCACGGTCAGCAGGAAGAAGATGAGATCTCCAAGCTGCATCAATGAGATGGGAGGGTGAATGTTAAATCATTTACTGCTGTCTCAGTTGCCGCACAAGTATTGCCCCTGTGGACCTTCATCCCTTCCTAATGAGTAGAGTGACCAGCCCTCCCTCCGACGAAAGCACCTCCATCTTGGCCCCGTAAGCCTTCGCCAAGGCGGCGACGGACTCTATGCTGAACCTCGCCGTCTCAACAGCCACTATTACGCCCTCTCCCTCCTTCAACTTGGTGAGGAGGCTCGACAGCTTCACGAGTGGGATGTAGTTGCACTTGTACTGCCGCCGCGTCATCACTACCTTTCCCACTATCTTGACGTCCTTTGGAGGCTTCAGGGCGCCAGCTCCTCCTCCGTTGTCATCCGCCATATTGCCTCCACCACGTCCCTAGCAGTTATTATCCCCTTTATCTCACCCTCAGATGTCAGAGGGAGCCTCTTTATCTTTGCGTTGGCCATGAGCTTCGCCGCCTCGACCAGCGTGGCGTTGGCGTCAAGGGTTATCAGGTCGAGGGTGGAGTACTTGCCCACCGGGTCACAGGGATCGCCGCCTCCAACGAGGAACCTCTTCACCGCGTCCCTCTCCGTGAATATGCCCTTTATCTTCCTCTCCTCCTCCACCAAGAGGCTTCCCACCCTCTCGACCTTCATTATCCTCACTGCCTCCCTCACGCTCGCTTGGTAGTGGACCTTCAGGACCTCCCATGTGGCGTAAGGTCTCAGGGGCGGGCTAACTGTTGCCGTCCCGGCGTAGGCCCTTACTATGTCGGCGGCGGTGACGACACCCAGCAGCTGACCGTCCTCGAGTACCACCAACCTGGCCTTCACCTTCATCATGGCCCTGGCAGCGTCCGCCAACGTCTCGTCGGGCCTTAAAACTCCATATCTCCTGCTCATAACATCTTCCACCTTAACCTGGTGGGGCGTCAACCTCGCAGCAATTATGCCGGTCAGTATGTCCCTCTCCGTCAGGAACCCGATTATTTCTCCTTCCTCTCGCACTACCGGGCTCCAGACGTCCCTCTCCTTCATTCGATCAAGTGCCTCAGCGATCGTGATGTTGGAACCCACCACCAGCGGATTCGAACTCATGAACTCCCTTACCTTCATTTTCCCCAAGTAGTATGAGAGGCCACGGTAATTAATCATTATGAAGATTTTACAATCGTTCCTTCCTTCTCCCCTTCGATTTCAGAAGCAGTGATGAGGGTGGAGGGGTCCCCTCAGCCGACCATCCCCGTGCAGCTGGTGGGGACGGCCGGTCTTATCACGACCTTGTCCCCGTCCGCCTCTATCCTGACGACCATGCCCTCCCTCCACCCGAGGGCCTCGAGCACATCCCTCGGCAGTCTCACGAGACCCCTGACGAGCCTGGCCTTCAGCCTCTCACCCCCCTTTGTAAAAGGATTTTAGGGTTTAGGACGAGATACGAAAGGTGAGGGCTCGGGGAGAGCCCTTCCTGTGAAAGCGCCGTTTTCTGCCAATATAACCTTTTCTGTGAGGGCCTCCTCGGTGCTGCCGCACCCGCTCCAATCCGCGTCTCCGTGACTCTGGGTGACATATTAGTTTCCTCAAGGAAACTTTGGTTCACTAATATGAGCTCAAAGGGGACGAGTTGAGGAATGTGGTCCTCTTCATGGGTAAGTACGGGGTGCGACGGGGTTTCTTGGGTTTGTAGGGGTGATGACGGCGATGATGTGCTCGATGAGGGACGTGTAAGGCTGATATCTCTTCTGAGCCTGTGCATCCTAGGGAGAGAGGCCCTCAGAACCGTTTAGTAATTCTACTAAGTTGGAATGGGTAAAAGGGAAAAAGGAGAGGTCAAATTCAGATGTTGACCTCCAGCCCAGGTATCTTCACCTTCTCGTAAATCCAGTCGAAGATCTTCATCGAGATAGTTATCCAGAGGAAGTAGATGGCTGAAGCGAAGAGGTAGACCTCTAAGGGCCTGAAGGTCTGCGCTGCGATGCTCTTGGATATGTTGGTCAGCTCTCTTATGCCCAGCACTATGAGAGCTGAGGTGCTGAGGCCCAGCGACACGTACTCGTTGGTCCAGGGCGGTATGACTATCCTGAGGGCCTGGGGGAGTACTACATGAGTAAGTGTCTGTCTGAAGGTCATTCCCAGCGATTTTGCGGCCATGAGCTGGTCCTTGAACACGGCCTCTATCGCCCCCTTGAAGTAGCCCTTCTGGTAGGCCCCGCTGTTGAGCATGAGCGTTACAGCACCAGCTGTGAAAGCGTCCCAGTTCAGGCCCGTCAACGCGGGTATGGAGAAGTAGAAGAAGAGGAGCTGCACTATCAACGGGCTCCCCCTGAAGAACTCCACGTAGCCGGCGATTATCACCTTCATCAGCTTGGTCCCGTAGACGTCGCCTAAGGCAGAGAGAATGCCTAGGACGAAGCCTCCGGCCAGGCCAAGGAAGGTCATCTCCACAGTCGTGAGGAAGCCCTCTATTATGAAGGGATAGTACTCGGTGACGAAGCTTATGATGAAGGATATGGGGTCCAGAGGAGCCGCCGTCTTCATACCCCCCCGATGAGCCTCCTCAGGAACTCCCTCGCCCTGGGTGTCTTCGGGTTCTTCAGGAGCTCCTCCGGAGGACCGGACTCTATGATGCGCCCGTCGTCCATGAACAGGATCTCGTCAGCCACCTCCTTCGCGAATCCCAACTCGTGCGTCACCACCAACATGGTCACGCCCCTCCTCGCCAAGTCCTTCATGACATCGATTACCTCCCACGTGAGCTCTATGTCGAGGGAGGCGGTGGGCTCGTCGAACAGTATTATGTCGGGGTCCATAGCCAGGGCCCTAGCTATGCCCACACGCTGCTGCTGTCCTCCAGATAGTTGAGCGGGATAGTGATGGGCCCACTCCTCTAGCTTGACTGTTTTCAACGCATCCATTGCCTTCCTCTCCGCCTCCTCGTCCTTCATCTTGAGAACGACCTTCGGACCGAGCTTGACGTTTCCCAGGGCGGTGAGGTGCCTGAAGAGGCTCGGTTCCTGGAACACGAACCCTATCTTGGCCCTCAGCATGTTGAGGTCAAGCCCGGAGCCGTAGACGTCCTTCCCCTCGAAGTATATCTTGCCCTCCGTGGGCGGCTCCAGCAGGCCCATCAGCCTGAGGAAGGTTGACTTGCCGGACCCGCTGGGCCCTATTATCACCTTGGTCTGGCCCCTCTCTATCTCGAAGTCTATACCCTTGAGGACCCACAGGTCCCCGTACCTCTTCTTCAAACCCTCACATGCGAGAATTACCTCGCCCATCCAATCACCTCAAACCGTACTTCGTCTTCAGCCTGGACCCGAGCCTGTCGAGGTAGTTGGCCACGGGGAAGGTGATCATGATGTAGAGAATCGCGGCTATCAGGTAGGGGTACAGGAAGGACCTCGTCGCCTTCCTGACTATATCGGAGTACTTGGTCAGCTCTAGTACGCCCAGAACGAACGCGTAGGAGGAGTCCTTTATCAGGAGAGCTATTTCGCTGCCCAGCCCGGGCAGAGCCACTATGAAGGCCTGGGGCAGGATCACATGCCTGAAGGCCTGCCATCTGTTCATCCCCAGCGATGTTGCGGCCATCATCTGCTGTCTTCCCACTGAATTGATTGCCCCTCTGAAAATCTGGGACTGGAAGGCACCGCTCCTCAGCCCCAAGGCGAATGTAGCTGACAGGAAGGCGCTCTTGAAGACGGGGATTATGCCGGCCATGCCGAAGTGGAATAGGAGCATTATCACCAGGACGGGAATCCCCCTCATGACGCTTATGTAGGCGTCGGCCACGTGCCCTAGGCCGAATGGGGAGAATTGTTTAACGAGGGCCGTCGGTATTCCCAGAGCGAAACCTAGAGCGAATGAAAGGAAAGAAATCGCCAGGGTGTTGGGTACTCCCTGAAGTAAAAAAAGGAAGTTCTCGAAGGTGAACAAGGCCTGACCTCCCTCAACTTACCTGCCTCTCTCAGCCTCTGGGGACGCCCCACTTATCGGCTATCTGATCTATCTTCGCATTGGCGTACATCTCAGCTAGGATGCCGTCTATCTCCTTCATCAAGTCGACTGCATCCTTGTTCAAGACGAAGGCCACGGGCCAGTAGCTCCTGCTGTAAACGACCTTCAGCGGCACCTTCGAGGTTGAGTTCCAGTAAGTGGTTATCGGGGTCTCAGCGTACACCGCGTCAATGGTTCCCTTCTTCATGTCCTCCAGGGCCACCTCGAAGTCGGGGTAGGACTTCACCTGGGAGGACTTCAGCTTGCCCTGCTTCACCAGCTGCAGCAGCTCGTCCTCTTCGGTGGTCCCACTGCCAGTACCTATCACCAAGTTGTACTTGAACGCCTCTTCGAGGGAGCCCAGCTTTGTTATACCGAGCTCCTTGGCCTTCGGTTCAAGCATTATGAGCTGGACCTTGGTTATGTGGATGGGCATGGTGAACAGGACCTCCTTGAGCCTCTCAGGGGTGACGGAGAAGCCGCTGACTCCCATGTCCACTTCCTTGTTCTTGACCGCCTGGATTATGGCGTCGAAGTCCATGGGCTTCCACTCGACCTTGACCCCGAGCTTCTTCGCCACTTCCTCCATTATGTCGACCTCGTAACCGACTATCTTGTTGGTCTTGGGATCAATGAACTCGAACGGTGGCCAGTCAGGAGAAGTAGCCACTATTATCTTGCCCCTCTTCTTTATCTCCGCTAGCATTCCTCCTGGCGCAGCTCCAGCCTGCGTCACCGTCTTAGTGACGGTCTGCGTCACGGTCTTCGCGCCCGGAGCTCCCTGAGTGATCGTTTGAGTTACGGTGACCGTCTTAGCCCCGGCCGGGGCGCTCGGCTTGGCAACGTAACCTATCGCGGCACCTATTATGAAGGCCACAATCAGGCCTATTGCTAAAACTCCCTTGGAATCCATAGGAACACCTCCTTTTGTTTTTCGACCGACCGTTCTAATATTAAGCTTCCGCATTTATCTGAGGATCCCCAATGACTCAAAATAATTGCAGATTGGTTCGAGGCCGGAAATCGTGATTGGGATGCCAGGCTGACGTGATAGAACCTCTTAATCGTTCATGTGTGAGGGATAACTGAATTTATGCGTATCAACGACTGGAAATCTCTGACGGGCATGTCACAATGTCACCATGACTGAACGTATTTATTCTCGCTCAGGCATGAAAGGGAGATGCCCGACATCTTCGATGTGATGGCGGAGAGGAGGTCCGTCAGGAGATACTCCAGTGAGGATGTTAGCGAGGAGGACCTGAACGTTATACTGGAGGCCGCCTGCTCCGCTCCCTCGGCTGGCAACCTTCAAGCTTACGAGATCGTGGTGGTTAGGGACAGGAGAAGGAGGATTGAGCTGGCTAGAGCCTCGCTGAACCAGATGTTCATGGCCCAGGCTCCCGTGCACCTGGTCTTCTTGGCTTATCCGAGGAGGTCCGCTTCAATCTACGGGAGGAGGGGTGCAAGGCTCTACTCTTTACAGGACGCCACCATCGCTGCCGCATTTGCCATGCTAGCAGCTCACGCCTTAGGCTACGGGACATGCTGGGTCGGCGCGTTCCACGATGAGGAGGTGTTGAGGATAGTCGGGGCACCGGATGACAGGATTCCCGTGGCCATAATAACGGTGGGGAAACCCATAGGAGGAGGGGGACACACCACTCCCAGGATGGGTATGGAGCTATTCGTTTTCGAGGAGGTTCATGGCAGGCCTTTCAGGCACATACCGGTGATGAGGAAATTGCTCAGGCCAGGGTGTTGAGTCAGGTGGGAGAAAGGGGAAAGAAATGTGAACAAAGATGAGGGTTCAGGGAGTGGTGTAGAGGAGGCTTATCTCCCAGTCCTGGACCCTTCCGTCGTGGTTGAGGTCCTTCCAGTGGACGACGACCAGGAAGTGACCGCTCACCTTGTCCGGGTGATCCAGAAGCCACATCAAAGCAGCCCTAGTTCCGAACCTGTTGACGCCAGCCACCCTGATGATGTTGCGATCGCAGTCCACGAGAATGCTTCCGTAATCCTCGGAACCGAATTTCGCTCTGTAGGTGTGGCCGGCCACGGTCAGGGTATCCTTCCCGAAGGTCACGTCGTACCTCTCCCACGGGTATGGGATGACATGGGGCCCGCCTAGCATCACATAGTTCTCATCTTCCTCAGGGCCGGCCCTGCCGGCGAACTCTCTGAGGAGATCCTCGTTGAACATGAGGTCGATGTACATTCCCCTGTACTTCATCTCCCTCACGGATTCGCTATCGAGCGAGCAAACTTTGGTTGACTGCTGCTCACCGGAAGACTCCATCGGGATCGTCTCGGTTGTGGCTCCGCTGCTGGCCTCCACCTTCTTGAAGTGGATTATCACGGTGTGATTTCCGTTCATCTCGAATTCGAGCCTGTTGGAGTTACCCTCATTAGCTCTATCAAACTCCCAGTAATCGAAGGTCCAGCCGGCGTTCGCAATGGGTGAGAGAGTGACCTTCCTTCCCCTGTCCAGCATGTAGGTGCCCCTGCTCCAGGGTATGTGGGCGTTCCCCGAGCCGTCGGGGGTCACCTCTATCTTCAGGCTGTACTGCTTCCAGTAGACTGCTTTCAGCGTGAAGCTCCCGTTCATGATCAGGGTGCCGCTGTCCTGATCTATCCTCTGCCCGTTCACCTCCCAGTGATCGAACCTGAAGGTGGGGCACGCCACGCTGGAGAAGTTCACGTTCGTGTTCCTGTAAAGCTGCATCTCGCTTCCCGTTCCGTAGATCCCGTCACTGCCCAGGGGATCCTGCGCGCCGCTGGGCGGCGTCAGATCCAAGTCGACCGGGCAGTTGATGGGGTTCCCCAACTCATCTGTCACAACGATCTGGAGCGGGTACAGCTTCCAGTAGACCCCAGTAATGGCGGGATCTTCGTTCAAGGTGGCGTTCGTGGCCGGATCACCGGTCATTCCAGAGGTCTCCCAGTGATCGAAGTGGTAGCCCGGGCAGCTGAGGGGTGTTGCTTCTAACCCGGTGTGCCTGTACAGGTCCTCTATCGTCGTGGTAGTGTAGTTCCCGTCGGGCTCAGGGGCATTAAGGGATCCCTCAGGGGCCGTGAAGTTGAGGTTGACGCTGCAATCCAGCTGCTGGTTTAAGTCGTCCACGACCTGTACGCCCAAGTCAACGAGCTTCCAGTAGACCCCGGTGAGGGAGGGGTCATCGCC
>JAMOVA010000020.1 GCA_027061785.1 Thermoproteota archaeon
AGGGACTTGGTCGGTGGCCGCTTCCTGCTGGAGGAGTATGGCGCCTACTTGGGGCCCGTTACCGTGGGTGATGACCAGCCTGTACCCCCTCCTGAGGAGCTCCACCAGCTGCCTACTCGTCCTTCTAGCATTAGCCAGCTGCTCCTCGAAGGTCCCCTTCTGCCCGTATTGGAGGAGAGCATTGCCTCCAAGGGCTACCGTGATCAGCCTGTCCATAGGCATCACTCTCGAAAAATTGGGAGTGGGGGTATTTACCTTATGATGGCCGCGAGTATCGCGGCCTCGGTCCAGAGCCTGTTCTCGGCCTGATCGAATACCACGGACCACTTGCCCTCTATCACCTCGTCGGTCATCTCGTTGCCCCTGTACGCAGGCAGGCAGTGCATGAATATCGCATGCTCCTTCGCCAAGCTCATGACCTCGGGTGTGACTGTGAAAGGAGCGAAGTCCTTCTTCCTCTTCTCCTTGGTCTCCTCCGGCTTACCCATGCTCCACCAAGTATTGGCATAGACCACATCCGCGCCTTTAACGGCCTCCTTGAGATCGTGGACTATCTCGAGCTTAGTTCCCCTCCTCGCAGCCTCCTGCTCCGCGAACTTCCATATCTCCTCCAGTGGCTCGTACCCGGGGGGGACTGCGAGGGTCAGATCCATCCCGAACACGGGCGCGGTGGCGATCAGCGAGTGCGCCACATTCCATACGTCACCAGTGTAAACGAGCTTGAGTCCCTCCCAGTAACCGAACTTCTCCTTTATGGTCATGAGGTCGGCCATGGCCTGGCAGGGATGTTCCTCGTCAGAGAGCGCATTAACAACGGGGTTCTTCATCCACCTAGCATACTCTACTATCTCGTCCTGACCGAAGGTCCTTATGACGAGGGCATCGTAGTACCTGTCGAGGACCCTCGCCGTGTCCTTTATGGGCTCACCTCTCTTGAGCTGAAGCTCATCAGGCCTCATGTAAACGGAAAAGCCACCCAACCGGTAAACAGCGGCCTGAAATGAATTTCTGGTTCTGGTAGAGGGCTTCTTAAACAGAAGAGCGATGGCCTTCCCCTCTAAGGGCTTAACTCTTATCCCAGAGTACCACATCTTCTTCAGATCCATGGACATCTGGATAAGGTACTCCAGCTCCTCCCTCGTGAAGTCCCTTGTAGTGATGAAATCCCTACCTCTCAGATCGAACAATGCCATACGAAAATCCCCCCTAACTGGTATGCATTATATCTGATAGCTTAGCTAAGAACTTTTCTACGAGAGATGACCTCTCTAGTTCATTAGCATCCACAAATCAAGTACGTAATTCGTCGATATGCGCTGCCAACTCCTACCAGATTGACCGCGCACGTATAGTATTACGGAGTTATATTCCCATTGCAAGCATCTTTTTCAGAAACAGAGAGACCTGAGAGCTCTTGAATATGAGATGACACATTTAAACCACCAATCTTTAAAAGTAACTCCTCTGGATTAGTCGGGGAGCGTATGGCTCTCAGCAAGAGTGTATTAATTATCGGTGTTGTAGCTCTCGTCGTGATCGTGGCCGCCGCGTTCTATCTGACCCAAACCGGTCCCGCTGCCGGTGGGACCGTGAAAGTCGGTTTAATAGCTCCTCTGACAGGTGGATTAGCTGAGCATGGTCTAGATATGAAGCAGGCAGCTATTCTGGCTGTTGATGAGATAAACAAGCAGGGGGGAATACTAGGGAAGAAGGTTGAGCTCGTCATAGAGGATACCGAGTGCAACCCCACTAAGGCGACCGCAGCAGTTCAGAGACTGCTTACCCAAGAAAATGTATATGCCATATTCGGGGAGTATTGCTCCACCGTCACCTTGGCCGTTCAGCCTTCGATTATGGAGGCCAAGAGGCTCCTGTTCGTCCCTGTCTCCGTCGCTACCAAGATTACAGAACAGGGATATAAGTATACGTTCAGGACCTGCGCCAACCAGTGGATGCAGACGACGCAGAACGCTGATTGGGTGGTGGAACATCTGAAACCCAAGACCGCCGCGATGCTGGGAGTGAATGACGATTATGGGAGAGAGGGGCTCAAGATATGGGGAGATCGGGTCAAGTCCAAGGGAGTCAAGATAGTTGCGGAGGAGTACTTCGATAAGGGATCGACCGATTTCACATCGCAGTTATCCAAGATAAAGGCAGCCAATCCCGATGTGATATTCGTCGTCGCTAACATAAGGGATGCGGCCAACATACTCAGACAGGCTCACGAGATAGGCCTGTACAAGCAATTCGTCATGCTCGGTGGAGTAACAAGTGATGAGTTTCTGAAGCTTGCAGATGACGACGCTCTCGGACTTGTTCACGTGAGCTACTTCGAGCCCACCTCTAAGAGACCTGTTGCAGCTGAGTTCGTCAAGAAGTTCAGGGAGAGGTGGGGAAGGAACCCCGCAATGTACGCCGCTGGAGTCTGGGATGCCTTCCTGGCGTTCAAGCTAGGCGTGGAGAAAGCTGGTACATGGGATGTCGATAAAGTCGCGGATGCCATAAGATCCCTCAAGTTCGAGGGTGCTCAGGGAACCATATACTTCGACGAGAATGGTCAGGCTCAGACCAAGGTGCTGCTCGTCCAGGTGCAGAAGGTCGGAGGGGAGCTCAAGAGGGTCATCCTCTACCCGCCAGCGGACAAGCAGGGAGAGTACATACCTCCAGAGAAGCTTTACGGTGGCTGATCAATCCTCACCCCCACTTTTTCCTCTTGGGAAGGGATGAAACGTGATAATACAGCCCATGGAGCTCCTAGAGCAGATACTCTTTGGCCTGATGATAGGCGGCATCTATGGAGTGATAGGCGTCGGGCTCACGATGATATTCGGAGTCATGAGGTTGAGCAACTTCGCGCATGGAGAGTTCTACATGCTGGGGGCTTACTTCACCTACACCTTTGTTACGTTGATAGGGGGTGATCCGTTTCTTCTAGCCCCTCTGGCAGCCATCGCCGTCGGAGCGGTTGGTATAGTAATAAACAGGCTCCTGTTCAAGTCCCTGTATGAGGAGCTGAAGGAGGCTAAGGGTGCTGCCGCCTTCTACTTCCAAGACTTGAAGTTCATCATGCTCACGATAGGTCTCAGCATATTGTTTGTTGACTTGGCACTGGTGCTGTGGGGACCCATACCGATTTCCATACCCAGCCCACTTACCAAGTACATAGTCAAGCTACCTGGTGATCTCTCCTTCAGTTTGGCTAGACTGATAGCTTTTGTGGTGGCTATAGCGACACTAGTGGGACTTTATGCGTTCCTCAAGTTCACCAAGACGGGCAGGGCGATAAGGGCAACGGCTCAGAACCCATCGGCGGCAATGCTCGTGGGTGTGAACATATACAAGATCTACGACATCACCATGTTCCTGTCGACGGGACTGGCCGCGCTTGCGGGCGGCATTCTGGGGCCCATTTACAATGTGTACCCGACCATGGGTCTGGATGTGGTCGCCAAGGCCTTCGTGGTGGTGATCACTGGTGGTATGGGGAACGTAATAGGGAGTATTTTGGCGGGCTTCCTCATCGGCTTGGCTGAGAGCTTGGGGGGCCTGTTCCTAGGCACTGAGTACAAGCAGGTCGTGGCTTTCGTGATAATGATCATAGTACTCTGGGTCAGGCCAGAAGGCATCCTAGGAGGAGGGAGGAAGTGATGCTTGGGATCACAAAGGATATAGTCTTGAGAATCGCCAAGTACTATCTGGTTGCCCTTATCCTCCTGATACCCATCCCCTTGGCTGGAGACTACATTACCCACGTCACCATACTGGTCATGCTATATGCGGTGACAGCCGCCAGCTTGGATATATTGGTAGGTTACACGGGTAGGCTCTCTCTAGGACATGCGGCATTTTTCGCCGTCGGGGCATACACATCGACCCTCCTCGCGATGAACTGGGGCGTGAGTCCTTGGGTCGGGATATTTCTTGGTGGTTTGATGGCCTCTGTCTTTGGGCTGATACTCGGAGTACCCTCCCTGAAGCTGAGAGGGCCCTATCTGGCTATATCTACCCTAGGTTTCGGAATAATAGTCTGGCTGATGCTGATAAACCTGGACTGGCTCACCAGAGGGCCGTTGGGGATACCGGGAATTCCTCCTCTACCTGGAATAGGTCCCATCGACTTCAGGAGTAAGGTGGCGTTCTACTATGTGGCACTCGCCTTTACTTTGATATCCATCTTCCTACTGCACCTGCTTACCAAATCTAGGATAGGAAAGATACTCATGTCGATCAGGGAGGACGAAGATGCTGCCCTGTCTGTAGGCGTAGATGTTCCTCTGTTCAAGGTTTACGCATTTTTGATAGCTACGTTCTTCGCTGGGATATCGGGAGGACTTTACGCCCACTATCTCAGGTACATCAGTCCCGAGATATCCACCCTAGGGGAGTCCATATACATACTCTCCATGACCATAATAGGTGGGTTCGGTACTCTAATAGGGCCCGTCATGGGGGCTGCAGTCCTATCACTGCTTCAGGAGTTGCTCAGATCTTACTTAGAGTACAGGTACCTCATCTACGGTATGCTGATCATTCTTGTAATGAAGTTCTTCCCATCGGGGATTTACGGAATCGTTCAATTCATCTTGAGGAAGGTGAGAGAGTGATCTTAGAGGTGGACAAGGTAGTTAAGAGGTTCGGCGGGCTCGTCGCGGTGGACAACGTCAGCTTCAGCGTGAGTGAGGGGGAGATATTCGGGATAATAGGGCCTAACGGTGCTGGTAAAACCACACTCTTCAATGTGATAACAGGATTCTACAAGCCAGATTCGGGCAGTATAAGGTTCTTGGGGGAAGATATAACAGGTATGAAGCCCAATAAGTTGGCTAAGCTTGGGCTGACGAGGACGTGGCAGATAGTGAAGCCTTTTCTGGGGATGAGCGTTTTAGACAACTTGCTTGTGTCAATCTATGCGACTAAAGGTGTGATATATGGAATGAGTGAGGGAGAGGCAGTAAGAAGAGCCGAGGAGATTTTGGAATTCGCTGGACTGCTGCATAGGAGGGATGTGCTAGCAGAGGCCTTGCCTCATGGTGAGAGGAAGAGGCTCGAAATTGCTAGGGCCTTAGCTACAGAACCCAAGCTCCTCATGCTCGATGAACCAGCTGGGGGACTCACACCCACGGAAATGGATGAAGTCATGGAAGTGGTGAGGAAGGTGAGGGAGTCCGGAGTCACTGTGGTGATCATAGAGCATAACATGAGGGTGATAATGAACGTATGCGAGAGGATAATGGTCCTCAACTTCGGCAGGAAGATAGCCGAGGGCAGTCCAGAGGAGATCTCTAGGAATGAGGAGGTAATAAAGGCCTACTTGGGGGAGAGGTTCCATGTTAGAAGTTAAGGACATTTCCGCCGCTTATGGGAAGGCGATCGCCCTCAAGGATATCTCGCTTTACGTGGGTGAGGGGGAGATAATCTCCCTCATAGGGGCCAACGGAGCGGGGAAGACGACCACGTTGAGGGTAATAACTGGGATGCTCAAGCCCTTGAGGGGAGATGTAGTCTTCCAAGGAAAGAGTATAGTCGGCATGGAACCCTATCAGATAGCCTCGTTGGGAATAATCCACGTGCCCGAGGGTAGGGGTCTCTTCCCCGACATGACGGTCAGGGAGAACTTGGAGATGGGGGCGTTCATGAGGACCGACAGGGATGAGATAAGGAGAGATCTAGAGTTCGTGTACTCGCTCTTTCCAGTGCTGAAGGAGAGGGAGAAGCAGCTCGCTGGAACTCTCAGCGGTGGAGAACAGCAGATGCTCGCCATAGGTAAGGGTCTCATGGGCGGTCCTAAACTGCTGCTGCTCGACGAACCCTCATTGGGCTTGGCCCCCCTGCTGGTCGACAGGATATTCGAGACGATAGGCCAGATAAACAAGGAGAAGGGAGTCACCATATTGATCGCCGAGCAAAACGCCTACATGGCATTGAGCATATCTCACAGAGCTTATGTAATCGAGAACGGCGTTACTGTGATGGAGGGAACGGGTAAAGAGCTTCTGGGGAATGAGCACGTGAGAAAGGCGTATCTGGGGATATGAGATAACTAGCGAGGCACGCTGTATCTCTCCAATATTTCTTTTAGGTCCAGAAACTCGACTTCTAGGCCCCTTAGGGTCCTCAGGTACTTAGCGGCCTTGGCGGAATTAGTGGTTACCTTCCTCACCCCCATATCCTCTAGGGGAGAGACGACCATGCAGGTGTCGGCCCATGTCTCCGCGCCGAATCTGTCGAGAACTGTCTTCAGGCCAGATCTCTCGACCATTGAGAGCACGGCTCTAGATGTATACAGCCAGAATCGGGTCGTGGCTCTCCTCCCGTTCACCATCTGAGCAATGGTTCTGAACTCTTGGAGAGAGAGGTGTGGACATCCCAGAACCACTAGATCCGTTCCTCCATCGAATGTGCTCAGCTCCTCGTATACTCCCCTTAACTCGCTCCGGGTCACCTCCACCTCTCGATCGACCGATTGAAGCGGGTTTGGCGTCACTCCCGGGACGTGGAATATCTCTATAGAGCCTGATGCCGCTCCAGCAGCCGATAGAGCCTTCATCTCTGGTACGGATCCGCTCACGAGATACACTGGGACGGCATTGGGGTATTCCCTACCCACAAGGAAAGCTAGAGCGTAGTAATCCGAGAGACCCTCCATTTCAGGGGGCTTCACTCTGAAATCGGGTCTCCTATTGATCTCTAGATGCCTGCCGTAGAGGGAGGTGTACCCGGTCGCGGCCGAAACTATGGTCTTGGTTCCCCCCTCCCTGTTAGTCTTGGCCCCGAGCACGCTATTTGCATAGGCGACCGCGCTAGATTCCCCCCAAGATATGTGCTCCCCGAAGTGGGGTAGGTTGCCCACTAAGTAGGGGGTGCACGTGAAGGACGGAATCGCCCCCATCTGCAGGAGGGATTCCACAATGCTCAGCTGACCACTTGCGAAGCTCTCTGGGACCCCCATCTCCCTCCACTTGGTCAGGTCCATTCCCAAGGGATTGGTCGTCGCTAGAACCCTGAATCTCACCCTTTCCTTCATTTCCTCCAACCACTCCTTCCCAGCATCGCCTATAGTTGCGTACGAGACCCCGGATATGTGCACCGAACTCACTCTGACGAAACCCTCAGCGCCTGAGATGGAGGCCTCCTTCTCCAAGTACCTCCTGAACTCATCGGGAACCTCTGGGTCCTCGAGCTTGAGTTTCCTTCCCCCTTTCAATTCTACAGGTATTCCAGCCAGTTCCGCGCTGATGGTTATGCTGTCAGGCTCTTCCAAGATTATCTTGAGAGGAGCCGTCCCGTACTTTCTCAAACTGAAGAAGACGTACGCGCCCACGGTGGACCCGATGGAGTGGGGTATGTACAGTACCTTCCCCGCTATACTTTCCCCTCTCTGGGGATGATCCGGCTGGATTATCTTACCGGTCCTCAGATCGATTCCGTCGAGCCAAGAAATTGGGTGGGTGAGCCTAAGCTCCTTCAAATTTCCGTGAACCTCCTCACAGCCTCCTCATCCATCCTCCTGATCAGGGCCACCAGTAGCTTTATGGCGGACTCCACATCGTCCGGAGACATTATCGAGCTGTGGGAGTGGATGTGCCTCGTGGGAACACCAAGCACGATGGATGGGACACCGTACTTATGCAGGTGCACCCTTCCAGCATCGGTACCTCCCCTAACGGCGGAGAGCTGGTAGGGTATGTTCTCCTCCTCCGCTACCTCTATCACGAACTCCTTCAAGCGGGAGTTGGGGATCATGCTCCTGTCCCAAGTCAGTATCGAGACGCCCTCACCCATCTTAGCCGGGGCCTCGCTCGGAGACACGCCGGGTGAGTCACCAGCTATGTCGACGTCGACCGCAATGAAGACGTCCGGGTCCACCACATCCGCGGCGGTCTCAGCTCCCCTCAGACCGACTTCTTCCTGAACAGTTGCTACCGCGTAATAGGTGTTGGGATGCTGGATTCCACCCTCTCTAAGCCTCTTGAGGGCCTCCATTACTATGAACGCCCCGACCCTGTCATCGAACGCCTTGCCCAACCACGCCTTGCCGCCCCTGAGCACTTCGAACGGAGCCAGAGGCGCCACGGGGTCCCCTATCCTTATCCCCATCTCCTTTATCTGGTCCTTGTTCTTGGCGCCGACGTCTATATAGAGGTCCTTTATCTCTAGGGGTTTCTTTCTCTCCTCTGGGGTCATGAGATGAGGCGGCTTACTCGTTATCACTCCCACGTAATCCCCCTTCTTCGTCCTTATGATCACCCTGTGAGCGGGTAAGGTCGTGGGGACCCAGCCCCCCAAGGGCTCGAACTTGAGGAACCCGTTGTCCTCGATGGAGACTATTATAAAGCCGACCTCGTCACTATGGCCCGCTGCCATTATCCGGGGCCTGTTGCTCGTTCCGGTCTTCTTCATTATGAGCGAGCCCAGCCTGTCGGTCAGTACCTCATCTGCAAATGATGAATATCTGTCCTTGAGCATCCTCAGGGGTTCCATCTCGAATCCAGAGGGACCAAAAGCCTCGGAAAATCTAGAAAAGAAGGAGATCGTTTCCTCGTCCATATGACCTACTCCTACTAGCAGGTAAATAACTTTATCCTTAGTCGAAGCGCTTCATCGCGATGGAGGGGAAAAAGCCGGGTCAGTACATGATATCAGAAATCTTAGAGCAACCAGAGGCAGTAAGGCGTACAATAGACGAGGCCAAAAATGAGGCGATGGAGGCGGCCCACCGCCTGAAGGAGAGATTCATCTACACGACAGGGAGCGGTTCGAGCTACCACGCATCCTTGGTTCTGGGGAGAACGCTGATGAGGATATCAGGTTCACGGGTGATCTCCATCCAAGCCTCCGAACTGCCTGATTGGCTACCCAATGACTTATCGGATTCCGCCTTGGTCGCCTTCTCTCAAAGTGGGGAGAGTAAGGATGTGTTGATGGCAGTTAGGAGATTTAGGGAGTTGAACCAAGTCGCGCCTATAATTGGAATAACCAATACTCCAGCTAGCACCCTAGCTGAGCTATCGGACCATGTGATCCTGACCCGGGCCGGTGAGGAGAGAGCTGTTGCAGCTACTAAGAGCTACACCACACAGTTAGCGGCATCCTTCCTACTCTCTGTCAGCTTGGCCTCGATTCAAGGTAGAGAGGTAAATCGCCTCATCACTGAGCTCGAACTCCTGCCGGAAAAAGTAGATCGCTCCATAGATGCATCGAGGTCCCCCGCTCACGATCTGGCACCCAAGATAGCCGAGAAGCCCGTGGGTTTCATCCTCGGCAAGGGTCCTAACTACCCTACAGCGCTGGAGGCGGCACTGAAACTCAGGGAGACTTCCAATCTGCACTACGTCGGATACGCTGCTAGGGAGTTCCTTCACGGACCCATTCAGCTGGTAGATAGGGGCACACCGGTCATATTCCTCAACTGGAAGGAGGTGAGGGAGGTCGTGCAGAAGGTGTCCTCCTTCGGTGGTGAGCCCATATTGGTTGGTGAGGATGGGGATTTCTCCTTACCTCCCACTGAGTACGAATTCTCGCCCGTGTTGATGGTCATACCGATGCAGCTCCTTTCCTATGAGGTATCCATTTTAAGGGGACTAGATCCTGATAAGCCTGAGAAGCTTTCAAAGGTGGTGAGGGAATGAAGCTCCTTCTACTTGAGATCGACAACGTCCTCTACGACTCTAATCTATTGAAGGGAATCGCTAGGGAATGGGCCATTACCGCAATGAAGGAAGCTGGCCTCCCAGTGGACTTTGACACGGCGATGGAGACCTTAATGGAAGTCGTGAGGGAGAAGGGCGAGGATTATCCTTTCCACTTTAACGAGATGATGGCTAAGCTCGGGCTGAAGGAGGATTACAGGGTAATTGCCGCCGGGGTCATAGCGTACCATGACGTTAAAAGGGCATTTTTGAAGCCCATTCCGGGGATAATAGACGCCATATTAGCTGCGAGAGAGAGCGGTTTTAGGATCGGAATTTTCTCCAGGGGAGATCCGGTAAAGGAGTGGGAGAAGATCTTGAGACTGAACATACACCATCTAATCCACGAGTCCTGGGTGGGGAGAGATTATACGCTGGAGAACGTGTTCTCCGGAGATTTCGATCCATCTAAAACGATATATGTCCTGAATTCGGAGGAGTCGCTAGGCGAGGCCATCAAGGCGCGTGTTAGATTCATAGTGCGGATGACCGAGAACGGCGCCGAGGTGCTGGAGGATGGAAGGACCGAGGAGGTACACGAAGTATGGAAAGTGGGAACTGCTGTGAGAAGCCTTTTAGGAAGGCTATAGTCGGAGGAGCATTTGATAGACTCCATAAAGGCCACAGAGCCTTGCTAGATACTGCCATCAAGCTGGCTGATAGCTTGTTAGTTGGCCTAGCGGACGGCCCTTTGCTGGCGGGGAAGGCCTTCAAGGAGAAGATAATGTCCTTCGATGAGAGAAAGGCCCTGCTTACCAGCTATCTCAGTAGGAAAAATATACCCTTTCAAATAGTTAAAATCGTTGAACCAATAGGCCCGGCGGGGACAGATGAAGAGGCCGATCTCATAGTCGTCTCCCCAGAGACATATGAAAGAGCTCTCATGATAAATGAAGAGAGAAGGAGAAACGGGTTGAGAGAACTCTTCATAGTTGTAGTGCCGACCGTTCTGGCTGAGGATGGCGCTCCTCTGAAATCTCATAGAATTAGAGCAGGAGAGATAGATCCTGAGGGCAGGCTCATCAAGGGGTAAATGCGCTATATTTTTCTTCTACTCGATAGGGGCTACGGCCGGTGTTAGGCTTGTATGTCGAGCCTGGAACCCATCTAATGCAGGGTGATGAAGCGATAGTAGAGGGCGCACTAATTGCAGGATGCCGGTTTTTTGCCGGTTACCCGATTACGCCAGCCACAGAGATCGCCGAGAGGATGTCTAGGCGCATGCCTCAGGTCGGCGGGGTATTCATGCAGATGGAAGACGAGTTGGCATCTATAATGGCGATCATCGGCGCTTCTTGGGCGGGAAGAAAGTCCATGACCGCTACCAGTGGGCCGGGGTACTCCCTGATGCAGGAGGGTCTCGGCTACGCGATAATCACCGAGACTCCCATCGTGATAGTGGATGTCCAGAGGGGTGGGCCCTCTACCGGGCTCGTGACCCTGCCCTCTCAAGGCGATGTGATGCAGGCGAGGTGGGGTAGCCACGGTGACTATGCTACCATAGCCCTAGCCCCATCCAGCGCTCAAGACATGTTCGATCTGGCCATAAAGGCCTTCAACCTAGCTGAGACCTACAGGAACCCGGTCATAATACTCGCTGATGAGGTGATAGCCCACGTCAGAGAACCTGTCAAAGTTCCCCAGTACGAGGATATAGAGATAGTTGAGAGAAGGAAACCCAATGTCCCTCCAGAGGAATACATACCTTATCTCCCCGAACCTGGTGAGTGGGTGGCTCCCATGCCAGCATTCGGGGATGGTTATAACGTACTGGTCGAGAGCGTGATGCATGACGAGTTCGGTCACAGGATAGGAACCGATCACGCGGCCGCTGAGAGGACGATAAAGAGGATCTATTACAAGATAGAAAAGAACGTGGACAAGATAGCGATGTATGAGAAGAGATACATGGAGGACGCTGAGGTTGCCGTCGTTGCCTACGGTTCTACGGCAAGAACGGCCCTTAGAGCTGTCAGAGAAGCTAGAAACCAAGGTATAAAGGCTGGTCTGGTGAGGCTGATCACACTATGGCCCTTCTATGATCGGCTCATAGAGGAGACCGCCAATCAGGTGAAGGCCATAGTCGTGCCTGAGATGAACATGGGGAAGATCGTGAGAGAAGTGGACAGAGCCTCCAAAGGACAAGCAAAGGTGATCTCCGTGCCCAAGGTGGGAGGAGTGCTCCACCATCCAGATGAGATTTTAGCTGCGATAAAGAGTGCTGTGAGGTGATGACATGCTTCCTGAGGCGGAATTCGAGCATGTTCTGGCTAAGAAGTATATGAGAACTGAGATCATGCCCCACGCCTTCTGCCCCGGTTGCGGTCTAGGAATCATCGAGAGAATGATCCTGATGGCTTTCGAGGAATTGGGGCAGGAGGAGTGGGATAGGACCGTGTTCGTATCGGGTATAGGGTGCTCCGGCTGGACTCCCCTCTACTTCAGGAGAGACGCAGCTCACACCCTGCATGGTAGGGCGCTGGCTTTCGCTACCGCTTTGAAGACGTCTAGACCGGATCTGAACGTCGTGGTAGTAATGGGGGATGGGGACAGTATGGGAATAGGTGGCAACCACTTGATCCACGCGGCAAGGAGAAATATAGGAATCACTGCAATCATAGCGACTAACATGCTGTACTCCCTCACAGGCGGTCAGATGTCCCCGACCACTCCCGAGGGAGCTAGAACAAACACCACGCCGTACGGTAATATAGAGCCTAACTTCAACCTGATGGAACTCTTGAGGGCTGCTGGAGCCACATACCTAGCTAGATGGACGACTTACCACTTCATTCAGGCTAAAAATAGTATAAAGAAGGCTGTAAAGCACAAGGGTTTCGCTGCCATAGAGATAGTGTTCCAATGCCCCACCTACGCCGGCAGGTACATACTGAACCGTCCAGATCCGAGGGACATGATGCAGTGGTTCAAGGAGAACTCCGTACCTATAGGGGTCGCGAAGAACAAGAGTCCGGACGAGTTGAAGGGTAAGATCATAGTAGGGGAGTACTTGCACAGAACCGATAGGAAGGAATACACTGAGAGGCTGAGAGAAGTGGAGGAGAGGGCTCAGGGCAAGGGGAGGTGAGCTTAATGGCATCTCAGGTGAAAGTGCAGCAGATAGCTGTGAGCGACAAGCTCTGCAAGGGATGTTACCTCTGTATTTGGGCCTGTCCTTGGGATGTCCTAGAGATAAGCGAGGAAAGGAATTGGAGAGGGGTGAAGAAACCCTATGCTGCTAGGATAGAACAGTGCAGGGCATGCAGGTTATGTGAATGGTACTGTCCCGACTTCGCACTCCAAGTTATAGTGGATGAGAAAGAGGAGAGGGAGCTTCTGGAAGTTGAGGAGAAGTACGAGAAGCCCTGGTTGGAGAGAATTAGAAAGAGGGATGAAATCGTCAAGAAGGGGGTGTGGTGGCTTGAGGATTGAAGTCATGATCTCCGGCTTTGGTGGTCAGGGGGTGGTACTATCTGGCGCTGTTTTATCCCAAGCATCCGTGCTGAGCAACTACTACGCGGCTGCCACCTATACATATGGGCCTGAGGCGAGATTGGGATCCACGAGATCTGAAGTGGTCATCTCAGATGAGGAAATTGACTATCCTAAGATAATAAGTCCGGATTACTGGATAGCAATGAATCAAATGTCTCTTAACACATTCTCCAAGAGGTACCCATTGGATAAGACAGTGATCTTAGCGGACTCCTCAATGATCAAGTACTTCGATCCGGTAGAGGGCAAAGTGAAGGCGATCTACAAGATCCCTGCTACCGATGAGGCTGAGAGGCTGGGCAACAGGCTCGTGGCCAACATGCTCATGCTTGGAGTTTTCGTAACTATTTCCGGCATCATACCATTGGAGAACTTGAAAGAAGCGATAAGAAGGATGGTGAAGCCTCAGTTCATAGATTTGAACCTGAGAGCCGTGGACAGAGGTAAGGAGATCGGTGAGTCCCTCCTCAAGGGGGTAAAAGTTTAAGCCCCTCCTCCCCAATTTTCCCGAGGGCCATGATGAGTATTCGGCAAGAGGGTGTATATGGCCCTGAAGAGGGTCAGCTGAGCCCTCTGGGAGGATGATCCCTTGTTTCCCCTCAAGGATGAGAACCCCAGTCCAATAACCCCTTGGGTTACTTATGGATTGATCCTATTCAATACTCTGGTCTTTCTCTGGCAGATAGCTGGTGGACCTGTGAGATTTGAGCTTCTGATCCAAGAGTATGGGTTTGTTCCAAAGCTCTTCTTGGAGGACCCGGCCTCTAATGCGTACAGGCTCTTCACCTCGATGTTTATGCATGGAGGTTGGCTCCATCTTCTGGGGAATATGCTCTATCTCTACATATTTGGGGACAATGTGGAGGCTGCTTTCGGTCACTTCAAGTACCTCATTTTCTATCTGATATCTGGAGTTGCTGCGAGCTTTCTCCACATGGCCGTGTTTCCCTTGTCAGGAATACCGGCCGTGGGAGCCAGCGGAGCAATAAGTGGCGTGCTAGGAGCCTACCTCGTTTTCTTCCCTCAAGCTAGGATAATGACGGTCATACTCATCTGGTACTTCATAACGGTGGAACCTATACCTGCTAAATACTACATAACGTTCTGGTTCATATGGCAGCTTATCCCCGGTCTGTTAGCTGGAGAAGCCACGGGAGTTGCATACTGGGCCCACGTGGGTGGATTCATAGCGGGAGTCCTCATGGCCTATCCGTACAGGCATAGGGTGAGATACCTGAGGAGACTTTGGATGATGGAGAGGTATCACCATGGACCGTACTGGTAAGGCCTCAGAGCTGGCTGAAGTCATGAGGTTGGCATACGAGAGGGGCTACACCACGGGAGCCGGGGGGAACGCTAGCGTACGCATAGGCGATGCCGTGCTGATAACTCCCTCAGGTAAGTTCAAGGGAAAATTGAGGGCCGGTGACATGGTACTCATAGATAATCAAGGGAACATCTTGGAGGGTGATGGGAGACCTAGCTCCGAATGGAGGCTGCATGTGGGTATATACAGGGTCAGACCTGATGTAGGTGCGGTCCTTCACTGCCACCACCCCTTAGTGACCGGACTGTCGATCTCCATGGTAGGCGAACTGGAACCCGATCGAGCATTCCTTGCCCCGTTGAAAGAGGTTGATTGGACAGAGGAAGCTAGGATTCTGTTGAGGGACATCGTACTACTTCCTTGGAGACCCTACGGTACTGAAGAATTGGCTGAGATGGTATCTGATGCAATGAAGAACGTCAACGCCGTTGTAGTTCTGAGGCATGGCGCATTCGTCGTTTCTAAGGATCCTTGGCTCGCATTATCGGCCATGGATTCGCTGGTAGAGGTCTTCACGATATATCTGGTGAGGCGACTGGCGGGCTCTCTATCCTCCCTGCCAAGGTCTACCAATCCCAACGTATAGAGCGTTGGGGGGCAGTGAATCTACCTCTATAACATGCCTGCCATCCACGATCAGCCTTAGCCTATCTGACATTCTGAATAGCTCACTGGATTTCATCCGATAGAGGGAGTGGTCAGTAGCTATCACTAAGATGTCAGCTTCTCTGAGGGCCTTGATCAGATCATCTGTCAGGGGGATCCCCATCCTCTCAAGCTCATAGTCCTTTCTTATCATAGGATCATGGACCACGATCCCACCAACTTCCATTGAAAGCAGGTGCTCTACGAGATCGTATGTTGGGGAGAGACGCGAATCTGGTACATCTCCTCTGAAAGCTAATCCCAGAATCACTATGTTGGGGTTAGATATGCCTAATCTCTCCATACCTTCTTTTACTAAGCGAGATACTTCGGCTGGCATGTTCTCGTTGATGGTCCTAGCAGTAGCTGTCAGGCGGAGATCTATTCCTACACCTTTAGCCTTCCACAAGAGAAATCTCGGGTACACTGGGATGCAAAGTCCTCCCACACCTGTGCCCGGCCTATGTAGATGCGAATAGGGCTGGCTGTTTGCTGCCCACCTTACCTCATCATAATCCACACCCAGTTTCCTACAGAGGGCAGCAATCTCGTTGGCCAATGCTATGTTAACATCCCGGTATATACCTTCAGCTAGCTTCTCGAGCTCGGCTGCTACGTCATTAGATAGTTTTATCACGCCTTTCTTTGCGATCATCGAATATAGGGTAGCGGTCACCTCGGTACTCCTCGAGTCGATCCCTCCAACCACCTTGGGGTAAGATTCCACTATATCTCTCAGTGCCCTTCCTTCAGATATCCTCTCTGGACTGTAAGCAAGTCCGAAGTCCCTCCCGGCTCTGAGTCCGCTTAATTCTTCCAGAATTGGTTTTAGGACTTCCCTAGTAGTTCCAGGAGGAACACTGCTCTCCAGTATAACCAGATCTCCTTCTTTTAGTCCGGAGGCTATGGATCTGGCTGCAGACCTAAGGGCATCGAGATTAGGCTCTCCTTTGATATCTATCAGAGTCGGAACAGCTATTATCTTGACGTGGGTTTCTTTGGATGCCCCTTCCCCGTCGCTCGTCGCTTTAAGCCTCCCTTCTTCCAAGGCCTTTCTAAAGATGTCCGTGAGACAAGGCTCATCGACGGGAGAATCCCCCCTACTGAGTTTGAGTATCTTCTCCTCATCCACATCCACACCCACACCACTAGCTCCTGCTTGGAGCCATGCCGCCAATATAGGAGAGCCGACATGGCCTAATCCGTACACCGATACTTTTATCCTACCGTCGCGGAGCGCTCTCCTTATCTCAACCTCATCCATGTGGAGCAACTTCATTTCCACATCGGGGGTTGACATTATTACTTACTTTAAAGATAGTTAGAATCAGGGTGAGCGTATGAGGAGAGTAAAGACGGGTATACCCGGCATGGATGAACTCCTCAACGGGGGTATACCTGAGAGGAACGTCGTGCTCCTTTCAGGTGGGCCAGGCACGGGGAAGACGATCTTCGGGATGCAGTACCTGTACAATGGATTGAAGAGTGGTGAGGCTGGCGTCTACGTAGCTCTGGAGGAGCACCCGGTGCAGGTCAGGATAAACATGTCCGCATTCGGGTGGGATCCCAGACCTTATGAGGAGGCGGGCAAGTTCGCTATAGTGGATGCCTACACCGGCGGAATAGGGGGAGCGGCTAAGAGGGAGAAATATGTAGTCACAGATCCGGAGGATGTCCACAGCCTCATAGACGAGATGAAAGCTGCCATCAGCGATGTAGGTGCGGTGAGGGTCGTTGTGGATTCTGTGACCGCACTCTACCTGACCAAGCCCGTGGTGGCAAGGAAGACTGTTCTACTCCTGAAGAAGGTGCTATCGGGGACAGGAACCACGTCCATCTTGATAAGCCAGGTAGGAGTCACTGAAAGAGGGTTTGGTGGCCCAGGAGTCGAGCACGCGGCCGATGGAATCATTAGACTGGACTTGGATGAGTGGGATGGTGAGCTGGTCAGGAGCCTCATAATCTGGAAGATGAGGGGTACTGCCCACTCCATGAGGAGGCATCCCTTCGAAATTACGGATAATGGAATAGTTGTGCATCCCGATAAGGTGGTCAAGAGGAGGAGCATTATTTTAGAGGAGTGAGGCCGCAGCCACTACTGAGGTGAGCGCGCATAGCGTTAAAGGACCGCATAAAATCGTCGCTGGAACACTACGTCAGCGAGGCTAGAATTGCCATCGATGAGATATTGAATAAAGAGTCGGATACTCCTTTCTTCCTTCCCTTAAAGGAATTCCTGAGCGGAGGGAAAAAGGTAAGGCCCGCTCTTCTCTTGATCGTTCATGATGCCTGTGGTGGGGGCGGGAATCCGAGTCCCGCGGCTGCCGCGATAGAGCTCATACACGCGGCCTCTTTAATACACGACGATATCATAGATAAGAGCACGCAGAGGAGGGGAGAGTTCTCCTTCCACATGAAGTACGGGTTTGAGATGTCCATTCTCGTGGCTGACTTCATACTATCGCTGGTCCTAGACATAGCCAGCATGTATGAAGATAGGAGAGTGGGTGAGATACTATCGAGGGCGTCTAAACTCATGTCCGTGGGAGAGATGAGGGAAGTACAGGTGTTGGAAGCTGGAACTCCCCTCTCCTTGAACGAGTACCTTGAGATACTCAAGTTCAAGACAGCTGTCCTTTTCGAGGCAGCTACATCATTGGGCGCTGTGATTGCTGGTAGGCCTGATATCTCTGACGACCTAGGTTTATACGGGCTCTACATGGGGATGGCCTACCAGATAAAGGACGATCTATTAGACTGGGGGTCTCCAGGAGAACTTACCTCTCTTCTTAAGGAGGAGGGGTTGAGAGAGCTCTTGGAGGAGATGGCGAACAGTCTAGCCGCTGAGGCCATAGAGAAATTGGATGTGTTGGGGAACACCCCTCAGAAGGATCTGCTTAGGGACCTAGCCCTCTATTCAATAAATAGGGAGGAATGAGGGTTAGGCTACAGGAGACTCAGGAATATCGTGAAGTTGAGGACTACCCACAGTATTACCGTGGTAAGCAGAGATCTGCCTTTGTTCATCCTGAAACCATACCTGCAAGCCATATAGACGATAACTACCATCCATAAGGAGACTAGCATATTTATGGCCTGTTGTTGAAGCTCTAAGCCTTGGGGCATCGCACCACCGAGTCCGCCGACGTTTCCCGTAGAGAGATCTATCTCCCATCTCATGGGGGGCATGATGTAGCCTATGTACGCCATCAGGAGTCCGGAAAGTATCGAGGGAATGTTTTTCAGGCCCGCCACCATTAGCGACGAGGAGAAGCCACCTTCACCTGACATAAGCTTTACTAACACGAAGAGGACCACAGCAGCTAGTAACTGGATAAAGAGCTCTGAGAGAAGGGCTTCTAAGTATATGATTACCGGGTTCTTCATGAATACGTTCATCATCTCCTTGGCCGCCTCCAAGGCCTCCTCCGGTATGTTCCCCCCACCCACTAAGTTGATCTCTATCTTCTGAAACACCATCCACATACCCAAGCCGGTGAAGGCTGAGCCTATCAGTAGGGCCACTAACCAGTACTTGAGCTTCGGCTTGATCACCATCGCCCTGAAGATGGTTGAAGCGAGTCTAATTGGCTGAAGTATGTAATCGGCGAGTGAGTAGGGGATCTCTTCTTCAAACTCTTCCGATATTTCGAAGCCCAACGCCTATCACCGAATTATACGGCTGGTCTAGGTGTTAAAAATATCTCCATAACCTTAAAAATGCGGAGGGCCCATCTTTCATGGCCCACGCGATGAGGAGAGCGAACATCAACGAATCCTCAATGGAGATGGAGTTCCCAGCTCACACCGAGCGTGGGCCTCTACAATCATGGATTACCGTGCCCGTGGATCGCTATATCGGCAAGGGTCAATTTTTATTAGTGCGGTGTTCCACCCACTCCATTGGAGCCGGGGTAGCTCAGCCTGGTTAGAGCACCGGACTCATAAGTTGGGTAGGGCCCACGGTGCTCCCGCTGGGAAATCCGGGGGTCCCGGGTTCAAATCCCGGCCCCGGCACCAATTCACTCACGGAATAAGTTGGATTCCCCTTCCTTCCGCTTTACTTCTCATCTTACTATCGAAAGTAGCGAGGGGGACACCTTCCCTCTCGGCTATGGATAATATGAGCTCGTCCTCCCAGTCCAAGGGGTCCTCGCATGACAGGGAGTCGAGGATCTCATCCAGCTCGTTATGCGCCAGCTCGGCCCGTTTATCCGCTAGATACGTTAGTATCAAATCCCTCGTCCTTTTAGCATCGAGACCAGCTCCTCTGCTGAACCAGAACAGTTCCACCACAACTACGAGAGGGATTATCCACTTGTCCAGGGAGATGAGGAGTTTCCTGGCTTCGTCGTGCCTCTCCGCATCACTGAAGTAGGCATAAATCAGCACGTTGGTATCCACCACGGCCCTCAAAGGGTTGCCCCCCTAGAGATAAGGTAATTAACCGTCTCATCGTCTAGCTTCATTCCCAGAGTTCCTTTAGTCACCGGCGAGACCCGACGAATCGAGATACTATCCTCTCTGATCTCAACCGAGTAAACAGTATCCTCTAAATGAGATGACAGGAACTTGAGCAAACCTCTCTTGGTGAAAATCCTCCCTACCATTATGATCCCCGTAAATGGGGCCGCCGGGATTTGAACCCGGGACCTCCGGCTCCCAAGGCCGGCATCCTACCAAGCTAGACCACGGCCCCTTCCAGTAGGGAACTCGTCGAATAAAACTGTTTCACGGTTGGGAGCGCCCTCTCTCCCCGCACGACAGATTCGGAATGACCCCCTTATCGAACAGTACAGACACTTTAGAACCCTTAGGAAGTTCTAGCTTGATGCTTAAGGTTTCACCCTCATCTAGAACCGTGCCTACTTGTCTAAGCTCCACCACACGATCTCCCCGTATCACGCTGATGTAGTAAACTGTGACCCTCTTGCCCTCGTTCATCACCTCTAAAATCGCCTCCCCACCACTACAAGAGAGGCTTCCAGTAACATCGGTCCTGAGAGACGAGACCGATATATAAGAGAGGGAAACGGCAATCACCGAGATTAAGCCAAGGGAAGCGAGTACTGTGGCAGAGGGCTTACTCCTGCTCATTGGAGAACCTCTTCGAGAACCACTTAGGTTCCTTCGGGAGTTTCACCAAGGGGAAAGCCATGCTACCAGCTGGGGAGATCCCATTCGAGAAATTGTACTGTTCCCCCGTCTCATCAGCCTTATACACGAGGAAACTTCCGTCATTCTCCCCCTCGTAGAGGACGTAGGAGAATACATCTGGTTTTGTAGCCCCGTAATTGTTCGCGAAGGTGCCTATCACTCTCCTTCCAAGCGACTCACTCTTGAACTCTAGAAGGACAGTAATGGAGTTGGATGCCGCTGCCAATCTCAGGAGGTCAAGTAAAGAATTTAGCTGCATCAATTCCAGCTCCCAGTCACAACCCTCCTTCTCCTCAGGGTCCATTTCATCCCCCCACAAGTTGACGGGTTGGGATTTAACCTTTATTTAAGAGCAGGTGAGGTCAGGTAAAGCGCCCTTAATAAGACCGTAAGAGCCTTTACTAGCCCTGATTCCGTTGAGATGAATCCATTTGTCATATTTTCATTAGATATGAGCCCTGATCTCTCAGTGACGAACGCAAAAAATCCCGGGTTCGCTAACCTGACGTTCCTCGTCTTGAGACCCCTGTTCTTCAGCTTCTCATAGGTGTCTGGACTCTCCACAACTATACTGATATTCCTGTACCTCAAATCAGAGGGCACGAACTCTATCGTTCTTTCATTGGCTACTAAAATGAGGAAGTCCTTGGAATCCCTCAATAGAGCGCTGGAGATCCTCTTCAGGGCATCTCTGCCTTCCACTGGTAGAGAAACCTCGCTGAGGATCCAGAGGCCCTCGCTGAACTCCAGCTGGAACATCTTCTTGAGGAGTGAAAGCTTTCGAAGGGCTTCCTCTATCACAATCTCGGAGAGAAGAGTGGGTAAAAGATCAAGAGGGGGTGCTGAGGCCTCTAACGGCCTGGTAGGAGTCACCCTTACCAGACCAAGATCCTCTAGAGCTTCCAATACCCCATATACCTTGGTCCTAGGTATCCCTGTTGCCCTACTCAGATCACTAGCCTTGATCCGTCCCCTCGAGAGGGAGAGGTAGGCCAATACCTTAGATTCGTATGAGGAGAAACCCAGCTCCCTTAGAAGTCTCTCTAGACTGGATACCGTCTTGTCTTCGCCGTTCATCTAGTGGACTTCTATCATCTCAGCTATTATCTTACCACCGGAGATCTTCCTTATCCTAGCTGTTACGGTGATTCCTGGATCTGCAGCGCCGACTATCACCACAGGTCTTCCCTTGTAGACCCCTTCTCCTTCACCTCTCCTGTTGACGGACTGTACCAGCACTTCTATCAAGTCTCCTGGCTTCAGAGAGGAGGACTTCTCCTCCGGCTTATCGAATCTGGTCACGTACAAGCTTCCCTTAGCCTTCCTGCCCAGTCTCCCCTTCCAACCTCGGGAGGAGTCGTTTCCCTTCGGGTTCCTTCTCGGCATGTTATCCCCACGGATTCGCTAGATAGGTGGGATTTCCCCACTTAAAAATCATTGTTGAGGGCTTCACTCTTGAACCACCAGCCCCATGACATCCATCACATTCGTCATAGTGGGTCCCGTGAAGATGGCATCGCCGAGCCATGAGAAGAACGTGTGGGAGTCGTTATTTTTCAGAAAGACTTCCGGTCTCAAGCCCTCCGAGAGCGCCCTCTCCAGAGTCCGGCCGTCAGCAATCGCTCCCGCCGCGTCAGATACCCCGTCTACCCCATCGGTACCCACGGACCCCAGCACGACCCCTTCGAGGCCCGATATAGTCCTGACTCCTCCTAAAACCAGTTCCTGATTCCTACCCCCAATTCCCTGTCCCGTCACCTTAACGGTGGTCTCTCCACCCAAGATGACGGCTGCAGGCGGAGTGAGGGGCAGCCCTTCCTTTGCTATGGAGACTGCAAGCCCTGCTAGGAACTTACCTATGTGTCTGGCCTCTCCCTCTGCTCTGGAGCCGAGCACCAGGACGTTGTAGCCCATCTCAACCAGCGCCCTCTCAGCTGCCTGGACAGCCTTCAGGTTGTTGGCCACTATCACATTCACGACCCTATTGAATACCTCGTCGCCCGGCTTGGGGGTCTCCGGTATTTCGCCCTTTAACCCACGTTTCAACACCTTTATCACGGATTCTGGCATTTTATCGACGAGTGAATAGTTTTCGAGAACCTGCCAAGCGTCCTCGAAAGTTGTCTCATCCGGCGCGGTTGGACCGGAGGCTATGACATCCAGAGGATCCCCTATAACGTCAGATATTATCAGTGACACGACGGTAGCTGGATAGGCGGCCTTGGCGAGCCTACCACCCTTTATCTGAGATACATGCTTCCTAACGGCGTTTATCTCTCTGATATCCGCTCCGGAAAGTACGAGCAACCTGTTCATCTCCCGGAGGTCGTCCAGAGAGATGCCTTCCATGGGATATTCCATTAGAGCCGAACCGCCGCCAGATATCAGGGAGAGAACTAGGTCCCTTTCCCCCGCCTTCCTAGCTATATCTAAGATCTCTTTCGCCCCTTTCAGGCTACCCTCATCGGGGATGGGGTGGCCAGCGGGATTCAACATGATCTTCGAGAGGGAAACGGCCTTCTCGGTCTTAGCAGGGACATTGATCCAACCTGATGATATGCGTTCCCCTATCCTGTCCTCCACAGCTTTAGCCATCATGCTGCCTGCTTTTCCCGCTCCCACCACGTATACATCCTCAAAAGATCCTATGTCGACAGATGAGGTGCCGAACACTATCTCCTGATCAGAGAATCTGGAAAATACCGCTTTATAAGCGTCGGCGGCTGTGATCGCCTTATCAAAGGCCAGCAGCAGGGCCCTTCTAGCGTCCTTGTCCCTCCTAGTCGCTCCGTTATCAACAAGCTCATCCAGATTTTTTATGTAGGAGGAGCTCATGGAAGGTTCATCCCCCTTGAGCCGAGTTCCTCGCCCTCAGCATTAAACCTGATGTATCCCAGTGCAATCCCCTCTACCTGCCCCTCATACTTTGTTAAGACGCTCATCCAGCCCTCCCTGATGTCCATCGATTGTATTATGCCGACTCCCCTGCACTCTCTTCCTTGGACGAGGCCCACGTAGAGTCCCTCGTAAACATTTACTGGGCCTATTCTCACCTCCTTGTTCAGGAGCTCTGATAGCATCGCGATTTTCCTCCTGTCGACTTCGCCTTCCGTGAGCGCTATAAGCATGTCAGGGGACTCCTCCATCCACCGGACCCCCACTCCCAAGATGCGCTCTAAGAATGGGATATACTCGTCCTTCACCCTGCCAGTCATGAGGAATGTGTTCATCAGCTCGATTTCTCGGAGGTCAAGCTTTCTCGTAGCGGCACCAGATAGGTATCTCCTGAGGAGAGCTCTCCTGACAGCGATCCTGTAGTTCCTGTTTTTGGTCCGATCTCCTACGGGTGACTTGACCTTTAGAACCTTCACATCTTTGGGGATCATCTTGGCTATGTGATTTAAGTCCCCTTCTTCCTTCTCTATCAATACCACGATGTCCGGATCCAGGAACTCGACTTTGAACCTCTTTAGAGCCCTAGCTGCTCCTCCATCCACGAAGCCCGTGGTGTTTATGAGAACAGTGTCGCTCCTAGATCTATTCAAGGCGTCTAGAAGTCCCTTCACCATTGGGAGGAAGTGACCGCTTGGTGTCTTATCGCCGATGAAATACATGAAGTCCGGTTCCAGTAACTTGGTGTGGATGACGGGCCTTCCCACATCCTTGCTGGAGATCACCCCGGGTGGTCCCAGATCGGACTGGCCAACGTCTGAATCGATTACGGAGACCGTGCTACCGCTCCTCACTATCCTGTTGATCGTAAAAACTACCGTAGAACTCTTACCGGAGTCCACTCTTCCTATGAATATGGTATTTTTGCCCGCTACGATTTCAGGAAGCTCTTCCCACCAGTCCGGGATGGGGTTCTCTAGCTTCACGTAGTGTCCATCTATAGCTACTTTCGAATCGATGGAAGATGTGACTAGTAGCTCCACACCGTCCATCTGAACCGATATCTCATCGAACTCGGCCCCCCAAACTTCGATGTTGCCGCTTAGGAGTTTAATAGAGGCCGGTGACCTCACTAACACCCCTTCACCCTTCGGTAATTCCACCTCTTCCGGCATCGGACATACTTACACCGGAATCATTTAAGGGAACCCCGGGTGACGACCGAATGTGGGTGAAAAGGTCTTGATCTTGGAACTCGAGTGTAAAAAGCCCTTGCGAGAGATATCTATACCGACAGACTTTGAAGAGGAAGTAGAGGCGAGGGTAGAGCTGGAGGAAGTAGGAAAGTACAGATACATAATTGAACTACCCGAGGAACTGTTGGGCGGAGATCTCCTCCTCCCATCCATATACTACGCGGTAGAATCGCTACTGGAGCATCTTCCACCAATCTGTGAGGTAAAGAGCGTTGAATTCCCTCTCGACAGGGTGAGGTCCCCTACCCCCGGTAAATCTGGGCTGAAGAAGTATTTAGGGCTGAGAGGACCAGGTGTGGCGGCCTCAGTGGGGAAGAATGTCGTTTTGCATCCCCTCTCACACGCGAGATTATTTAGGGAGATGTGTAAAGCCGGTCTCCACGTAGGCTTCGACCCCCTCAGTTTAATGGATAAGGAGGCTTCTCCTTACCTAGATAGGGCTCATCAAATAGTCGAAATCATCGATAGGATAAAAGAGGAAGAAGGTAAGCGGGTACTGTACTTCATGAGACTTCCCACATCCTCGGAAGACCTAGAGCGCGCCATCTCCTTGGGGATGAGGGGGTTTTATGTCCATATGTGCTGGGATCTAGGTAGGCTCGAGCTTGCGATCGAGTTCCTAGATGACATATTCTTAGCAGCGAGGAGTGTGAACTGCCTCTCTAGAGAGGCAGGACTCGGGATTAAAGCCACTTACGAGCTCCTAAGGGTTAGTGGCTTTGATCTGATTGAGAGACCTGTGGCATGGAAGCGGGAGGATCTGGAGATCGTTAGGGAGTTAGACGAGATCATAGGAGGAGGGAAGGGCGCTGCGATGCCGCTAACTGCCCCCCAAGTCCACCAAGGGATAGCTATCGCTAACGTACCTGAGGACCTGCAGGTGATCCTCAACGGGGATCTAGGAATATACGATCACCCTAGAGGGATCATAGCTGGAGTGAGATCCATGAGAGAGGTGCTAGATTCGTTCATGAGGGGTGAAAACCCCTTATCAGTAATCAGGAGGGATAAGGATGTGGAGGCGATGGTGGAGAAATGGGGATATCTGCTACCGTGAAGGTGGGTTGCTGCGGGTTTCAGGTCTCTAGGAAGAAATACTACCAGAAACTCAGTTTGGTGGAGGTCCAAAAGACATTTTATAAGCCCCCTAAGGTTGAAACCTTGAGGAAATGGCGTGAAGAAGCCCCTAGAGACTTTGAATTCACCGTAAAGGCCTGGATGGCCTTCACCCACGATCCCAAGAGCAGGATATGGAGTAAGACGGGCCTTCCCAAGGAAGATTCTTATGGGTCGCTCAAGCCCACCAAGGAGAACTTCAAACTTTGGGAGGAATTCAGGGCTCTGGTGAGGGAGCTCGGAGCTAATATCGTAGTTTTTCAAAGCCCACCCTCCTTCGAATTCAACGAAGTCAATCTCACCAACGCGCGAGAGTTCTTCTCAGCCATCTCAGGGGATTTCCTGCTGGCATGGGAGGTCAGAGAGGCCGGTTGGTTCAGAAGCCCGGAGTTCAAGGATCTGCTGGAGGATCTAGGTATCTCTCATGTCGTGGACCCCATGTACGAAGCTCCCGTTTACGGTAAGATTCGATATTACAGGTTGCATGGGAGGAGGGAGGGGAAGAGGATCGTTTACTCTCACAAGTACGGACAGGAGGAATTAGAGAAGCTTAGGGAGATTGTGGAGAAGTGGTCCTTGAGGGAGAACTACGTGCTGTTCAATAACTCCTATTTCAGCTTCGAGAACGCCATCCAATTCCAAGAGATGGTTCATTCCACGTAGAACCAGCCCTCCATTTTTCCCCAGTCCCACTTTATTCCTTCCCCGACTGCCAATCCGTAGACTATGGCTCCCCTCCACACGCTGAACTGGGGGTCTGAGACCATCTTGGGATCGGTTTCCAGACCCACGGATTTCATCATCACCTTAAGCTTGGTCGGCGAGTCCGTGGCTATCCCTTCCAATCCCTTGGGGACTTGCCAGTTGAAGGCCCCTCCCGATAGTATAATGTGCCTCACTATGGACGATTGCAGCTCCACGGGGGTCTTGGAAATGGATTCCCTTATAGCTTCGGCGAGGCTCACATCTCCCGGGATCACTTCGCCACCCACTAGAGTGTCCTTGGGTGGAGTAAAGCCCCTAGAGTAGTAACTCTCGAAGATCTCGTGTCCGGGATTGAAGAAGAACTCACCGATGAGGAACCTCTGCCACGCCTTGTCTCCCATGTCCACCTCCACCGTGGTGCCCGGAATGCGGAAGACCGACTGTAGCGCGCTGGGATGGTCCTTAGCCCAGGATATGGCTTTATCTACGTCTAAAGGAAGGAGACCCACCGATTCCTTGAATATGCGGACGAATTTCTCCTCCCTAGCTAAGTCGGAGTAACCGAGATCCTTCAGTATCTGGGCCGCGATCCTATCCGAATCACTTCCTCCCCTGTTGAGGGGTATCAAGGCAGCCTTAATTACATCTCTGCTTATAGGCGTTATCTGGGTGTTTCCATGCCCTGCTTCGACGACGACGCATGTCACCGCCTTCTCCGCTATGGCAACCGCCAGTGGCTGCGGTATTATGGTGACCGCCCTCACAAGGCCGCCTCCTTCCTCGGCGTTCACCTCCCTGTGGATCTCAAACAGCCTCTCGTACATGTATGTCGGTGCTTGGGCAGCTAGCGATGCGACTACGAAGAAACCGTGGAAAGGAACCCCGGTAGAGTCCGTTCTTCCGGGGTGATATTTTAGAAGCCCGTATCTCACGAGCTCCTTTATGACCTTCCAGCCCCTCTCATCCCCTCTCTCCACTATGCCATTTCTCATGGGATAATAGAGCCTAGATAGATCTGCTTTGGATTCCAAGTACTCTGCTACCTCGTTACCCACCACTACTTCCCTCGGCTTTATGCCCCTGACCTCGGCCGAGAGTTTCGATATCCTCGGAAAGTACCCCCTGTTCTCTACCATGTCGGGCCCGGTCTTCATGAGCCACCATGGCCCGAACTTGTAGTATGAGGTACCGAAGTCAGACGCGAAGACGGGTTTGGTGGTAACTGACAATTCCCCGCACCTCCTTAAGGGACAATAATTCCTCGGATCTGATCACCTTGGAGGGATCCACCTTACCTGTGTCGAAGTCCACTTTCACGCCCTCAGCAATTAACAGTGACGCTTTCAGTATGGGACCGTAGCTGTAGCCCCCTATCCTCATGTCGCTCCTTATCACCCTGTGGCAGGGAACTATGAGTGGAAACGGGTTTCGAGAGGCGTAGTTTCCGGCGGCCCTCGGTGAAGTACCCAAAGCCCTCGCCAGCTCTCCATACGTCGTTACCATGCCCCTCGGGATGGAGCTCATCAACAGGATGGCGTTCCAGAATTTCTCCCGGGGATGGCGGGCCAGTCTGATCCCGGAGAGGTCCACACTCTCACCGGAGAACAACTTACTTATCAAGAGGGCCAATCCGTAGGCTGAGGGTATGTGGTACTCCGGCACCAGATCCAATGAATCCCCCCAAGCAGAGTAGCAAGTAGCTCTCAGGTCGGCCTCTGCCTCCTCCTTAGAGGAGAGGGGGATCGTATTGCAGTAGAGCTCCCTTCCACCGACTCCTATTCCCACGTACCTACCGTCCACCTCCTCTATGACGAACTTGATCCTCGTCCCCGCCATCCCCTTTCACCGACCTAAAGGACTAGGGAATGCTATTTAAAGGGGAACACAGGGCCTTCCCATCTGTATGGAGCCGATAAGGATCGACGGAAGTTACGGAGAGGGCGGGGGGTCCATACTCAGATACGCCTTATCCCTGTCCGCCGTCACGCTCAAACCCGTTGAGGTGTACAATATAAGGGCTAAGAGGAAGAAGCCGGGCCTCAGGCCACAGCATCTCAATGCAGTGATGGCCCTCGCTAAGTTAACGGACGCGCATGTGGAAGGAGCTAGGGTGGGTTCCACCCGAGTGCTCTTCGTACCTAGGAGTAAGAGAGGAGGGATGTTCGAGGTAGACATAGGTACTGCTGGAAGCGTGACTCTCGTGATTCAAGCATTGCTGCCAGCCTGTCTGACGTCTGACAGTGGCGTGAGATTCCTAATCAGGGGAGGGACGGATGTTCCCATGGCCCCTCCCATCGACTACATGAGAGAGGTCTTTCTCCCGAATCTCACCATGATGGGAGCCCATGCGGAGATCAGGCTGATCAAGAGGGGGCATTACCCGAAGGGCGGCGGACTAGTGGAGCTGAAGGTCCAGCCCTCGGACCTCACAGGTCTCGATAAGGTGAAGAGGGACGACATCTCTCTAATCAGGGGAAGAGCTCACGCGGTCAAGCTACCCAGGCATGTCACGAGGAGGATGATCAGGGCAGCCGGTGAGGTATTGGAGGGCAGGGGGTTCAGAGTGCTAATAGAGGAGGATTGGTCCCAAGACGGGCACCTCGGTCCGGGTGCCGGTATAGTCCTCTGGAGCGAGAGTAGACCCGTTATCGGCGCTGACGATCTTGGAGAGAGGGGTAAGCCGAGCGAGGTGGTCGGAAAGAACGCTGCAATCAAGTTACTGGAGGAGTTAGATACCGAAATGGCTTTTGATAACCATTCGGGTGACATGATAATTCCCTACCTAGCAATAGCCTCGGGAAGGTCTAGGATAGGCATTTCGAGGCTGACCCTGCATGCTGAAAGTAATATATGGCTGGTGGAGAAATTCCTACCGGTTAAGTTTAGAGTGGAGGGTGGGTTGAATAGGCCGTCGGTTGTTGAGGTAGAGGGCTCGGGTGTTTGAGGTTGGAGACTGGACGCGATGAGGGCTTTGACGAGGAGTTCATGGAGAAAGTGAGGTTAGTGGCTTCCAAGGCTGGTCTCACGGTAGAGGAGGTGCTGGAGAGGGTAAGGAAGTATGTGGAGGAGATGAAGGGTCTCGTTAAACCCGATGGTGCCCTCTCCCTCATAGCCGTCGAGCTAGATGTGGGTCAGGTGTCTAAGGATGAGCAGGCCCATTACCCCACCATCAAAATCAATAAGCTGGTTCCCGGTATGAGGAAGGCCACCGTTCAAGGAAAGATCGTGAGGATGTACGGCATACTCAGCTACGTCAATAGAAGCGGGGAACCATCCGAGAGGGCCGAGTTCAAGCTGGCAGATGAGACCGGGCATATAGATGTCATTGTGTGGTCGAAGAGCTTGGTTGACAGGATACGCAGAGGGGAGATAGGGGAAGGCGATGTGATCAAGGTGACCAATGCGCGGGTCTCGGAGAGGTTCGGCAGGGTGGCCTTACACCTCGACTCCGGGTCGGACATAGAGGTCCTACCCAGCGGCTACGAGGATCTTCCAGTGGAGGAGAGGAGGATCCTGAAGGTAAGAGAGCTCTACGATAAGGATGGTGATGTGGTTGATTTCAAGGGGACGGTCGTTAGGGTCTATCCGGTCTCGGAATTCACCAGGAGCGATGGCAGTATTGGAAGGAGGGGCTCCTTCCTACTCAGGGATGAGGAAGGAGATGTGGTGAGGGTTGTTCTCTGGGGAGACAAGGCCTCCCTGACGGATGACCTCGTTGAAGGATCTACCGTCATCCTCTCCGATGCTAGGGTAGTCATGAGGGACGACTCCCTAGAACTGCATTCCACGCCTCGCACTAGGCTGGAAGTCCTTGAGGAAGGTGGTAGCGGTACACTCGAGGGTACGGTCCTCTTCTCATTCCCCCTGGAGGAGATAGGAACTAGGGGTAGGAAATTCCTTGACCTATTGGTCGAGATCGATGGTTCCTTGGAGATCCTGAGGGTCTGGGGGGATTGGGCTGATCTGCTGTCTGAGGAAAGTCCCCCTTTCAGGCTCAGGTTCGGGCCGGTATACACAGATAACGACGGGCTACTCGTCCTCAGTAGGTCCGGAACGGTTGAGATTCTCGAGAAAATTGAGCAGTCAATCCCCTCTAGACTGGAGAAGGCTGCTAAGAGGATAAAGTACAGGAGGATGTGGATAGGTGAATCATCCGACGGACTGAGGGAGTTCAGAGGTACCGTCATCTCGTTCTCCGATACGGCGAGAGTGACATGGCACTGTCCCAACTGCGGCGCGCGTGTGGAGTTTGAGTACGGTAGATTTCACTGCCCCAATTGCGGTGAGCTGGAGAGGGCTACTCCCCTGCTCTACCTCACGTTCACAATAGACGACGGGACTGGGATAGCGAGGGTCGTGGCCTTCAGGGACAGAGCCGAGAGGATACTGGGAATGAGCACCGAGGACGTGATAAAGGCATCTGACGAGCTGGGAGAGCCCTCCCATTCCGTCCCGACCGATAAAGTGGCGGGAGAGATGATAGGTCGCGAGGTGATAGTCAGGGGGAGGGCGACCTACTTGGAGAGCGGTGCCGTTAGGATGGTACTGGATGAGATGGAGTACGCTGATTCTGCTGAGGAGAGTAAGGAACTAATTAAGGAGATAAGGAGCGTGTGGCTCAGCGGTGAGGACATTGAGGATAATAATGGACGATAGAGAGCCTGAACTCATAGAAAAGCTACTTAGAAAGCAAGGAGTGATCGTTGAGAGGAGGAGAATAGAGGTATCGGACTATCTGGTTGGTACCAACGTCTGCGTGGAGAGAAAATCGCTGAATGACTTCATTAAGTCGATCTACGACGGTAGACTGTTTGATCAGGTCGAGCAAATGAGGAACAACTGTGAGATCATCATAATAATCATAGAGGAACCTTACTTCCATATCAGACGAAATGCCGTCCCTCATTACCTGGGAGCGCTCTCCTCTCTAGCCCTGAGGGGCGTTTCAGTAATCCACGTCACATCCCCCGAGGACACGGCTAAGTTTCTGGCCTACCTATCTAGGAAGGTCGAGGGGGACAGGCCCTCGATAATACCCGTCAAGAGGAGGAGGAAGCCCAAGTCTTGGGAGGAGGCCTATGCGGTCCTCGTGAGCTTTCCCTCCATAGGTCCTAAATCGGCCGAAAAGTTGTTAAACGAGTTTGGAACGCTAAAAGACGTTTTTAGCGCCGATTTCCACAGGTTGAGGAGGGTGGTGGGTGAGGCTAAGGCTAGGAAGCTCCAAGAGGTCCTGAACACGCCTTTCAAGCAGGTGAAAGAGGCAAAGTTGGAGGATGTGGAGGATCAGGGATAGAGCCTGGTCGGGGTCCTCGGGAAGGGTATCGCGTCCCTTATGTGTGGTAGGCCGGCTATCCACCTTATCGTCCTCTCTATTCCTAAGCCAAAGCCTGAATGGGGTACGCTACCGTACCTCCTGAGGTCTATGTACCACTTGTAGTCCGACGGATTCAATCCCTCCTCCCTTATCCTCCTGAGGAGCTCTTCCTCAGATTCTATCCTCTGACCTCCTCCCACTATTTCGCCTATTCCCTCTGGTGCCAATAGATCGGCGCAGAGGACCACTTCAGGCCTCTCAGGGTCGGGCTTGTGGTAGAAGGCCTTGGCCTGCTTCGGGTAGTGGGTCACGAATACGGGTAAATCGAATTCGAGTGAGATGGCCCTCTCCACCTCGGTCCCGAAATCCTCGCCCCACTCTATGGATGCGCCCTTCCTTTTGGCTATGTCCAATGCCTCGTCGTAGGTGATCCTCGGGAAGTCCCCTTCAAGAGGTTCAAATCTCCTGCCTAGGGCTTCTAACACGTGGCCAGCTCTCTCCACCACCTTCTGAGAGACATATTTGAGCAGGGATTCTACCACATCCATCATGCCATTGAGATCGGCCCAAGCCATCTCCGCTTCGGCGTGCCAGAACTCAGTCAGATGCCTTCTAGTTCTGGACTTCTCCGCCCTGAAGCTGGGCTGTATGGTATACACGTTCTCGAATGCGAATATGGCGGCTTCAAGATAGAATTGAGAGCTTTGAGTTAGATACGCCTTCCTGTTGAAGTACGGGACCTCGAATAGCGTGGCTCCTCCCTCAACCGCCGCTCCCACGAAGGTCGGGCCCTCGACCCTGACGAAGCCGTTGGTTATGAACCACTCCTCAACGGCCCTCATGACCTCCCTCCTGATCAGGAGGGCGTTCCTCATCTTGGTGGTCCTGAGATGAAGGTGCCTGTTATCCAGCAGGAACTCCTCACCAGAGTCAGGTTTTATCGGGAAGTCGTGGGAGGGGCCGACCATCTTGATGCTGGAGGCGAGAAGCTCGACTCCGGTGGGAGACCTCGGATCCCTCCTCACCCTGCCCTCCACCACTAGGGATGCCTCAATGCCCGCATCCCTCGCGCGCTCTAGATCGTCCTGCCCAACTTCTCCCTCTTTCACCACCACTTGGACAACGCCTGTGGAGTCTCTAAGTCGTATGAACACCACGCCTCCCAACTCGCTCTTCCTGTACACCCAGCCCGCTATCCTAACGCGTTCTCCCTCGGGAAGGTCCTGCAGCTCTCCTATGAAGTGAGTCCTTTCTCCGAATTTCCACATGGGGAAGGACACCTCGGTGGGAATCCGGAGTAGGGAATAAAAAGATGTTAGGGTCGGGTAGGGGGAGGCTTATGGAGCTCAGGCTTGCCCTGAAAAGACTGGAGGAAAGAGATCTTCTACACGTAGTTGGCAAGGAGACTTCCGTGGAGTATGAGATCGCTGCCCACCTAAAGAAATGGGACGGTAAGAAAGCGGTCCTCTTCGAGAAGCCCCTGCTACCTGATGGGAGGAGGAGCGCTTTCCGAGTGGTAGGAGGTGTGGCTACGTCGAGGGAGACCCTGCTAGCTTCCTTCGACATCTCGGATATGAAGGAGATGAGGGATAGGATAAGAGGGGCTCTCAAGAATCCCATCCCGCCAGTAGAAGGGGATCCTGAATGGGTTAGGGCGAATATCACACTATCGGATCTTCCCGTATTGAAGCACTACACCGGTGAGCCCGGCCCTTACATGACGGCCTCTGTTGTCGTGTTCAAGGACGAAGATGGTGCCTTCTCATCGTCTTATCACAGGATGATGCCCATTGGAGATAAAAAGCTCGTTTTGAGGGCTGTTGAGGGTAGGAAGCTCAGTAGAACCATAGAGAGGTTTTCGGAGAGGGACCAAGACTTACCGGCGGCTATCTCCATTGGAAGCCCTCTTGAGGTGATGGTGGCCTCGGCGGTTCCAGCAGAGAACATGGACAAGATAGCACTGGCGGGAGGGATAGCTGGGGAGCCTGTGAGTGTTTCTCCGTGTGAGGGAGTTGAAGCGTGGGCCCCCTCCAGCTCGGAGATAGTCATCTGTGGAAAGATTCTGGCTGGGGAGAGGGCCCCCGAGGGTCCCTTCTATGAGATATTGGGGAAGGACATCGTCAGGCAGCAGCCGGTCTTTGAAGTGGAGGAAATCTACGCGAGGCCCGATGGATTCTACCAGGCGATACTCCCAGCTGGGAGCGAGCATCAGCTCCTGATGGGCCTTCCTGTGGAACCACTCATCGAGGACAGGGTCTCCGAGGTGGCGGATGTAGTGGATGTGGCAATGACCCCCGGTGGGGCCGGTTGGATCGAGGCTGCGATCTCCATAAGGAAGAGTTCGCCTGATCAGCCCGCTTTAGCGGGGTTGATGGCCATAGCCGCCCACAAAAGCCTGAAGAGGGTCATCGTGGTCGACGATGATGTGGATGTATCGGACTACGTGGAGGTCATGAGGGCCGTGCTGCAGAGGGCACACATACCCGACGATTTCAAGGTGATCTCCGGGATTAAGGGGTCCTCCCTAGATCACAGTAACCTGAGGGAGATAGAATTGGATGGCGAAAAGAGACTCATCAAGCTTCCCCAAGGCAAGATGATAATAGACGCCACTGTCAAGGGTCCGAAGGAGCTTACAGAGAGACCCCGTAATCCTTACCTGTAGCCTCGAGAGCGAACAGTTTATTTACTCGATACCTAGATGCACAGAGAGGGGAGGAAAGAGTAGGTGGCCGGATACAGGGCCGTAACGGGAATGGTCAAGACGAACGTCCACGACCATCACATGTACAAGATAAGGATGGGCGAGCTGGAATCCCTACTCAGGGCTCTCGGTTACAAGATAGTGGAGAGAATAATTCAGGTGAGGCCGAAGGAGACCGTGGACTATGTATTCGGGAAGGGTAAGGTTGAGGAGATCCGTGAAAGGATCAAGAGGATAGATCCCGACGTATTCGTGGTCTATAACACCCTAACCAGCAAGCAGAAGTGGAACCTAGAGAGGAAACTGGGCGTTGAGGTCATAGACAGGTACGATGTCACCCTGATGATATTCAGAGAGGCCGCCAGCGACATACTATCGAAGCTCCAGATAGAGCTGGCCACCCTAGAGAAGGCATTCCCCTACGTAAAGCTGTCGGCATCGATAAAGTACAAGAAGATGAGGGCCGGTTTCAGGGGAGGAGGTGAGTACGCCTACCACAAGCAGATCAGGGCCATACAGAAGAGGATGAAGATCTTGAGGAGGAAGATCGACAAGCTCAGCAGGCAGAAGGAGCTCGAAATAATGAAGAGGATCGAAGGAGGGGCGAGAATCGCGGTATTGACCGGCTACTACAACGCGGGGAAGACGAGCCTGTTCAATGCTTTGACGGGGTTCGAGAAGCCCGTCAGCGACATGCCCTTCACCACCCTGTCGTCCAAGTACGGGGGAATAGAGGGAGAGAACACCTACTTGGTGGACACCATAGGGTTCGTCCTGGATCTGGATCCGCGACTGATAGCTTCCTTCCAGCTGAACCTCTTGGACATAACCCATTCCCACAGGCAGGTCTTAGTGGTAGATGTGTCCGACAAGGTGGACCTAATGAGGGTCAAACTCGCTGAGAGTCTGAAGATCCTATCCGAACTAGGTAAGGGAAGGGAGAGTTTGGTGATAGCCGCTAACAAAGTAGATAGGCTGGAGGACTACGAGTACGATGCGAGGGAGGAAGTTATAAGGGAAATGTTGGGCGACGGGGTCCCCATAATCCCGGTATCGGCTAAGAGCGGGGAGGGACTCCGAGAGCTCGTTAGAGCGATAGTCCAAGCCCCCGAGTTGGAGATAGCAGAATAATTTCATTCTAGAAATATTTTTATTTTTGAAAACACAGTCGTGCCGGTGGCTACCTTGGCGGTCCATAGCGCGAGCAAGAAGGTTGCCGCTGTAGCAATGTTCGGAGCACTAGGAAACGTGCTTGCCCTGTTTTCGACGGTTTTAGGGAATATACATCCCCAGATAGCGGTGGACCTGTCGCATATTGCCACCGTATTCTCAGCTTACATGCTAGGCCCGATTGACGCTGCTCTAGTGGGGGCAATAATCTCCCTAGTACCCTTCATCAGATTCGGACTGCTAGGCGGGTTGGGACCTCTAGCTGGATCCTTGATATTCCCGGGGAAGGCCTTAACCGGTCTGTTCACTGGACTGCTGGCCAAGAAAACGAGTCACCCATTCCTAGCCCTACTGGTGGGGTATATCCCAGAGTCCCTCTTCACGTGGGCCAGCTTCAAGCTGTGGATCCCGGTGATAGCTCCCCAAGTATCGGGATGGATCACCGACGCGGTGGTCTATGGGATACTGATCAAGGCGTGGATAGAGATCCTACTCATCGGCGCCGCATCCGAGGTCCTGCTTCCCAGAGTAAAGGATATGATACCCTATGGACTTGTAGACTAGCCTAGCCACGGTATAGGCATCGGACCTCATGCCCGGGCACGGGGAGAATTCTACGAAGTCCATCGCCACGATGCTCGCCCTCCTGAAGACCTCCCTGAGGATCACTACCACGTCTCTATAGCTCATCCCCCCGGGCTCCGGTGTTCCCAAGCACGGAAGCACGGATGAGTCGAGCACATCCACATCCACGCTCAGATACACCTTTTTCCCCTCTATCTTTCTGAGGAATGTATCTGCAGCCTCACCTTCACGAGCGAGTAGAGGGATTAGAGTGACATTGTCTGAAGAGTTTAGTTCCTCCCTCTCCTCCCATCCTAAGGTCCTTACCCCGTAAATGATTACCTCATCCACGAGTTCGCTGATCCTCTTGGAGACTGTCGCGTGAGATATTCTTCGCCCCTCGTAGTCGTCATAAAAGTCTGCGTGAGCATCGAGTGTCGCGTAAACCTCAATTTCGTCCTTAGCCCCCTGTACGGCTCCTAAGCTCAGGGTATGTTCCCCTCCCAGTAAAACGGGGACCTTCCCGTCATCGAGCACCTTGCCTACCGCCTCTCTCACCGTATTCACCATGGATTCGGGGGTCGATTCCAGCACTGAGAGCTCCGGGATGGTATGCAGACCAGCTTCAGCCGGTATGCATCCTAGCTCCATGTCATAAGGGTCCATATAGCGAGATGCCTCGATTACAGCTAGGGGTCCCGCTCTGGAGCCGGGCATCCAAGAGGAGGTTGCATCATAAGGCACACCCACTATAACGTAACTCGAATCCTCGTAGCTCTCCTGAATCCCTAGGAAGCTATACGGGACAATACTACCCTCAAGGCCGCTCAGGGAAACCACCTGTCCGACAGGATAACTCTCGCAGTTATATTTTTAAATGGACAGTAGCACGAGGGAGTAGACTGGCCCCATAACGGGCAGTGCGAGAGGTGAGCAATATGGTAACGAGAAGGGTTGGAGTTCCCATGACGGACCGGATACTTGAATTCCTTGAGGAGAAGAGGCCTGGACTCAAGGCCAACGTCTGGAAGATCTTTTACCCCATGAGAGACGAGCAGCCCATTGAGGTGAGCGTGAAGCCCGGTGCTCTTGCTGGGGAGACCCTCGAGCTCGAGTTCGAGGGCAAGAGGCTCATAGTAAAGGAGGAGGCCGTCGAGAGGAGGCCTGCTAGAGCCGGTGCGGGGGCTTACTGAGCCCCTACAAATTCCTTATTTTAGGAGGGACCTTTTCCGACCGTTTCATGCTTAACAATGTTTATAGAGGTTTTCTTGTAAGAGTCCTTGGTGCCTGTTAGATGGGCCTAGGTGTCCCGATTATTATCCCAGTGTCCAAGCCGTCTAAAGGAGCGGCTGGTAAAACTGGCCTCTGGAGGGTAGAGAGACCCGTAGTGGATGAGGATAAGTGCATAAAATGCTGGCTGTGCTGGCTTTACTGTCCCGAGGATGTGATAACCGAGGGACCCAATGGGTTCCCGCAGATAGACTATACTTTCTGCAAGGGATGCGGGGTCTGCGCCGATGTGTGCCCCACGAAGGCCATACAGATGATCAAGGAGGAGGAGTGATATGGCGGTCGAGGGAACTTGGGAGATAATAACTGGCAATCATGCTGCAGCCATAGCAGCGAAGCTGGCCCGTGTTAAGGTCGTTCCAGCGTACCCCATTACCCCTCAGACAACCATAGTGGAGTACATAGCTTCATTCATAGAGTCGGGCCACATGGATGCCGAGTATATAAGGGTGGAGAGCGAGCACAGCGCCATGGCCGCAGCCATTGGGGCGTCTGCAGCTGGAGTGAGGGCCTTCACGGCCACCGCCAGCCAGGGATTGCTGCTGATGTCGGAGGTCCTCCACTGGGCAGCTGGCTCCAGGCTGCCGATAGGTATGGCCGTCGTCAATAGGGCAGTAGGTCCCCCATGGAACATCCACGTCGATCATCAAGACACCATGTCCCAGAGGGATACTGGCTGGCTCCAAGTCTACATATCATCCAATCAGGAAGTGCTGGACACCATACTCATGATGTACAAGGTGGCTGAGCACCCTGATGTCCTCCTGCCGTTCATGGTGTGCTTGGATGGATTCGTGCTCAGTCACACCTACATGCCCGTCAACATCCCGAGGCAGGAGGAGGTCGATGAGTTCCTGCCAGAGTACAGCCCACCTCACTGGAAGCTGGATCCCGAGAATCCCATAACATTCGGCAATCTGGCGCTTCCTGACGAATATCAGGAGATGAGATGGTCCATGGATCTCTCAATGAGGAGGGCTCTCGACCTCATCGAGGATGTCGCCGAGGAGTTCTTCCAGAAGTTCGGCAGGTATCACGGAGGGGCCACTTGGAAGTACAAGGTGGAGGACGCCGATTACATCATAGTGACGGCTGGCACGATGGCCTCCGAGGCGGAGGTGGCGGTGGACGAGCTCAGGGAGGAGGGAATGAAGGTCGGTCTCCTGAAGGTGAGGGCGTTCAGGCCGTTCCCCCACAGGGATGTGGCTGAGGTACTGCAGGACAGGAAGGGGGTGGTCATCATAGACAGGAGCATTGCCTTCAGCTCTGGCGGCCCCATCGGGATAGAGGTAAGATCTTCGCTTTACAACAGATCTGGCAGTCCTCCCATAGCCAACTACGTTACGGGTTTGGGAGGCAGGGACATAACGTACGAGGACATAGCTAGGATGACCAAGGATGGGATCGGGAGAATAACCTCCGATCGACTGAGGAGGCCCTACTACTGGTACAAGCTCAAGCCGGAGTACGAGAAGATAGAGCTCTCGGAGGAGGTGAGATTATGACCCTGACCATACACGACCTGAGGAAGGAGCCCGGATCCTACCTCCCAGGATCCGCAGCCTGCCCCGGATGTGGGGCAACCCTAGCGTTCAGGATAGCTTCTAGAGTGCTGGGACCAAATACCGTGTACGTGGTTCCCGCCTCATGCTTCAGCGTCATTCAGTCACCGTTCCCCAAGAGCGCCATCTCAGCGCCTCTCTACAACATAGCCTTCCCAGCAGCCGCAGCCACGGCATCTGGAGTGTATAGGGCGTATAAGATGCTTGGAAGGGATGTGAACGTGGTAGTCTGGGCGGGAGATGGGGGAACCGTCGATATAGGTATACAGGCTCTGTCGGGAGCCGCGGAGAGGGGGGAGGACATCATTTACGTGTGCTACGACAACGAGGCATACATGAACACGGGCATCCAGAGATCAGGCGCCACGCCTCTCATGGCCTGGACGAAGACCACTCCGACTGGTAAGAGGGAGATGCCCAAGGACATGCCCATGATAGTGGCGGCGCATAGGGTTCCGTATGTAGCGACTGCCAGCGTCGGCTATCCCTTTGACCTAGCGAACAAGTTCGAGAAGGCCAAGAAGATGAAGGGATTCAGATACATCCACATATTCTCGACCTGTCCGCCTGGCTGGAATTCCCCGGTAAGCAAAACCGCCGAAGTGGCCAAGCTCGCTGTAGATACCTACTTCTGGCCTCTGTACGAGATAGAGAACGGAAAGCTGAGGATAACGGTGAAGCCGAGGAAGAGGCCCCTTAAGGAGTTCTTAGAGCTCCAGGATAGATTCAGGGGGTTAAGTGATGAGCAAATTGAGGAGTTGGAGAAGATAGTCATGGAGAAGTGGAACTTTCTGCTTCACCTTGAGAAGTCGGAGAGGGTGTTCTGAGACCCTCCCCATACCATTCCTTTTCGCTCACGGTTGATCCATGTTCTGAGGGTGCTTTCCTGCCTTTTAGGAGAGATGCAATCCCATAAATGACTACCGCGGCGATTAAGGCCTCGGAGACCAGCCCAAGCGCCACCATCGCCATCGCATGTATGGCCGCCTCCTTAGTCCTGCTCTCGCTCAGTATCTCGAGCGCCTCCTTTGAAAACGGGTTGAACCATGAGGTGGCCTCCGCATACTCCCTTGCTGTTTTCATTAGAGTCAGGGTCGTCTCATCTATCGATTCTACATCTATGCCGAATGACTTGAGGAAGTCGGAGATGTCTTGACCGGCTGCCTCGCTGAGGTACCTTACGAATTCTCCGGGCTCCTTGACGATGACTCTGTCCCTCCTGATAAGCTGGAAGAACCTCTTATAGAGGTCAGGACCCCCGTATTTCTCTGCGAGTCTCCTTATCAGGACCTCACTGGCCGTGTAATACAGGCCGGGGTTGCCCGGGAGGCCTCCACCCTTCCATCCGAGGATGAAACTGAGGTCTCCACCGGTTTGTATCATCACGGCTCTTTCAGCTTCCTTATCGTAAGGAACATGGAATCCTAGTGCCTTCTCCACTATCACAGAGCTCAGATATTGAGCCAGACCCTCATGAGCCCACCTCAGGTCCACGCTGAGTCCCGCTGCCTGCATGTACTGGTGGAGGAGTTCGTGCACGAAAGTGTTCGGCAGCTCGTAATCGGGCATCCTGACCAACATCATGTTCAGGTTTATCTCTCCCTGGGTTATCACATCAGACGTGAACCTAGGCCCCGTGTATCCCAGAGTTGTTATTTCCTCCATGGTTCCCGGAACGAACAGCTTGACCTTGACAGGTATCTCCTCTCGAACGGATGTGTACTCCTCTATTAAGGGTAGGGTGGCCTCGTAGTACCTAGTTATGTTGTCGACAACATCCTCGTATCTGGGGGGATAGCTTATGGTTAGCTTGCCGACCTCCCTCTTCTTGAACTCCTGGCCATCTTTCACTTTGAAGGATATGAGGACCCTCATCGTGTTGTTCTTGCTCCCATCCACATCGTACTTCACCACATTGTACTCTCCCTCCCTTCGAAGCTCGTATCCCTTCGGTTCGATCCCTTGAGGGACGAAGTCCGTGGGGAGCTTTACCAGTATGGTAGCATCGTCTTGCCGGGAGAAGGCTATCTGTGTGGAGAAGAACGCTCCGTTGGGTTCTACGATGAGAGCGCCGAACCTATAACTCCATGAGATCTCCACGTTAGTTCCTGGTGTGTATGAGAACGTGAGGTTAGAGTAGAAGTAGTAGGACGTGTCTCTTATCAGCTTCTTATCCTTGATGGACCCTGAGAGGACTGTGAAGTTGTAGTCCCTGAACTTCGGCACGAGGACCCAAGTACTTCCCTCTCCCGTCGAGTTGAACCGGGTCACTATGTCTATCCAGCCGCTCTCCTTGACCGTGTATATGTAGGTGTAGTGTCCGCTTCCTTCCTCCTGCTGGGCCGAGGGGATCATCGCAGGAAACGTCAGAACAATCGTCAATAGGATAAGGGCCTTCCACTTCATTTGTGATACCGAGCTGGAATCCAGTAACGTCTATTTAATTTATCCGGCTGCTGATGAGGGGGATTTCCTTGGAAGTGCTCATCAAGGGGCTGGAGTACGTGGTCACTCAGGACGATGAGAGGAGGGTTCTAAGAGGGGCGAGCATCCTGATAAAGGACGGGGCGATCGAGGATGTGGGTGATGTGAAGGGACCCGTTGATGAGGTGATCGATGGGAGCGGCATGGTTGCCATTCCTGGGTTGATTAACACGCACTCCCACATACCGATGACCCTTCTCAGGGGGGTCGCTGACGACATGGACCTCTTCCCGTGGTTGCAGGAGAAGATCTGGCCCATGGAATCTCACCTGAGGCCGGATCACATAAGGGCCGGAACCGCTCTGGGAGTGCTAGAGGCGGTGCGAACCGGCACCACAACCATCTTCGATATGTACTTCTTCGAGGACGTTGTAGCTGAGGTCCTCAGCGATCTGGGGATGAGGGGGGTGTTGAGCGAGGCGATAATAGACTTTGGAACACCAGAATGTAAGGATGTAGAGGAGTGCATGGTTTTGGCGGATCGGTTCGTTCAGAAGTGGCGGGATCACCCATTGATCGAGCCGGGATATGGGCCTCACGCCCCCTACACAGTCTCTCCAGAGAGGATGAGGGAGATTTCGGGGAAGGCGGAGGAGAATGGGTCCACCATCCAAATTCACCTAGCGGAGACCGAGAGGGAGGTTTCCGACATCAAAGAGAAGTACGGAAAGGGGGCGATAGAGCTGGCCCATGAATCCGGTATATTGGGTGACAGAACCGTCGCTGCGCACGTAGTTTGGCCTAGCCAGAGGGAGATCGCTCTCCTTAGGGAGACATCCACCTTAGTATCTCACAATCCCGTGAGCAATCTGAAGTTGGCCTCAGGGATCTCCCCGGTCCCCGACCTAGTGGAGAAGGGGGTTAGGGTTTCCCTTGGGACCGACGGACCGGCCAGTAACAACACCCTAGACATGTTCGAGACCATGAAGGTGACCGCCCTCATTCACAAGGTCTCGAGGAAGGATCCCAAGGCAATACCGGCTCAGATGGCGCTGGACATGGCCACTAGAATACCCGGAGATTTCCTCCGATGGAAGGTCGGGAGGATCTGTGAGGGATACAGGGGAGATATTGTTCTTCTGAACGTTAAAGTACCTTGGTGGGTGCCTCTCCACTCCGTGGTGTCCCATCTGGTCTACTCCGCTAGGTCTACAGACGTGAGGTACGTCCTGATAGATGGTAAGGTGATCTTGAAGGATGGCAAATTCACCAAGAGGGACGAGGAAGATATCTTTGTTGAGGCAGAGAGGGCCTCTCTGGACTTGCTGGAGAAATCGGGCGTGAACTCACTGCTTAAGGGCGTGGATTAGATCGGCGTAGCTTGGTATGACCGCCCTGCATGCTATGCCGAGGAGTCGAACTAGATCCATCGCGTCGTCCCCCTCCACCTCCACGAACTCCCCCAAATCTCTCACGTAATCTAGCGTGACTTCCACATTGAACCCATCTAAAAGTACGGGCGTCCTCCTCTTCCACACGACTATCTTCACCTCATAACCTCTACTGGAGAGTAGGTTCATCAGCTCGTTGAGTTCGGACGGGCAATTTACGTTTATTCCCGCTTTGGAGAGGGCTTTCCTGCATTTCTCATCCCCTAATTCACCTTCAATCTCCTCTCTGACCTTCTCTATACCCCCACTTTCCCTCCTCCCCTTGTAGGTGACTCTGACGAGATTGCCCATGACCCTCACTCTCAATACTCTCCCTGAGGTGAGGAGATCGCAGGAACGAGTATCCACGTAGAGATCCTCCTGCTCTATCGTTTCCAGTATCTTGAAGGAGATTTTCTTCCTCCTCAAGAGGCTCAGAAATTCACAATGGGGGATCTTCAGCTTGACCTCCCTTTCCACTCCCAAGCAGATGCTCACCTCATGAGGGGGTGAAAGGCGGCGGGGCCCTGGTGCGGGGGGTGGGATTCGAACCCACGCGGGCCTGACGCCCAGCGGATCTTAAGTCCGCCGCCTTGGTCCGAGCTCGGCCACCCCCGCTAGGTTAAGCGGGCTATATGGCTTTTTATAATTTTCCAACTTTCGGGCATGGGGTGCTTCAGTGAGCGAACGGACGAGGATTGCCAGCTCCCCTATAGCTGTAACGGACGACGAAGTGCTCGCTCTGGGATTCGAGATGATCGGGGTGCCTGCTAAGGTAATCAAGGGCCGCAGGAATCTGATAAGATTTTTCAGGGACAACGAGAGTGAGCTACCGCACGTGGTATTCATCAACGAGAGGGTCGCTGAGGAGATCAGGGACTACAGGGAGGATCTACTCAGGAGGGGTAAGGTGAGCCCTGTGTTCGCGGTGGTGCCCGACATGGAAGGCGCGAGGGGCGTGAGGTTGAAGGAGCTGGCATCCTTGCTGGCTAGGGCTTTAGGTAGCGAGGAGCTGAAGTTCTGATTGTGGGGTGAGAGAAATGCCGAGATTGGTTGAGGCCATTATGGAGGCCGAGAAGGAGGCTGCCAAGATCATTCAGGAGGCGGAGGAGGAAGCTAAGAGGATAATTGAAGAGGCGGAGGAGGAGGCAAAGAAAATAATCGAGGAGGCCAAGAACACGCCGGTAGAGGTAACTGTAATGGAAGATGTCGAGAGAGAAGTTAAGGAGATAGTTGATAGAGCTAAGGCGAAAGCCGAGGAGCTCAAGAGAGTTGCATCCGAGAGGATGAATTCCCTAGTCGATGAGGTCGTTAGGGAGGTGCTCGAGGGTGAGTGGGGAGGAAGTAGTTAGCGTGGATAGGGACTCTGAGGCCATCGTCAGGGCTATCCTCAAGATGGCCGAGGACAGGGCCAATGCCATCAGAAGGGAGGCCGAGAAGAGGGCCAAGGAGATCATCGAGTCAGCCCGGAGAGAGGCGGAGGAGATACTGAGATCTAGAAGGGAAAGGGCAGAGAGGGAGATGAGGGAGGAAATTGCGAGGAAGAGGAGCGCTGCTGAGGTAGAGGCCAATCAAATAGTTCTCATGACCAAATCTGAGCTGTTGAGGGAATTCTTCAGGAGAGTGCACGAGAAGCTGGCCGCTATAGCGGACGGTCAGGAACCGGGATGGAACTACGAGGAGATACTGACGAAGTACTCGCTGGAGGGAGCTAATATCTTGGGTGAGAAGGAGGTATTTCTCATGGGTAGGGAGAAGGATAAATCACTGCTCGAAAAAGTAGCTAAGAAGTTGGAGAAGGATGGTATAAGGGCCTCCGTGGATGAGAAAACGGTTCCGGTCATCGGAGGGGTCGTGGTTAGAGATAGCAGGGATGAGAGAAGGTACTACAATACCTTCGATGGTAGGCTGAGGGCCTACAGGGAGGCCAAGGAGGTAGAGGTAATTAGCAGGCTGTTTGAGGGGGTGTAAGTTTGTCCGAGTTAGTTTATGAGGGTAAAGGTGTTATCGTCCACATAAAGGGTCCTGTCGTAGAAGCTGAAGGAATGAGGGGTGCCAAAATCAGAGAGGTCGTTTACGTAGGAGAAGAGAAGCTCATAGGTGAGATAGTCAGGATCGAGGGGGACAAGGCGATAATACAGGTCTACGAGCCTACCGGTGGAGTGAAGGCGGGCGAACCAGTCGAGAGGACCGGAGAGCCTCTCTCAGCTGAACTAGGGCCAGGACTACTGGGCCAAGTTCTCGACGGACTGGGAAGGCCCTTGGAGGTGATAGCTGAGAAGGCCGGTGGGCCATTCATCACCAGAGGAATTAAGGCGCCCACCCTGCCTAGGGATAAGAAGTGGAAGTGGACCCCCCTAGTCAAGCCTGGAGATGATGTCATCGCTGGGGATGTCTTAGGGACAGTCCCGGAGGGCTCCGTCACCCACAAGATAATGCTTCCACCCACTATAGAGAAGGCCAAGGTCATAGAGGTCCTTCCTGAGGGAGATTACACTATAGAGGAGCCCGTGGTCGTGGTGGAACATATAGGTGGTAAGGAAGAGGTCAAGATGTATCATAAGTGGCCTGTCAGGACGCCCAGACCCTTCAGGGAGAAGCTCGCTCCTGTAGAACTGTTAGTGACTGGGCAGAGGGTGATAGATACCTTCTTCCCCATAGTCAAGGGAGGCACCTCGGCCGTGCCTGGTGGCTTCGGCACAGGTAAGACGGTGACCCTCCACCAGATATCGAAGTGGGCGGACGCAGACGTCGTGGTATACGTGGGTTGCGGGGAGAGAGGTAACGAGATGACCGATCTGCTCCACACCTTCCCGAAGCTGGTCGACCCCAAGAGCGGAAGACCTCTGCTCGATAGGAGCGTCCTCATAGCCAACACCAGCAACATGCCCGTCCCCGCTAGGGAGGCTAGCATCTTCATGGGAATCACTTACGCCGAGTACTACAGGGACATGGGGCTTCACGTGGTCCTCACGGCAGATTCGACCTCCAGATGGGCTGAGGCGCTAAGGGAACTCAGCTCCAGGCTTGAGGAGATACCATCTGAGAGAGGGTATCCGGCCTATCTGCCCGACTACATAGCCTCGTTCTACGAGAGGGCAGGCAGGATTAAGGTGCAGGGTAGGAGAGACGAATTGGGATCCGTTGCCGTTATAGGAGCCGTAAGTCCTTCCGGAGGAGACCTCAACGAGCCAGTCACCCAGCACACCATGAGGTACGTAGGCGCCTTCTGGGCTCTAGACAAGGACTTGGCGTTCAAGAGGCACTTCCCGTCCATAAACTGGCTGAGGAGTTTCTCGAAGTACACTGGCGGATTGAGGGAGTGGTGGATCAAGAACACAGGACATGACATGATGGCCTACAGGGATAAGGCCATGGCCCTCCTGCAGAGGGCCTCCAGCCTGGAGGAAGTAGCTAGGGTGGTGGGAGAGGCGGCTCTCTCCGATGAGAACAGGCTCGTCCTCCTATCTGCAGAGCTCATCAAGGAAGGATTCTTGGTGCAAAACGCCTTCCACGAGGTGGACACCTACTGCTCCCCGAAGAAGCAGGCTCTCCTCCTGAAGACGCTGCTGGAGTTCTACGATAGGGCTAGGCCTATGATAGATGCTGGGGTTCCCATATCGAGGATATCGGAGATGAAGTCTTTGGGTCTTCTCAGGAGGCTCAAGTTCGTGCCTGAGGAGGACTTCGAGAACGCTGTCAAGGAGGCTATAGCGCAGCTGGAGGCCGAAATATCCTCCCTGCTCGCGGAGGTGAGATGAGATGTCCGTGTATGGTCTGACCTACAAGGGAATTGATCAGGTCAAGGGACCCCTCGTTATAATGAGGGGAGTTCCCGGGGCCGCTTACGAGGAAGTGGTCAGGATATACTCCGAGGACGGCAGGGAATGGTTCGGTCAGGTGCTTGAGGCCGGTAGGGACAAGGTCGTGATACAGGTGCTGGGCGATACCGAGGGGTTAGATTCCAACGCTATGGTCAAGTTCACCGGCTCGACCCTAAAGATCCCGGTGTCAGACGAGATGCTCGGCAGGGTGTTCAACGGTGCAGGGGAGCCGATAGACGGCGGCCCCAAAATAAGGGCGGATGACTACAGGGACATAAACGGCGCCCCCATAAATCCGGCCAAGAGGGACTACCCGGACGAGTTCATAGAGACCGGTATATCAGCCATCGACGGGATGTTGAGTCTAATCAGGGGACAGAAGCTTCCGATATTCTCCGAGTCCGGACTGCCCCACAACGAGGTGGCCGCTCAGGTGGCAAGGCAGGCGGTCGTTCCTGGAAAGGCCGAGAGGTTCTCCATAGTCTTCGCGGCTGTTGGTCTGAAGTACGACGATGTCCTCTTCTTCAGGAGGCAGTTCGAGGAGTTCGGAGCGCTGAGCAGGTCAGTGCTCTTCCTAAACCTAGCCAACGACCCGGTCATAGAGAGGATAACCACCCCGAGGGTAGCCCTGACCGCCGCCGAGTACCTGGCGTTCGACTTGGGCATGGACGTTCTAGTCATAATCACGGACATGACCAACTACTGTGAGGCGCTGAGGGAGCTCAGCTCCGCTAGGGAGGAGGTACCCAGCAGGAAGGGATATCCTGGGTACATGTATAGCGACCTAGCGAGCATCTATGAGAGGGCAGGTAGGATAATCGGCAGACCCGGCTCCATAACCTTCATGCCCATACTGACGATGCCGGGAGGGGACCTCACCCACCCCATACCTGACCTCACCGGCTACATTACTGAGGGCCAGATATTCTTGGACTTGGATCTCCACAACAGGGGTATCTATCCGCCGATCAACGTCTTGCCGAGCCTTAGCAGGCTCATGAAGGACGGTATAGGTCCAGGAAAGACGAGGGAAGATCACAAGGAGGTTTCAGACCAGCTCTACGCTGCATACAGCCAGGGTACCAAGGCCAGGGAGCTCGTCCAGATCGTCGGTGAGGCAGGGCTGAGCCCGAGGGAGAAGCTGTACTTGGAGTTCGCTAGGAGGTTCGAGAGGGAGTTCGTGGCCCAGGGCTTCAGGGAGAGGAGGAGCATAGAGGAGACTCTGGACATAGCTTGGGACATACTGTCCATACTGCCTGAGGCTGAGCTGACGAGGATAAGCGAGAAGACCCTCAACAAGTTCCACCCGAAGAGGAGGATCGCAGCCCAGGCAGAGGGTGAGTGAAAGTGAGCTTCCGCTCCGTGGGGAGAGTCCTCCCCACCAAAGGGTTTTTGATCCGCCTAAGAGAGAGAACGCGCCTCCTCCGCTCGGGAGTCGACGCTCTCAAGATGAAGAGAGATCAGCTGGTCAAGGAAAGCCAGAACCTGCTCCCGGATCTCAGGAAAAGGAATGATATAGAGAAGAAGTTAGAAGAGGCCTACAAGCTCCTGAGGTTGGCCTACGCTGCTGCTGGACCTGACGAAATGCGGAAGGCAGCTCTGCTGACTATGCCTCTCCTCACTGAAATGAAGGTTCGAAGTGTCATAGGTGTGGAGATACCTGAGATAGAAATGAAAGAGTTCGCTCTGGCCACATCTCCCTCCTTGAATGCCGTTGTGATAGCCGCTGCCAGGAAGTTCTCAGAGGCGATAAGGGAGCTGATGCCGCTAGTAAACTCCGAGGCCAAGTTCGAGAGGTTAGCTGCGGCCCTGGCCGACACCATGAGAAAGGTCAACGCGCTGGAGAAGATAATAATACCGGATCACGAGGCTGCCATCAAGTACATAGAGGAGGCATTGGAGGAGGACGCTTTGGAGGAGTTCCTCCGTGTGAAGAAGTATAGGCAGTTGAAGAGAGGTGCTTGAGATGTTGAAGAGGGCTAAGGAGAAATACTTGGTAGTCAGGACGCATGGCCTGAAGTCTCACTTGCTGGATCCCGAGGACATAAGGTCTTGGGTCTTCGTTGAGAGCGACGAAAGCTTGTTCGAGAAACTATCTCCGACTCTTTACGGTAGCTTCTTCGAGGGACCCGAGGACTTGAGCAATGTAGCTAAGGTGGAAGATGTCTGCATTAAGGTCAACTCATTCAGGGCTAGAAGGGTGATATCTCTCTCCAGAGGCACTAGGATCGAGGGCCTGATCACGACCTTCATGAGCAAGTACGACATTGAAAACCTGAGGAGGATAGTGTTCTCCCTACTATTCGGGAGGAGGATGGAGGAGCTCAGGCTACTCCCGGTCAGATTTGGCGTGATCGACGTGGATAAGCTCTCTAAGGCAAGGAGATTTGAGGACCTACTTGAAATGCTGGATGATAAGAAGCTGAAGCGCCTCCTCTCAACGTGGCTCAGCGGTAGCAGAGAGGTTACGGAGATTGATCTTGCTCTCGACAGGTACTACATAGACAAGCTCTTCTCGCACCTCAAGGAGATAAAGGCTGGGAAGCAGTCACCAATCTACCAGATAGTCTATTCATACGCGGAGAATGTGTTCCTCAGGACGCTGCTGAAAGCGAAGTATCTGGAGGTTGACAGGGAGCTTTTATCAAGGGCGTTTCATAGGGTTCCCTTCAAGAGGCTGCTTAGAATATCAGATAAGACGGATACGTTGCCCGAATTCCTAGATGAGCTCATCAATCTGTCTCCATACAAGGCCCTATCTGTGGAGATCAGAGATGCCTTGAAAGAAGTCGGCGAGCCATGGGTAATCGAGCATGTGATCGGAAAGAGGGCCTATACTGATGCCTTGAGGATCTCTTTGAAAGGATCCATGACTCTCGCTTACATAATCATGTATCTAGTAGCCTCGGAGTGGGAATCACAGAGCATAAAAACCGTCCTGTTGGGCCGGGCAAGTAAAGTCGATCCAGAAGTGCTGTACAATCTGCTTGCTCCTCCCTCTGGATGAGGGGTTATCCCCTACCCTAGCTCTCTTTTATGGGTGGCTGGTAACCGTAGTTCCCCCCTCCTCCTTACTTGTAGTAAGTTGTAGTTCTGTTCAAAAGGGGTAGCTCCTCTAAAGGGAGAATGGGAAAGGGGTGTGAGATTTTAGAAAATGGGGAGGATTTCCCCCTCATATGAGGAGGAAGGCTACCAACAGCCCGTAAACGGCAACTCCCTCAGCGAGACCTCCTAATATCAGTACCTGAGTAAACGCGTTAGGATTCTCGGCCAATAAGGCGCTGCCTCCTATAGCAACTCCATAGAGACCTATCCCGGCACCTATGGTGCTACCGAGCACAGCTAGCGCGGCTCCAATGTACTTGAGCCCAGAGCCCTCCTGAGGAGCTTCCTGAGGTGCAGCCGCTACTCCGATCACGGTCATTGGGATCAGGATCAAAGGAAGTCCCAAGATCAGATAGGAAAGCATCTTCTTGGTCTTCATGCTCACCATACGATCACCCTTGGATCATCTGGGTCTCCTAAGGCCACCGGATGTGAGGATACAGGGTAATTAAAAAATTTGTTATCAGGAGAGGACCGGTCCTAGGAGCTCAGAGACCCTCTTGAACTGCCTCCCAGCGGCTTTATAGAATTTGGTGAAGAACTCGTAGAAGGTTAGCCTAGTAGCTTGTATAAAGGATAGCATTCCCTCTAAGCCCATCACGGCTACATTCACGAAGATGAAGGATATCAAGGCTACAGGAGACAGGAGGACGCCTATGTTGCTTATGGAGATTATCTCCTGACCAGCGATGAGCTGAGCTGCCAAGACACCGAAGACTTCATGGATGACAGCGAATGCGGCCAGCCTAACGTAAGATAGAGAGTTACTCAGTAGGGCCAAGACGCTTTCCAAGAAGGTCTCTACTGCTTCTGTAGCTCCCAGTCCGATGCCATGACCCTCCTTGATCGACCTGTATATCGGAGAAAGGACGGTGACTAGCAGAGGGATGACCATAGCTTGGAATAGGGGGTCTTTAAGCACGAGCATTATTTGAGCATTGTTCCTGAGTATAGCATAAACGGCACCGGCGTACATTATCAGGGTCGCGAGTCCCTTATACTCGAAGAGGGCTGCAAATACATCTCCCTCCAGTATCTTGTTCACCGTGTTGAGGACGAATCCAACCATCAGTTCAAAGGCGCCGAAAAGCAGTGCAACAGCTATGAGCTGGAAGGTGTCATGGAGTGGGCTCATTATAGGATGCTCTGTGAACGCGACGAAGAACACCATACCGTACAGGTAGCCGAAGAATGCAGCAGCTATTCCTGAATAGACCAGTATACCTCCCAGATCCTTCATTCCACCCCTAGTCTTAGCATAGAGGAATGCACCGAATACTGCCAGTGTCAGACCGTGCCCTACATCCCCGAACATCATGCCGAACATTATCGGGAAGAATATCGCGGTGAGGGCAGTGGGATCCACCTCGAATATCGATGGGAACCCATACAGTTTGTGCGTAAGCAGGCTTATAGGCTTGAGGAAGTTAGGTAGTCTCACTTTAGAAGGTGCCTCGTGGGCTTCCTTCGGCTCCTCGTACTCAAGCGCCAGATAATTCTCCAACTTAACCTTCATGCGGTTCTCGAAGTCTTCCTTCTTAGAGGCAGGTACCCATCCGGATGTGACGGCTATCTCTTCTCCCACGTATGTCATAGTTTTCAACTTCTGAACGAGCGCCTTTGGCCTTACGCTGAGAGCCAGAGTGGCTATTTCCACTGCCTGCTCTCTGATAGTTCTCAAAAGCTTTTCAGCCTCCTGCTTCAGCCTTTCAATTTCTTCTTTTCTTAGGAGGGACTTCAGTTTCTCTATCTCTTCCTCCAGCTTTCCTTTCTCTGTTATCACAGGTCTAGCTTCCTCTATAAGCTCCGATACCCTTCTCTCAGCCTCACCAGCGGCTACCTCCTTTATGGTGAGGAGTTTGTCCCTGAGTTTTACGTAGAGGCTTCTTAACTCAGATGCTAACTTCTTTGCTTCCATGACTCTGTTTCTAATCTCGATCTCCCTGCGCTTCACTTCATCCTCCAGCTCGGAGATCGTCTGAGTTACCTTAGCGATTGCAGGTTCCTTCTCCGCTAGAAGAGGACTTAGTTCAGGTAGGCTCTTTATGGTGTCCTTGATACTACTCCACATGCTTTCTACGGCTTTCAGTTCAGATAATCTGTCCTGAACGGAGGAGTAATCTACTATATCCTTTCTAATGTCCTTTATGAGATCCTTGAGTTCTTCTAATTTGGATCTGATGTTTTTGAGGAGTTCCTCTTCCTTAACCTCTTCGCTCAGGTCCTCTAATGTTATTTCCGCATCTTCCAGAGTGTCCAAGGCGTTCCTCAGTATTTCATCAATATCGCTTACTGTCATTGACGGATCGGCAGCCATGTTGATAAGAGAGGAAACTCTTATCAGGTTCCTGTCCACCTGTAACACCATTCTTCCGAGCCGCAGCTTGGATGGATCTTCTTCGGTAACCTCTAAGGCTGTAGAGTAATATTCTCTTATCTTCATCTCTATCTCCGCGATCTTACTCTCTAATTCCTCTAATCTCTTAGATCTCTCCTTAAGGAGTGATTTAGCCTTCTTAGACAGTTCTAACTCCTTTTTTATCGCTAGATATTTACCAACCGTGTCATCTAGCTTAGAAATCATCTCTTTGTAGCCGTTAATCCCTAGACCCTCGGGTGACTTGCCTTTCTTAGCCTCCTCAAGTATTTCTTCAAGAGGTATGCCCGTTAGAGCGCTAACCCTCTCTATAGCTCTGACCATCTCTTCGTATGCGTCTAGATCGGGAGTTTCCAGGCCTTCTGGAGGTTTGACGCCGGGGAGTCCCTCAGGGGGTTCGATATGAACGTCATCGAATTCCACGAGGGCCTCTGCCATGTCGTCCACATGCAGTTTGGTCGTGTAAGCATAGAATCGGACCACCTTTTCCGGCTTGAGCATGTAGATCACCTTTCAGGTGTCTGGTAGGTCCACCTCCGTTTATTAAAAATGATTATAGGTCATGAAGAAGCGAAGGAACATGAGGTTGCTTCTGTCGGTAGGCACTAGACCCGAGATCATCAAGATGGCACCCGTATACGAGGCTCTATCGCGGATAAAGGGAGTAGAGTTGTTTCTAGTGCACACCGGGCAGCATTACGATTGGGAAATGAGCGATGTGTTCTTCTCTGAGCTTGGATTGGATGAGCCAGACCTCAACCTGGGCATAGGATCGGGGGATCAGGTGGAGCAGACAACCAGGGTCATGCACGAGATGGGTAAGGTGGTGGAGAACTATGAGCCAGATGCTGTCCTATCGGTGGGCGATACGAACTCCGTACTTGGAACCGCTCTGGCTGCTTCTAAACTAGAGGTTCCCTTCATACACATAGAATCGGGACTCAGGAGCTACGATTTCACGATGCCAGAGGAGATAAACAGGAGGGTCGCGGATCACCTCGCATCGCTGAACTTCGCCCCTACTCCAAGAGCTTTCTCCAATCTCAATGAGGAGGGCTATCCCCCTGAGAGGGTTGTGCTGAGCGGCAATACTATAGTCGATGTCGTCGAGAAGATGTGGGGAACCATCAGGCGATCCAGCATCCTGAAGGACTTGGGCGTGGTAGAGGGCGAGCCCCTCATGACCATCACCGTTCACAGGAAGGAAAATGCCGACAAGGAGTACAGGATGCTGGGGATAGTGAAGGCCCTGAGAGAATTAGATGAGCTGACCATAGTGTGGCCCCTGCATCCGAGGACTTACAAGAGATTGAAGGCCTTCGGTCTGCTGAGCGAATTGAAGTCGTTGGAGCACGTGATGCTGGTCGAACCTCTAGGCTACATAGATTTTTTGAGGCTCCTATCTGCCTCGGATGTGGTGGCCACCGATTCCGGTGGGGTTCAGGAGGAGTCGGCCACTCTGAAGAAGCCCTGCATCATATTGAGGGACAACACGGAGAGGCCTGAGATAGTCGAGCTGGGATTCGGTGAGATAGCGGGTGCCAATCCCTCCTCCATAGTCTCGGCAGTTCGAAGATTCCTCTACGAGGAGGAGGTTAGGAGAAGGCTAGAGAGCCTCCCCAATCCGTTTGGAGATGGTACGGCATCCAAGATGATAGCCGAGGTCCTCTGGAGGATCTGGGACCTCAGGTCCTTGAGACACGAATCACCCCATTTCAAGGGAGGTTCACCGCACTACGTGGCTTTCAAGGTCGAGGGGAGGTCCAAGTTCAGAGGGATGACTGTTTCCCAGTTTATAGAGGCTACTGGATATGAGGTCATCTCTATATATGATCCGTCCGGTTCCCCACTTCCCTTCGGCCCGAGCACGCCTTTAATGGATGGGGAGATAGTGAGGGTCAGAGGAGATCCGTCGAATTATCCCAAGCTCTCTAAGTTGATTGGGAGGTGAGATCTTGAGCCCTCTCGACCTCATGGGTATTCTCCTAATAGTGATGGGGCTGGTGCTAATCGTACTAGCGCTGCTACTGCCCTCTCGAAAGTTCGGAGACTACAGCGTCGGCGGGATAATTCTCATCGGGCCCATCCCCATAGTGTTCGGTAAGAACATTAAGACGTCGCTTCTCATTGTACTAGTAGCGATATCCCTCCTGCTGATGTTGACCATGATCGTCCTCATGGGGGCTTGGTCATGAGCGAGATAGATGAGAAGATATTCGTCAGGGTGTTCTTAGTCTTCATGGGAGTATCCCTCATCATGATGGGCTTCATGGCCCTGATGGTCTCTCACTCCACCGAAGCTGGTTCCGGTGGCGGTTTCGTGGTGATCATAGGCCCCTTCATCTTCGCCGCTGGGGAGAACATTCCCCTACACATCACCGTGGCGCTGATCCTGATCTCGCTAGTTTTAATTCTGGCATTCATCTACGTGGTCAGGAGATGGATGGGGGGCTTGGAATGGTAGAGGTGTTCCTGTCGCTCGATCTGACTTCCTTGGATGACGCTATCAGGATAGCCGAGCTGGCGGTGGGGGCTGGTTTCAGGGAGATCGAAGTTGGGACTCCCCTGATAAAAGCTGAAGGAATGAGATCGGTAAGAAGGCTCAGGGAGAAATTTCCGGAGGTTAAGCTGTTCGCTGACACTAAGACCATGGACACGGGGTACTTAGAGGCGGATCTGGCCTTCTCCTCCGGTGCCGATTTGATGAGCGTGATGGCCGTGTCACCGGATGAGACGATAAAGGAGGCTGTCAGAAGGGCCGAAGAGTCCGGAGGAGAGGTGCTGGTGGACACTTTAGGACTCAGAGATGTGGTGCCTCGTTTGAAGGAGATCATAGAATTCGGTATACACAGGATTTGCCTGCATAGGGGAGTCGATGAGGGAGTATTCTCCGAGTATGAGTTGCTGGATTCCGCCAAAGAGCTGGGAGTCAAGATAGGTGTAGCCGGGGGTATAAACGAGTCCACCATAGGGGAGGTGGCTAAAAGAGCCGATTTCGTCATGGTGGGGAGGGCGATAACGAAATCAGAAGATCCAAGGAGCGCCGCCATTAGGATCCTGAGAGGAGCGGGCCTCCTGACCTGACCTATCCCGACTTCTTCCTCCTTCTTCTCTTCTTCCCGGTCAACCTCCTCTTTACGGCCTCGGTTTCAACTTTAGCGAGTTCAGCCATGAAATCCTCGTCCAAGTCGCTTTGCCTCGACAGCAGCCACTCGATGTCCATGGGATCCACTCCTCTAGCGGCCATCGCGACTACAGCTGGTAGCCCGTACCTCTCGGTGAGTGATCCGAGCTCATAGACCCTGTTAGCAAGCTCCCAATTAGGTACTGAGGGCCTCCCCCTCCTCTTAGATTCCTCCACGTATTCCTTAGCTTCCGATGCCCAATACCCAGAGAGAGCGGCTACCCTACCACTTCCACACACCGGACATTTGGGCACCTTCCCCAGATCTAGGAGACTCGATATCGTGGTGTCCATGCTCCATCTCCAACAGTTGGAGCAGACCAGTGTGACCTGCTGTGAAAGTATCCTGTACTTGAAACTCTCCAACAGCCTCTTGCTCAATTCCGAGGGAGGGATTATCTCTAGGGGGAGACCTGACCTCTCCAATCCCAGCAGGGACAGTGGGCTCGGACCCGGCTTTTCTGACATGACCACCTCTATCTCCCCGGAAGATATCGACTTGAGCAGGTCCAGCGTTCCATCCACATCGAAGTCCTTCGTGAGGGACTCTCTCAGAGCTTCCTCGTAGATGGGAGTACCCTCATACGCCTTGGCCAGCTTGACCAAGCTCACGATCCTAGAGCTCGCTGTATCCCTTATCAGGCCCATCCTCTTTGCTACGTGAAGTAATCTGATCCTGAAGAATGAGCTGTTGGCTACCGCCTTCACTAGGGTGTCCCTACCCTCTCTAGAGAGGCGATGCAAGGTCTCGGCCACCGCCTCCTTACCCACACCCATTATCACTATCCTGTAGGGATCCTCAGTTACCCTCACAGCGACCTTGAAGTCCCTAGAGATGACGAAGGACAGTCCCCTCCCCAGCGTCCTGTTCACCAAGCTACCCTGAGTAGAGTGTATCACAACGCCTGATCCCGTTATTCCCTCTATCACTATCCTCCGATCCGTAGGAAGCGGATAGCCCTGTTTCACGTGGTCCACCACTGTGGCTAGAGCTCTCCTGAGGTCCTCCGATCTGGTGGATGGGTACTCCCTAACCAGCCTATCTATGAGCTCGTCTAACGTGCCCTCGGATAGGGCCTCCTCCACGAGCCCCCTGATGGCCCCCACCTCGATTGCGGTCTCCCTTGCCACGGGTAACTGCTCCCCTATCCAGCTAGGTATTGCGCCGACCGGATCGAAGACCTGTTCCACGAAAATACGACCGCCTTCTATCCTCTTGACCTTCCAGACCGATCCCCTGAAGACGAACTTAACGCCGGGAAGCAGGTACTCTAGGACGAAGGTCTCATCCAGCTGGCCGATGTAGAATCCCGTGGTGTCATCTATGACTGGATAAGATGTGGTGTCGGGTATCGTAGAGATGTTCGAGAAGAAGTACTCGTGGGCCATCCCGCCCCCGTACCTCTTGATGCTATCCTCCACTTTATCGTACCAGATGATTCTGGGCCAGGCCTTGGACATGAAGGAGAATATCTCCCTAACCTCATCGATGGTTATCTCCCTGTACGGCCATGACCGCTTGGCCATACTCACCAGATCCGGCAGAAGAATGGATCTCTCGCCTAGGAGGAGTCCAATGGTGCTGTGGTAGAGCACATCGTAGGACCTCTCCAAAGGTCTTAGTTCCTCTAGATCACCTGAGAGGGCCCTCTTAGCTAGTACTATCGACTCCAAATAGTCGTCGGAGTCTTGGGCCACTACCACCCCTCTGGCCACCCTGCCTGGGCCGTGCCCAGATCTACCGACCCTTTGAAGCAGTTTCATCGCCTGCCTAGGGGAGCCGTACTGGACTACCAGATCCACATACCCCACATCTATTCCTAACTCCAACGAGCTCGTGCTGATCACCGCAGAGAGCTCCCCCCTCTTGAGGAGCGATTCGCTCTCCACCCTAGCGTCCTTCGATAGTGAGCTGTGATGGACGTGTATCTTCAGCTCCTCGAACGCCTTCTTCATCCTGTAGCCAAGGGCCTCCGCCATTGATCTGGTGTTAGTGAACACTATGGCCGATCTAGCCTCCCTTATCAGGTCAGCCAGCAGCCTAATCCTAGCTATCACCCCGGGTTCCAAGAGCATGGTCTTAGATAGCTCGATGTCCCTTTGAGATGGCTCCGGATAGACTACTGAGATCTCCATTACCCGGCTCTCTCGCGAGTATGCGATCTTCCCGTCCCTCCTATAAGAGAAGTATTCTAGGGCCATCGCGGGGTTACCTAGGGAGGCAGAGAGCATTATCCTCTGGAACTCCCTCCCTCGTAGCCTCTCAAGCCTCTCTAGGGATAGGGAGAGTTGAGTGCCCCTCTTGTCGTCCAGTAGCTCATGGACCTCGTCTATAATGACATATCTCACGTTTTTAAGCCATTTAGAGATCTTAGGTCCGGACATTATGATTAGGAGGGTTTCTGGGGTAGTTATGAGGATATGGGGAGGGGATCTAGACTGTCTAGCCCTCTCAGCCTTGGAGGTATCGCCATGCCTCACTCCAACATCGAAGCCGCATCTAGATGACCAGTAGGTTACCCTTTCCTCTAGGTCCCTGTTCAGGGCCCTTAAAGGGGTCACGTATAGCGTGGTAAATCCCTCTTCAACCCCTTCCCCCTTCATCATTGTGAGGACGGGCCAGAGGGCTGCTTCAGTCTTTCCCGATCCAGTGGGAGCTATCAGAAGTGCATTTTTACCTGAGAGGATCAGTGGAATTGCCATCTCCTGTATCTCCGTTAGCCTCTCAATTCCCCTATCTTTCATAGCCGATTTAAGACAATCGGGCAATAAATTGGTGGGATTTTCACCCGTCATTCAAATATTTCACCATTTTAATCTCTTTCGGGCCTCCTCAAGTTAACGGGAGGGCCGGATAGATTGATAAGCTTTTTTAACTCGGTTATCGACCCTAACATGGGTAATCCCAGCGACAAGTTCTGAGAGACCCAGTAAAAGAGGTGATATGTATGGCCGTCGCAGGTGGCGAGGGAGCTGGAGCAATCCCCGTTCTCATATTAAAGGAAGGAACCTCCAGAACTAAGGGTAGAGAGGCTCTGAGACTGAATATAACCGTCGCAAAGGCTATAGCGGATACCATAAGGACTTCTCTCAGTCCTAAGGGCATGCAGAAGATGCTCGTCGACCCCTTCGGGGATGTGATAATCACGCACGACGGTGCCACCATAATGAAGGAGATAGAGGTTGAGCATCCCACGGCCAAGATGATGGTGGACCTAGCGAAATCCCAGGAGCAGGAGGCTGGAGATGGTACCACTACTGTAGTTCTCCTAGCTGGCGAACTACTGGCCAAGGCAGAGGACCTACTGGATTTAGGTATACATCCCACGGTGATAATCTCCGGGTACAGGAAGGCCGCAGAAAAGGCGGTGGAGTACCTGAATGAGATAGCGATCAAGGTCCCGTGGAACGACAAGGAGTTGCTAAAGAAGATAGCCAAGATAGCCATGAGCAGCAAGTCCGCTCGAGTAGCGCTGGACTATCTAGCCGATATTGTCGTTGACGCTGCCCTACAGGTCGTTGAGGAGAGGGACGGTAAGAGGATCGTTGATCTCGATAACATAAAGCTGGAGAAGAAGGAGGGTGGTTCCCTGTTCGACACCAAGCTCATCAGGGGCATAGTGATCGACAAGGAGGTCGTGCATCCCAGAATGCCTAGGAGGGTAGAGAACGCCAAGATAGCCCTTATAGAGAGCGCTCTCGAGATAAAGAAGCCTGAGCTCTCCTCCAAGATCAGAGTAACCTCACCGGCCCAGGTGAAGGAGTTCCTAGATCAGGAGAAGCAGATGCTGGCTGAATTAGTGGAGAAGATAGCCGCCACTGGAGCGAATGTGGTGTTCTGCCAGAAGGGCATCGACGATGTCGCTCAGCACTTCCTAGCGAAGCACGGTATACTGGCCGTCAGGAGGGTGAGGAAGTCCGACATGGAGAAGCTCGCCAAGGCCACTGGCGCTAAGATAGTCGTTAACGTTAAGGAGATATCCGAGAAGGACCTCGGTTACGCGGAGCTCGTCGAGGAGAGGAGGGTCGGAGAGGATAAGATGGTCTTCGTCGAGGGATGCAAGGATCCCAGGGCCGTTAGCATCCTGATAAGGGGTGGAGAGAAGCAGGTTATAGACGAGGCTGAGAGGAACCTGCACGATGCTCTAAGTGTGGTCAGGAACGTCATAGAGGATGAGAAGATAGTCGTCGGCGCCGGCGCTGCTTGGATGGATTTGGTGCTCAAGCTCAAGGACTACGCCGTCCAGCTCGGTGGGAAGGAGCAGAATGTGGTGGAGAAGTTCGCTGAGGCCCTCGAGTCCATACCCAAGACTCTCATAGAGAACGCTGGTCATGATCCGATAGTCAAGCTGGCCGAGCTGAGGAAGGCTCACGCTGAGGGTAAGAAGGAATACGGCTTCAACATATACACCGGAGAAGTAGAGAACATGTACGAGAAGGACATAATAGAGCCTGAGAGGGTGGTCAGGAGGGCCGTAGAGTCCGCATCCGAGTTCGCGACTACCGTGCTCAAGATCGATGACATAATAGCTGCCGCCGGTAAGAAATTCGAAGGTGGTAAGGGCAAGGGAGTGGAGTGAGGTGACAGCTAATAGCGATCTGCTGGGTCCAAAGAGGCTCACTAAGTTCGAGCGTATCAGGATAATATCCATTAGGGCCCAGCAGATCGCAGCTGGCTCTCCCCTCTTTTTAGATGAGAACGAGATACCTGAAGGTCTGACCGATCCCGTCGAGCTAGCGAAATTGGAGCTGGAGAAGGGAAAGCTGCCTCTCATCTTGGAGAGGAGGGAAGGAGAGAAGATCTCCCTCCTAGATGTTAGGAAGCTCCTGAAGCGAGAGTAACTTTTTTAATTGCTGAGTGGTGAGTCAGACACAGCTCGCCCTCCAGGCTCCCCAGTGAAAGAGGCGGGCCTACAGAGGATAGAGAGGTGATACGCATGGTGGCTGAAGAGGGAATCGTCTATGTTGGTAAGAAGCCTGCTATCAACTACGTTATGGCTACCACCCTCCAGATAAACAGGGGCGTGAAGAAGATTGTGCTGAAGGCCAGGGGTAGGTCCATATCCAGGGCCGTTGACGTGGCCGAGATAACTAGGCTCAAGTACTTCCCTGGCAAGATCAAGATAACCGACCTCAGGACTGGCACTGAGGAGATCATCGACGAGAACGGTAGCAGGAGGGACATAAGCGTAATAGAGATCGAGCTCACCCAGGTGTGAGCCCGGGGGGAGAAAACCCCCTCTAATTTTTGGGTAAATTTCTTATTGCTCCCCAACCGGTAGGACCGATCGACATGGGTTCGGAGAAGAGGCCTCACTTCTGGCTGGACAAAATAGCTAGGGACATAATAGAGAGGGAAGAGAGACTCGGGAGGAAGATAGACGTTTTGAGGGTGGAATCAGGGATAGGGGCCAGCGGCTTCCCTCACATAGGTTCTGTGGGAGATTCGCTCAGGGCTTACGGGGTCAAGCTGGCCTTGGAGGAGCTGGGATACAAGAGCGAATTGATAGCGTACAGCGATGATAGGGACGGGCTGAGAAAGGTACCTGCAGGAGTGCCCGAGGAATACTCCAAGTACTTGGGAATGCCGGTGAGCGAGATTCCCGATCCCTGGGGGTGTCATTCCAGCTACGGAGAA
>JAMOVA010000021.1 GCA_027061785.1 Thermoproteota archaeon
GGGTTGAAGATCGTCCCATCCAAGACGAGTCGAGCCGACGAGCATATCCATTTCCGTATAGACAAGTACCTGGTGCGGAGCGGGAGGAAGGTCGGGACCTTCGATTTCCTCGCCTACAGGATAGGGTTCGACACGCATGTCTGCCTTTCCTCATTTGTCTGGCTTCCTGGTGGCAGAATCGCTGTACTCGATGGCTGTCAGGACATGATCCACATATACAAGCAGGAGGGTGCCCTCGTCAAGAAGATCAAGATGCTCTCCGAGCCGGACAGCGACTACCAAGAGGTGGATGGGGTGGTGGTGAACAACTCCCTGATAGTTTCGAGCGACGGGTACGGAAGGATCTTCAAGATAGATCTCGCGACCTACGACGTCGACGTGATACTGGACCTCCCCGGCGACCCGGACCTCACATCCATCGACTACGCTGGGGGATACTATTACGTATCGGACGATAAGCGAGTGTACAGGTTCAAGGAGGGAGATGAGTCCCTAACCCTTCTGGCCGAGATCCCGACCGAGGAGTGGATCACCTCCATCGCCGTGGTGGACGGCTACCTCTATGCCTCCACCAAGAAGAGGGGCCTCCCGCAGAAGCAGCCGGAGGGAGGTCAGATCTTCAGGGTGAACGTAATCACTGGTCAGGTGGAGCACTTCGCCAAGGACCTGGGTTACATAGAGGACATGGAGGTCTACTTCCCCCACGGCCCTCTCCCCGTGCCGGAGGTTCCAGAGAAGGTCGTGACCCCTAAGCCGACCGAGAGCACGACCCGGCCTGAAACTAGAACTAGCACCACCCAGACCAGCGTGGAAGGCTTCCACCCGCCGGCCGAACCCGAACCCACCCAAGAAGAAGGACTGCCCGACAATACCTATCTGCCCCTGCTAAGCGCGTTAGGTGCCGTGGTAGCGGTAGTGATCTTGGTCTTGGTGGCTCGGAGGGTCTTGAGGTCGAAGGAGGCAGATAGAGGATGCCCTGAATCGCGCGCTGACGGAAGTGGATAACAGTGAATAACCCTGATCCCGCCCGTAAAACGGGCGATCATCACCGTAACCGTCGCAAGAGGGGCTTAACTCCCCAAAATTTACCTCAAAGCTTATATTATATGGATGGTTCATTAATGTCTAGATACGGATGATCCGATCTTCTATCATCTTCCTAGTGGCTCTAACGATGATTCCTCTAGTTTTGACGCTCGCAGCTCCCTTAAGAGCTTCCAGCGAGTCTCACATGAAGATACAAACGGAGATCACCGTGGCTCCCCTCTCTCCCAGGGTCGTGCTCGAGCTGAGATACCCTAACGGGGGCTACACGCTCTACGAGGGAGACAGGATACCAAGCTCGGTGACCGTAGATGTAGGGGCGAGGGTCGAGCTGAGGCTCTTCGCCAGGGTCAAGGAACCGGGGATCTACACGGTGCGCGCGGAAGCGAGCACCCTAGTGGATGTGCCCAGTGGGTACAATGTGGGTTTGGGGACATCCGCTCAAACCAGTAACGCGACGGGGAATGTGGACGCGGGAGCCAATTTCATGATTCATGATTACTTCCCAGGGCTGGCTGCTAGGCTCGAAGTCTACTATCAAGCATTCTTGAACGATGGTTCCAGCGACAGCCTGTACAAGATAGTCACGGTGAGGGTGAGAGCTCCGCCCTCATCAACCCAGTCTCAAAACCAGACTGGGCCCGTGACCATGACCCTAGCCACATTCGTGTCGCCTGGGAACACCTCCTCCACCAGCACTAAGTCCGCCAGTACCTACTCTCCCGGCACGGTCAAGTGGATAACGAGGACCATAGAGGTGAGGGACCTGAACGTTAACCTGTCGAAGAGGGAGGTGAATGCCGGTGACATAGCTGCCTTTGACCTCTGCACGTCCCTCGACTCACCGAAGTTCAGGGTGAAGGACCTCCCGGTGGGGTACAGGTACATAGTAAGCAAGGGAGGGGAGTGCTACAAGCTGAAGATATTCACCCATCCCCTCTCGTACGGGACCTTCGAGATGGATGTCGTGGCCTACCAAGGGAACGTGGAGGAGAGGTCCACGATAACGCTGACCGTGAGGAAGGTGAAGACCACCACATCTCTGGGTGAAACGACGAAGACGGCGACCGGCACACCCACGCAACAGAGCAGCGTCAAACCGACACTGGAGACCCAGCAGACCTCGCAGGCTCCCCAGAGCGTCCAGACGACGAGCATCGTCACGGTAGTAAAGACGGTACCCGAGAAGAGCTTCCCTCTGACCGAGGCCTTGGGAGCACTGACGGCCGCACTGGGCTTGGCTCTCATCATCCTCCTCGTGAGGAGGAGGTCCTGACCCTACCTAACCCAACCTTTTTCCAATCTTCGACACGTGATCATGTCCCCCAGCCGGCTTCTTTCCCTCCATTCTTCGTCGTGGGGCCTTTGAACCCGCTGGCTTCCTCTCCTAACCTCGATCGCCGGCCCGTCCACAGGCCGCTGAAGACACCCTCGACTTCAGCCCTCCACTCGATAAGTACTGCTCGGCTCGCTATTCTTGCTCGAGCCTCCTCTTGAGAAGACGGAGCCTCTCCGTCTTGGATAGGGGTTCCAGTTCCTCCTGCAGCTCCTTCTTCAGATCCTCCAGCCTGAAGTGGGCGTACAGGGCCTCCCACAGCATCATTCCGATCCTCAGCGTCTCCTCATCGCTCCCCGTGACGAACCTGAGACCGTCCAGCACGGCCTTGATCCCCCTAGCTTCTGGAGCCCTGTCCTCCTCCCCCTTTATGTCTGCAGCGTGGACGATCTCGGCCAGTCGCCTCACGTAGGGGTCGTCTATCGAGTACTTCTCCACGATGACCTCGAAGGTGCACTTACCGTCCCTGTGCCCGTGCTCCACCCCCTTTATGTCGAAGGGTATCCCGTGTTCGGGCTTCAACTCCTCCTCCGGCCAGTCGATGAAGGTGAACTCGGCCTCAGGATCGACGAACCTCCTTATCAACCAGGCCGAAGCGGTCCTATCTACGCCCGGGAAGGAGCGGGTCACCCACCTCATCCTATCCCCCGGATTAGCGGAGGGCGGGCTTATAACCCCTCGAGGTCGGAAAGTTAATACGTGGTCCTCCCCTGTAGGGACATGCCAGTCGATCCCGTCTTCTTAGATCTCATCAACTACGGGATATGCCGGGTCCTGAACGAGAGGTTGGGGAAGGAGGCCACGGAGGAGATCTTCAGGGAAGTGGGGAGGGTGTGCTACCGGAGGGCTAGGGAGAGAGGGCTCATAGAGCGGAGGGAGGATCCCCTCGACACCCTGGTGGAGGTGGCCAGGTTCTTGGAGAGGGCGGGATACATGGAGAGGATCGAGGTGACCAAGGTGAGCGAGAACGAGCTCGTTCTCGACATGTACGGCGTGTCGGTGCTCGAGTCCTCCATAGAGCTGGTGGAGTCGGGGATGGCCCCGTCCCACTACATGACCAACCTCATGTTCGCGGCCCTCGAGGAGCACGGCATAGCTGCCGAGCTGATAGACCTTGGATTCGATCGGGAGGGGAATCACGTCAGGGAGAAGTGGGTGCTCAAGAGGTGAGATCGTCCCCAGGGGCGAGTAAGCTCGACTCAGCCGCCATTCTCACTCGGGGGAGCTCACCTAAGGACGCCCTCCCTCACCAAGTAGGTGAGCTGATAGGAGAGCACACGCCTCCTAAGGTAATTGAGGCGACCCACCAGCCTCACACCCAGTTCCTCCGAAGGACCAGATAGCATACCGTACCGGGATAGGAGCCATCTGTGGATCCTCTCGAGCTCGTCATCGAGGGTCGTGTTGAGTGAGGCGTCCATCAGATAAACGAGGAGGTCGGAGTGTGTGGAGAAACCCCTCATCAGGTCCATCCTCCCGCTTTCCGAGGATCTCTCGCCGATCACCCTGTCCTCCATCATGTCCGCTATCTTCCTGCCGGTCGCCTCGTCGAAAACGATCAGCGGCGCCTCCTTGGGAAGGAGTTCCGCGATGAACGAAGGAGGTGCCCTCCTCAGGATTCCCTGGGCTCTCTCGATGATAGGATCCCCAGGGAGGAAGGGCATATCTAGGAGCTCCCGACCGATCGGGACTACCTTCAGCATCCCCGACGCCTGGCTTACTTCCGGGGCTTCAGGAAAAATGTTGGTATTCCACGCGTCCTTTTACGCTTATACGAGGACTCGATGAATCGGAAAAATTACTAAATAGTTCCCGGGACGGAGGAGGGGATGCGCTGGAACAGGAGGCTGGGTGTGTTCGCGGCCCTAGTCGCGCTACCCCTGCTGCTCTCAGCTACTGGACTGGAGGAGATGTACTCAGCCGGCCCCCTACCTCCCGGATGGGGGGGCGACGCGTATGGTCACCTCTTCAAGATATGGAAGCTGTACTCTCACGGTTACTCCCCGTGGATAACGGACTGGTACTCGGGCTATCCCTTCCTCAGGTTCTACCCTCCCCTCTCCTACCTCATCGCTTGGGCGATGTCGGTTCCCTTGGGCGATCCTGCCTTGGCCTACAAGGTGGTCATAACCTTGAGCTTGGTGATCGCCTCCCTCTCCGCCTACCTCCTAGGTAGGGAGCTGGAGTTCTCCGAGGTACCCTCCCTCATCATGGGGATCTCCTACTCCGTGAACCCCTGGCTCCTCAGGATGATATCCCCTGAGGGGAACTTTCCCAGGATCGTAGGGGCCTCTCTAGCCCCTCTTTTCGTTGCTTGTTTCGTCAGATTGGCTAAGGAGAGGGACAGCAGGCCTCTCTGCGCCCTTCCGATTGCGGCACTGCCACTGACGCATCACTCCTTGGCTGTCGTGGTGGCACCGCTCGCTGGTCTTTTATGGCTCGGGGCCCTGATCGACGAGTCACCGGGGCTGGAGGACCTGGCCCTGAGGATCAGGAACACCTTCATTACCTCGGTGTGGGCCGCCGTCATCGCCTCCTTCTGGATAGTTCCCTTCTTCCTCGAGAGGAACCTGGCTCACTTCCTGAACGAGAATTCCATCGACTATCTCTTCGCGAGACAGAGCGTCCCTCTAACAGGTCCCTTCATCGACGAGGGGCCGTGGAGCTATTATCAGGGTGATCTCAGGATTCTGTCAGCCATTCTAGCCCTCCCAATCTCATTCGTAATTATGAGGAGATCTAGGGGGTCAGATATACGTGTCCTGTCTGCCTTTCTCTCCTCCTCAATGGTCCTGATCTCCCTTCTCCTGAGCCTTGGGGCCCAGGGTCCCGTTCCCTGGCTGAACAGGCTGCCCCTCCTTGGCATGATCCCGCCCTACAGGTGGCTGGACCTGACCCAGCTGTCAGCGGCGGTGGCACTGGGGGGTCTGCTGGAGATATTCGCCAGCCTTTCCAGGAGGAAGTGGTTGCCTGTCCTCCTCCTTCTCCTACTGATCCCCCTCTACGCCGAGTCAGCACCCAGGATGAAGTACCTCGCAGGAACGGACTTCGATCCGGACCTGAGGAGTGCCCTCCAATTGGTAGCGCGGGATCCCGACACGTTCAGGTTCCACCAGCAGGGAATCATATTCAGGCTCGGCTCCATGGTCTCCTACTCTCCAGCGTTGTCGGGAAAGCCCTCCTTGAACGGGTGGTACAGGCAGGGAGATCCGCTCTACCCCCAGCACACCCAGATGGAGTGGGAGATCGAAAACGGCAGGAAGGAAGCTGGTGAGAAGCTGGCGGCCTTCGGCGTGAAGTACGTGCTGGTGGATCTCAACATCAGCAAGGGCCTGAACCTCCTCAGGGACTTGGGATTCAGGGAAGTGGGTAGATACGGCAGCATAGTGGTGCTGAGATGGGATCGTGCGTCGATGCTGAGCTGTGATGGGTGTAAGTGGAAGATAGAGGAGTGGGGAGATGGTTACATCAGATTCAGGTGCAGTTCCAACTCCAGCGTGGGAGTGAGGGTCTCCGAGGCCTGGTATCCCCACTGGATCGTCAGGGTTGACGGTCGCGACGAGGGAAAGCCTGAGAGGGACGAGTTAGGCCTAATCCTCGTTCATCTGGAGCCGGGAGATCATGTGGTGGAACTAGTGTTTTGGGACCCGATGCTCCTGCTCACGCAGTTGATTTCCTCGCTGTCCATTGCCTACGTGGTTGTTGGGTCACTGATGCCGAGGAAGGAGAGGTGGAGGAGACCGTGGATCTGATATGGGCTGGTCCAATCCCTCCCAGATCCTATGCTCTCATTCGACGAACTAAACGTGGGGACTGGAGGAAGAGGTGATCTCCCTCTCAACCCCGCGGATCAGTAGGCTTGTATCTCCTTGCCATCCATGACCACGAAGGGCCTCCACGCCACCGCGACCATTTCCACGTTTATATTGCCCCTCTTCGGCTTTATCTCGATCTCCTCCACCTCGTCCACCACGCCATCCCACTTCCTCCTGATCTCGTCGATCTCCCTCTTGAGCTCGTCCTCCAGTTCCCTCATCTCAGCAGTTATCTCCTCTATCTCATCCTCCAGCCTCTCGATCTTGGCCGTCAGTCTCGCCTTCCTGGTGGAGCTGCTCCTTCTCCTCCTGGGCTTCCTCCCCATGAGGTAACCCACCAGAGTTCCACCGAGATCCAGGAGCTCCTGATTCCTCAGGGCCTCGTATTCAGCTCTCTTCTCCCTCAAGGAGAGCCTGAGCCTGTCCAGCTTGTCCTCCAGCTTCTCCAACTTCCTCTCATACTTCTCCCTGATCTTGTCTATCTCCTCGTCCCTCCTCTCCCTAGCGACCTTCATCAGCCTGGCGAAGAAGGCCTTGGGATCCTCTCCGGGCTGCTGATACACCTTAAGCTTCTTGTGAACCCTTATCCGTAGCCTCTCGGTCCTGTAGAGGAATGACTTGAATTTCCTCTCGAGCTTCCTGATCTCCTTTGGCGAGTTAGCGTAATCCGGAGGTTGAGCGAACAGGGCTCCCGGGACAGGCTCCCTCTCGAACTTCGGTTCTATCGGCTCGGAATCCTCCCAGTCACCTTCTGAGAGGTAGGCCCTCCTCACCTCGTGCTCTATCCCGTACCTGGAGGAGGAGTAGAGCACCGTGGCGACGCCCACAACGGCAGGGTAGTAGCGGATTTCCCCTCCCACCTTGGCGGGGAGAAACACCTGCTCAACATCGGGGATGAGGGGTGGTGACGGGGAGAGCTCACCGATTTCCTTCCTCTCCTTTCCCTTCCTCCTCTCTCTCCGCCGGACCGCGCGACCCTCCATGAGCCTGCTTATCTGATCTTTCGTGAGCGGGCCTCTCAGGTAGCTCATGGCCCACCTCGTCCTGAAAGTGACCAGTCCCTCTTCGTGGACGTTGTGCATGAGGAACTGCCTTTTCTCCAGCGACGAAATGGTATCCTTGAGTTCCTTGGTGGAGTATCCAATGCCGGCGGTCTTCAATCCCTGCACGAGTCTCTCCACATCCCTTTCCGTCTGGAGCCTCCCGATGAACCACGTGCCGGCATTGCTCAGCCCCTTGTAGTCCAGATCCACGGGGTTCTGCGTGACCAAGACGAGTCCGATCCCGAAGGCCCTGGCCTGCTTGAGCAGCGTCAGGAGGGAGCGCTTGGACGGGGGCTCCTTAACTGGGGGCATGAACCCGTAGATCTCATCGAAGTAGAGGAGCGCCCTTAAACTAGTGGTACCCTCCTGCTTCCTCATCCAAGATATGACCTGCTGGAGTAGCAGGGAGACGAAGAACATCCTCTCCCTGTCGGAGAGGTGGGCCAGGTAGATTATGGAGTGTTTCGGTCTCCCGTCCTCGGTGTAGAGGAGGGAATCGACGTTGAGTTCCTCTCCCTCGATCCAAGAGCTGAACGACGGGCTGGCCAGCAGGTTGTTCAGGAGCATCGCCAGCTCCAGCCTCTCCTTCTCGGGATAGAAGGTATCCAGATCGAAGACGCCTAGCTTCTTGAAGGGAGGATTCTGTATCGAGTATATGAGCTTCTCGAGGGTGATGTCCTCGCCCTTGCCCCAGAAGCTATCGAAGATCGAGGAGAGCAGTATGAACTCCTTGCTCTTCAGCGGATCGGCCTCGATGCCTACGAGCTCGAGCAGGGCTAGGACCGTGTTGGTTATCATCCCCTTCCTTGTCTCCTCGTCCACATCAGGCGCCCTGAGACCACCCAGAATGTTTATCGGGACTCCGGCCTGGGAGCCGGGGGTGTAGATGACGAACTCCGTGTTCCTCTTGACCTCCCTGAGCCTCTCCTCCGTGATCCCCCACTTCCGCAGGCCCTCCCTCCACTTGTTGGCTATGTAGGCGGCATATTCCTCCTCGCTCATTCCCTTCCTGACAGCTTCCTCCTTGTTTATCCAAGGAAGGAAGTCCTCAGGCCTGAGATCGGGGAATATGAGCATCAGGTTGGTCATGTCTCCCTTCGGGTCTATTATTATCGCGGGGATCCTGTCCAAGGCAGCTTCCTCAAGTACTATGATCCCAAGCCCCGTCTTGCCGCTCCCGGTCATCCCAACTATCACTGCGTGGGTCGTGAGGTCACGAGCGTCGTAGGCTAGGGGTTTCTCGTCCCCTCCCAAGTAGAATAAGCCTATCTTTTCGGGAGGAAGTTCCATTAAATCACCTCATCACTTCAACCTCTCGTTTAGGGTTCTATAAGATTTTTCATCTGATGCGCTGGGAAGAGCCAACACCTCGTATGATCCCCCGCTTACCGCGTGCCTTCTATTGAATCTAGCGGGACCAAGCAGAGGCACAACACGACACGTGTGTTCGGTCATCCTACTCGAAGCTACGAGGACTCCCACCAACATCGCAATCACTTGAGGTAGTAGAATCCCTAAGTGAGGAGGGCCCGCGACTAACGTGGTTTCACTAGGTAAATGTGCCGTCGTTATAGGCGATGACACGGTCGATCGATTCTCTGAAGCCCCTCTCTGGCTGAGAGCTGGGGGCGTCAAACTTAACAGAGGCCAGGCACTCACATACTCCCTTCTTCGCGCGCTTGCGATGTCATGCTTCTGATTTGTCTCATATCCAGAGCCTTTTGATGCCTATCTTATCGAAATCCTTGTCCTCACTCGCTATCGCTTGAAGCCCGAACACCTCCACTGTCGCTGCATGGATCGAGTCGGAAGGTTTCAGGTCGTACTTAACCATGTACTTCTTGGCCTCCAAATAGGCCTCCAATCCTAGCGGGAGCACCTCCACGTGGGGGAGCACCGCCTTGTCGATGAACTCCAGGGTATCGCTGAACGGTACGTCGTACTTCCTCCTCGATATGTATACCGCCTCATCCAGCACCAGCAGATTAACGAATAGCTCGTGATCCCTGAGCAGCCTCTCCCAGAACTCCTCGACGATCTCAGCCTCGTCATCCGGCATCCTCACGTTGAGGTAGATGAGGAGACTTGCGTCTACCAGTACCTTCAATCGAACTCCTCCTCCAAGTCCACCTCGACCAGATCGCCCAGCCTAGCTTCCCTCCCCTTTATCCTCTTCCTCCTCTCCCTTATCCATTTCAGGGTTTCCTCGATGCTCTTCGGACCTCTTATGGCTATCTCATCCTCTCTAATCTCCAAGAAGGCCTGGTCGTTCTCTTTTATGCCGTACTTCTTCCTGAGCACCTTGGGGATTATTATCTGGCCTTTAGGCCCGACCTTCACCTTTAGTCTCACCATTGGTTATACCAAGTATTACCTTGCGTAATACTTATAAGGCTATCGCGCGGCTAAGAAGGGAACGTCGGATCACCGCTGATGGGTAAAGGAAAGATTGATTGGGGGAAGTTCTCGTTATCCTCACCGCTGAAGCGGCTATGAAGCAGAGCCCATCACGCGAGTGTGTCGATCGCCTTAGTTAGGGATCTGTGGAGTCCCTACCTCGATGTGCCCGGGAGGCGCAGGTTCGGGCTGCCGCTCAGGCTGAAAGGTGACTCCAAACTGGTTAAACTTTTAAGTTAAACTTCAGGGTTTAGATAGATGAGCGTGGTCAAGGTCCACAAGAAGGGGATCATAGCCCTGCCGAAGTCTGTTAGGGAGAGAGCTGGGATAAAGGAGGGTATGCTCCTCGTAGTTGAGGTTAAAGATGGGAGGCTCATCCTCTCACCCCTCGACCTGTGGGAGAGGATATGGAGCTGCTGCAGCGGGAGCGCCGAGGAGGCTGAACTGGAACTTGACAGGGAGGAGGCCGAGAGGGAAGAGGAGAGGGAGGGTCGTTGGAAAAGGTAGTCGTGGACACTTACGCTTTACTTGCGATGGCTTTTGGCGAGCTGACGGAGAGGGCTGAGAGGGTCCTGATGGCCATCCGGAGGGGAGAGGTGGAGGGTGTAGTTCCCCCTACCGTCCCCTACGAGTTCACGGTACACTGGTCGAGGGGCAGGCTGCCCGGGCTGAGGAGTCCTGACGAGATCGTGGCCTTCTTCTCCGCCTACTTCACGGTGGTGGATCTATCGCTCAGAGACTACGTTGAGGTTGCGATGGTAAAGGCTAAAGGGGACAGGATACTCTCCTCCTCCGAGGATCCGAAGTTATCTAGGAGGAGGCTCAGTCTGGTGGACACCTCCGTCATCTACACGGCGAGGAAGGTTAAATCGCCCATTATCACAGGTGACTTGGATCTGTCCCACGTGGCAAGCTCCATGGGTTTGGAAGTTATATGGTAGTTCCGAACCTCGTACCCGATGAACTCCATCTTGAGCCCATGTCCCTTGAATACGAAGTCCGTGTCAAGGGTCACGAGCAGCCCGCATAGATTATAGGGGAAGAAGTTGTGAGGAGTTCTTTGTTCGGGTCAACGCTTCAAAGTTCAGAAGAAGGAGATGTCTCGCTAAGAGAGCGATCTTCAACTCGTTTTCTTTTTCTTGTGCGTTTATATAACTGCATGCATACATGGTGTCATCAGACGTGATCAGTATCGGGATGTCAACCGGAAGGAGGTGATCTTAGAAGCTATAGAAAGTAAGATCAGACGGCTCGAGACTCAAGAGATTCTTGCGAAGATAGATGAACTCGACAGAGGCCTGGAGCCAACTGAAACACCTGCATGGAAGCTGATAAGGGAGGACAGGGATGCTGATCATTGACTCCAGCATATTCGCCAGCGTGATCGTGAGGGACGAATTCTATGAGAAGTGTAAGTGTAGGGAGTACCTATCAGCTGACGGGCCCTGTCGACATGGCCTTCGCTGAGGCGGGAATTGTGCTCTGAAAGCATGTGAGAATGGGTAGGATCGAAAAAGAGGAGGTCAAGAAGAGAACAGAACTGCTCAGAGCCCTGATAAGAGCGTCCAAAGCGTACAGCTCAGATGAGCTACTTTCGCCGTCCATGAAACTGGCTGTTAATCGTGGGATAACAATCTACGATGCCCTCTTCCTGTCTCTAGCCATTCAGCTGGACACCAATCTCGTCATGACGGATAGAAGACTGCATGAGGGGCTCTCCACATTCCCCTAAACCCTCCACTCGCACTATTCAAACCCCGACTCCTAGGAGCCACTTCCAGAGTGGGACAACCCTTATCTCAACTCCATTCTCCTCCGTTAGACCTTCTTGGTCCATCGTGATCAAAATGGCCTTTCGGCACCCTAGCTCCTTGGAGGCCCTAGCCAGGGAACCTACCTCCCTCCTGTATTGCCTGGGATCGCCCTCCCTCAGGTGATAGGTTACCTGAATCAACCCGATTACCTTCCTGCCCTCTCTAACAACGAAGTCCACTTCTCTACCATCGCTCGTGAGGTAATAGAAGAGCTCCTCGTTGACCCCATACCTCCTAGCGAGGTGGAGGAAAACCACGTTCTCCATTATCCTACCCAAGTTCCTCGTGGCCAGAAGGCCTGCCTTCGTGTGGAAGCCCACGTCTATCGCGTAAACCTTCCTCATAGACCTCTCCACCTCCTTTACCTTCGGAGAAAGTCTCTTGAGAAATCTTACCACCCTAGCAGTTTCCAGATATTCACTGAACCTCTCTACAGTCCTCAAACCAATTCCCAAGCTCCTAGAGAGCTTCCTCATGGATACTACCGTGGCAATGTTACTCACGTATATCCTAGCTAGGGATTCCAGCTTCCCGACCCTCCTCACATTGTACCTCATCGTCACATCCTTCGTGACTATGTCCCGGAAGTAGGTACGCAGCAGCTCCTCCTTCACGGCCCTAGATTCTTGGAGCGTCACCTCGGGGAAGCCTCCGTACTCCAAGTACTCATCTAGCAGGGCCCTTATCCTACTCCTCTCCTTTAGAGCCTCAGCTTCACTCCTTACCTCCACTCCCCTGAACCTCAAGAATTCCTTGAAGCTGAGGGGAAAAACCTCAACGCTCACATGCCTCCCCGTGAGAAGCGTCGCGTATTCCTCCCCCATCAGCTTGGAAGAGCTTCCGGTCACCAGCACTCTAGCTCTCTTAACCTCTAAGAGGTAGCGGACGAACCTCTCCCATCCACTAACTGACTGGACCTCATCCAACACTACCGTCGGCCTTTCAGCGCCAGTGATCTTCAAATACTCCTCGTAAAGCCTGACCAGTTCCCTGGAGCCTATACCTGAAAGCCTCGGATCCTCGAAATTCAGGATCAGCGTTTCCTTAGGGTCAAGTCCGCTCTCTATCATCTTCTTCAGATGTCCGTACGCTAGATAGCTCTTGCCTGCCCTCCTCACCCCGAATAGGATGAGAGCTCTGCCTTCTCCCACGAACTCCTGCAAGGAGTAATCCCTGTCCAAGTAGTTGATATCGTAACCGCCCCAGAAGTTCCAGTCGGAGAGGACCTCCTCGTACATCGTATCTGACTCATAATAAGAGTCAAATAATATAAATATGACCCTTACTATGAGCCTAAAACGCTCCACTGAAACAGAGCAGTAGACCCCTTCAAGAGGTCATCGCCACTGGTGGGGGCTCCTTAACTCTTCGGAGAACGAAATGGTCCCCTAAGGCTTTAGAGCATGCGGTCAAAAGCACTAAAGGAGATCGAGGACGATGGCAGGATGAGAAGAGAGCTACGTTGGTCGGGAGGACCTTTAGAGATAGAGAATGATTGAAATCGGGAAATTGGTGGCGCTCTATCGGAGATCGACGTTAAGAATGCTTGACGCCTCCCAGGGGAATATCCTTGGAAGCGCGCGATCGACTTGGAGAAAGGAGCTGGGATCGTATACCGATGAGGTTCCCATTTACATCTAAGACAGCGTCGATAATGGATTTAGTATCCTCCTAAGCGTGCATTCCGAACCTTAAGGAAATCTACCGGTGCCTTTTCCAAGATGAGGAATCTCCTTTCCCCAAAAGAGAGATCATCCAGCTTGGTCTGCCTGAGGCTGCAAGGGGGTAAAGCACCGCCTCGCGCGATACTAGGCTGGATACTTCCTTAATCTATCACATGCCCGCATATCACCTTGATCCCGAGCTCCCTGGCCCTCTCGTAGGCTTCCTTATCCACGTTAACGGCGACCACTATTACCTCGTCTACCTTCCTCCCCAACGCCTTCTCCACGAACTTCACCTTCTCGGGCAGGTACTCCACATGATCCAGCTCCACTCTGGATTTGACCTCCATAACGTAGAGCTTCGAGTCCCTGACCAGGATGTCTATATCAACGATTCTTCCCTTGACGCCAGTGACGGTGCCGTCCTCATCCTTGAAGCGGAACTTCCTCACTTCACCGGGCTCTATCCCCTCCCTCTCCAGCACCTCCCTGAAGATCTCTAACACCATCCTCTCCAAGTCCGAGCCCCAGCGCCTGCCCATACTGCCTATTGTGACCTCGACCCTAGCAGCTAGCTTGTTGAACTCCTCCTTCATCCCTTGGAATTCCCTCTCTAGTGAGTCCATGCGTTCCTCCAGCCGTTGCTGCCCCTCCTCCAGCGAGACTATGCGTTCTTCAAGCGATACTATCCGCTCCAGTATCTCTTTATATCCAAGGAGGCCCATCACTGCATACCTGAACTCCTTGTCCTTCTCCAGCAGCTCGAGTAGCTCTTCTTTTAACGTCTGCATCGGTATAATGGCGTTTCTCATCCCTTAAAATGTTAGCTGCCGAATCCAGAGAACTACTTTCGTCTGACTGAAAACTAAACCGGTAATGGAGGGTCAGATAATATGGGAGCTAGGAAGAACAGGGGGATCCCTAGATGGATGATGCTACGCAAGTTACTGTTGGTGATGATCTTAAAGGGATTATTCGTCACGCCGTCCTGATATGCCCACCTTTTATTTCTCGAAATGTAGCAATCTCGTGGATTCTGGGGAAACGTAGGACCTCACTGCTGTGGGTAAACTACGTTAAACTGCCTCTCCAAATACCTTAAGCGTGAAGTGAGTGACTAGAGGGATCACCGAAGTTCTGCCAGAATTCTCAGAAGGCGTTCCCTGAGAACGGGAACCTTGTTTCTAACCACATCCCAGACTATATCGAGGTTCACGCCGAAGTAGAAGTGGATCAGCCTGTCCCTCATTCCCATTATTTTCTTCCATTCCACATCTCCGTACTTCTCCTTCAATTCCGTCGATATCCTCTTGGCGGCTTCACCCAGTATCTCAATGTTACGCAGCACTGCATCCTGCGTTTTCCTGTCTCTTAAGAAATCTTCGTATGTCATTCCCGAGGTGAACTCCATTATCCTATTGCAGGCCTCCAGCATGTCTATGAGAAATTCTAAGTCACTCCTCCTAGACATAAATGACACTCCTCTCGATTTCCTTCCTGACGTGCGTGATTCTAATGTGTCTAAGTCCCTCCACCGTAATCAAGTCCACTCTTCTGCCTAACAGCCCCTCTAAATACTCTGCTAGCCCCAAGAAGTTATCGAGGGTGGCCTTGCCCTCCTCGAATTCCACTACCAGATCGACGTCGCTCTCCTCATTCTGCTCATCTCTGGCGTAAGAGCCGAACAGCCCTATCCTCTTAACACCGAACTTCCTTAACTCTTCCATGTGCTCCCTGAGCTTGCTCAGTACCTTAGTTTTCGAGTTGAGCATTTTCCAATCAAGCGATTCTAGCTCTGAGGACTTAAAAATACTAGTGAAATATTAGGGAGTGTCCTGAGGGCTATTTCACTCCCGGTCTT
>JAMOVA010000022.1 GCA_027061785.1 Thermoproteota archaeon
GCTGTGCCATCGTGAGCGTACACCAGGTCCACGTCCACCACTACGTGCTCACCAGCCTCGACCTCCCTCCCCAGCTTCGAGGAGAGTATCTTCTCCGTCATCGTCCCTCCCAAACCTCGATCCCCTCCACAAGCTCCGGTACATGCCTCCTTAGTATCTCCAGCACCTCCTCATCACTCAGAGGCTCGGTTCTCCCGCCCTCGAAGAGGCTCAGGATCTCCCTGTAGGCCTCGTCCAAGCGAGGATCGCCCTTAAGGGCCATCCAGTCTCTGATCCCTGCCTTCTTCACGAGCCAGTATATCAGACCAGCTCTCCCTGAGTATGGCGTGATCTCCACGGTGTAGGGGATCCCGAGCACCTCCTCGGGATCGAAGGGCAGGTAGATGGCCGGGTTCTTGAGCAGGCCGTCGATGTGTATCCCCGCCTTGGTCCTGAAAGCGTTCTCCCCGAGTATGGGGTAGAAGACGGGGACGTGGAAGCCCATCCTCAGGAAGAGATCCCTAGCCTCCCTCAGAGCTTTCAGGTTGAGGGGCGATCCCTTCACCAGCTGAGCGTGAAAGAGGGCCATGGCCTCCAGCGGGCAGTTGCCGGCCCTCTCCCCTATGCCGAGGAGGGTGCAGTTGGACAAGGAGGCCCCGTACACCCAGGCAGCGAGGTGGTTGGCCACGACTAGGTGGAAATCGTTGTGCCCGTGGAACTCCAACTGCGTGCTTTTCAACCCGAGGTCGTCCAGCAGGAGCTTTATCAGCCTGGGTATGCTCCTGGGGAGCGGGGCTTCAACGAACGGCAGGCCCATGCCTAGGGTATCGGACAGCTTGAACCCCACCTCCACGCCGTACCTCTCAGCCAGCCTCAGCACCTCATCCAAGAAGGGGAGGAGGAATCCGTAGACATCGCACCTCGTTATGTCCTCCATCGCTACCTTGAGCTTCAAGCCCATCTTCAGCCCCTCCTCCACCGCCCTGAGATACTTGGCCCTGGCCGTCTCCCTGTCCATCCCCAGCTTGTGGACTATGTGGTAGTCGGATACTGAAGTAAGCACTATCGTCTCGTCCAACCCGGCCTCCTTGACCAGTCTCAGATCCTCCAGCCTGGCTCTGACCCACCCTATGGGTTTGGGATAGGTGGCATAGTCCCTTATCCTCCTAATGACCTCCCTATCCTTCCTAGTGTAGGGAAAGAGCTCTATGTCCCTCACAACGCCGCTCCCGTTGTCCAGCCTCACGAGCACCTCGTAGATGGCCATCGATTCCTCGACCGTGAAGGGTCTGCTCCCCTGCTGCCCATCCCTGAGTGTGGTATCGGTCAGTATGAGCTCGTGAGTCGGAGGTCTCCTGAAAAACCTCGGAACGCCCAGTTCTGGGAAGAACCAGCTCGGATCGGACGCCCCCATCCTTTTCACCGAATTCGGACCAAGTGGTCCCGTGAAATATTTATACGTTCCTTTTATCGTCGCATATTATCCGAAAATCGAATATGATGGGCGTGAAACTTGTACAGCCGTAAAACGAAAGGTACTACGGCTCTCGTCTAATCACAGCTTGAAATATAAAAAGTAAGGGTCAGGTCGCCTCCACAGGGGCGGGAGCGGGTACGGGTCTCCTCCTGAGGAGGTAGATCGCGGAGACAATCGCAGCAGCTCCGACTATTCCCAATCCCAAAATAGTGAGGTCCAGCTTGGGCTTCTCCACAGTCACGGTTTTCACGGCGCTCACAGTTCTGGTTACGGTGACGGTCTTGGGCTGTTGGATAGTTTGGGTCTGCGCGGTCGGAGCCTGGGTCTGCTGCGCCTGCGTGGTCTGAGTGGACGGTCCTTTCACCTCCACCACTATGTCGGTTGTGTTCACGCAGCAATCTTCCGCCTTGGCTATCAGGGTAGCCCTGTACTCCCCGGGCGGGGCATCCTTCAGGGTGAGGTTGACAGTTCCCAGCTCCCCAATCTTCAGTTTGGCTGGCAGAGAGTATGAGATGCCGGATGGTAGCCCGACCAGGGTCAGGACAGCCTCGTTCACATCGGAGGATTTGAGGATCACGACGAGCTCCGCCTCCGGACTGTCCTTGGTTAGAACGACGTGACTCGGCTTCACGTCGACCACTACCTCGCCCACGATCCTCTCAACTAGTATCATGACTTGCCTGCTCTTCAGGAGCTCCTCGCCCTTATACAGCTCAACGCTCATCCCGTAGGTGCCCGGGCTGGTTCCCTTGGGGACGGTGACCCATAGGTCGAGGTGGCTGGTCTTCGACAGCCTAGTGGGGTAGTAGCTCACGTACCACCCCGGGGGCGGGACGACCTTGAGAGTTAGAGGCTCAGCAGTCTCCCCTCCCGTTATCCCCACGGTGACCCTGACGTGGAACGTGTCGTCCGGCTTCACCTTCACCGTCACGGGATACACGATGAGGTTAATCATCCTTTCCTCCATTCCCTTCACGGTGAGCGTGGCATAGGCCCTGTCGCAGTAACCGTCGTAGCAGCCCTCGACGACGATGCTGTAATTTCCAGGACTCATTCCCGAGGTGTCCACGGTCAGAGTGGAGGTGTAGGTGTAGCAGGGAATGGCCGGACAGCTGCAGGATGCCGATCCTGGACACATGGGATTAGGGTTGAAGGTGTGGCTGGCGCAGGCCGGGCATATCAGGGATAGGTATATGGGATGATTGAATCCATAGAAGGGAGCTGCTTTGACCGTGAAGACGGCTTTCTCGCCCTTGTTCACTATCAAGGAGCTGGGAGATATTGACAGCTCGAACTCAGGCGCGTGGGGCGGCAGGACCTCTATGGTCACGTCGACGTAAACATTCTGGTCAGTCACAGGATCCCTTCCCCTCACCGTGATCGTGTAGACGCCGGGAGGCGTGTAAATGGAGGTTCTCACCTCCATATCTGAGTCGGTATCACCTGTGGGGTTCAGAGGGTTGTCAGAGAAGACTACCGAGACGGCAGGAGGCTCGAACAGGGCCCTGAGGTAAACGTCATTGGAGTAGCCGGCAGTAATGGTTATCAGGGTCACGGTGAAGTGGGCGGTCTCACCGGCCCTCACCCTCCTGTACGTGGGACTTACGTCGAGGTCGAAATCAGCCGCCCTCACGTCGATAAGGGCGGAGGAGAAGCTTGCCACGATTATCAGTACCAGCAAGAAGAGTGAAATCCTGTTACCCATCTTCAAGTAACTGCCCGTGCTAGAATAAAAATGTAGCCAGGCGAAGGGCCAATCCGGCCAATGATCGCGTCGATTGACGGATCATACGCTCAAATATGCTCTATACTCGGCCTCGCTTGGCCAAGACCCGATCTCCGAAGCCTCCCTCCTCTTGATCTGGAGGTACACCTCTAATGCGGAGGTATCGAACACACCACTCAGGTAGGAGTTGTCTGATTCGAGCTCGTCCAAAGCCTCGTGCAGGGTTCTAGGGAGCCTCTTTGCCTTCAGCTCGTTGGTGTAAGCGTTGACGTCAACCGGATCTCCCGGATCGATCTTCCTCCTTATACCGTCCAGTCCGGCGGCGAACGTGGCGGCGAACGCGAGATAGGGGTTGCAGCTCGGATCTGGGACGCGGAACTCCACCCTCTTGGAGTTCTTCCCGCCCCTCCTGTAGACGGGTACTCTGATAGCGG
>JAMOVA010000023.1 GCA_027061785.1 Thermoproteota archaeon
ACGGTCACTGGAGAGTTGAACTCGCCCTCCTTGTAGACGCTTATGGTGAGGATGCCCTTTCCACCGGGCTCCACCTTGAGGGTCTTAGGGAGCACCGAGACCGACAGGTTCCCCCTCGCTTGGGTCCCCGTTCTCGTGGTCGTGGTGGTCGCCCCGCCCCCTACTATTATCTTGGCGGTGGCCCTCCTGACCTTACCCCCTCCCCTCGCCGTCACGGTTATCTCGTAGGTGCCGGGAGGCGTCTTCGGAGTGGTCACCACCTTGAGGATGATGTCCGTCCCGGACTGCACCTCCATCCGGTGGTAGGAATAGGGAGGCAGGTCGGACACGGTGTAGTGAACGGTCTCGGAGAACCCGCCAGTGGGTATGAGGACTATGGTGAAGTTGGCAGTCTGGCCTGGGTCTATCGATACCTTCGAGGGCCTGAGCTTTATGCGGAAGTCTGGTCCGCTCCCTCCACTGCCGCCCGAGACGATGAGAGTCGCCTCCGCCACCTTGCTCTTTCCCCCAGCCGAGGCCCTGAGCTTCACCTTGTAGGTGCCGGGAGGCGTGTTCTCCGTTGTGTAGATCTTGAGCTGAAGCTTCCCCGCAGCTGGCTTGATCTCATAGAAGCAGTTGGGAGGGACGCTGAGGACATCGAACTTGAGGGTGCCCGTGAATCCCCCGGTGGTGGTGACGATTATGTCGAAGGCCGCCTTCTCTCCCGGAATCACCTCGAGCTCATCGGGTTCGAGGTCTATGTCGAAATCCGGTCCCTGTAAATGGAGTTGTAGATCAGTGGTGAGTTCTGCTGCCTGGACTCCGACCAAGGGTAGGAGCAGGATGAACAGCAGGAGGAAGACCTTGGAGGACATGATAACACGCATGTTTTAGTAACCAGACAATTAAAAAATGATGAGTTAAACCCTTGAGCGATCACTCCTTTCGGAGGAACTCCCTGAGCCTCCTTATCTCGTTCCTTATCTTGGCTATCACGTAGAGCTGGAAGGAGGTGATGATGAGGAGGAAGCCAGCAATAGAGGAGCCGACCGATATGAGGGCCATCGGGACGCTGAAGTACTTGGTCGAGAGGTACAGGTCGAGGGCCCACCAGCCGAAGAAGAGGCCCACAATCACTAGGACGGCGCCTGGAACCCCCAGGTAGAGGAGAGGCCTCTCCTCAAGTATTATCCTGAGGAGGGTGGCTATCAGCTCCGAGAAATGGAGGACGGGGTTCTTGGAGGGCTTAGCCCCCCCGTAGGAGACGGTGATCGGGACCTCCTTCACCCTCAGACCTGCGCCGGCTATCTCCTTCAGGATGCCGTAGCTCACCGCCATCCCCCTCTCCATCGCATCGGCTGCCACCTTCAGCGCACGCTTCGAGTAGGCCCTCATGCCGCTCTGAGTGTCCCTTATATCCAGCCTCACGGCCCTCCTCCCCACCCAGTTGAGGAACCTCAGAGCTAACTTCCTCAGGAAGGACATGCCCGGAGCTCCCCCGCCCTCCACGAACCTGGAGCCTATCACCACATCGGCTTCTCCCCTCTCCACCGGCTCGATGAGGGCCGGTATGAAGTCGGGATCGTGCTGCCCGTCCGCATCCAATGTGACGGCCACGTCAACGTCCCTGCGGAGGGCCTCTAGGAAGAGGGTCCTGAGGGCGGCCCCGTAACCCATGTTCCTCTCGTGCCTCACCACCACAGCCCCCAGATCCCTGGCCACTTCAGAGGTCATGTCGGTGGACCCGTCATCGCAGACTATCACCATGTCCACGTGCTTCTTGGCTTTCAGTATTACGGGCGCTATCCTAGACTCCTCATTGTAGGCCGGGATGAGGGCCGCCCTCATTTTCCATCCGGTTCACCTCATGCCCATTCTTTTTAAGGGATTCACCCTCGGACGGCCCCATTCATAAGCTCCATGATGCTTCAGTTGAAGATCTGAACGGAAACCGTTTTTACTGGGGGACGTCAGGGGTACGGGATCTCCCTTGGAGAAGAACGGTCCCGTGAGGTTCAGCTGGATACCCATCAGGGATGTCGGAGGAGAGTTCGACAAGGAGGAAGCGATGTACGAGTGGGTGGAGAACTACAAGGACGGAGCCCTCAGGTACGTGAGGGTGATCGGTGACAGGGCAGCGGTGATACACGTGTCACCCCATTCGAGCGGCCAGGTGATCCACGAGCTGATGGAGGCCCTCCCCCGCCTCGGAGCTGAGATGGAAGAGCTGGAGAGGGCCTGGAGGGGTTTGGTGGAGACTTGGAGGGAGGTGGGTCTGGAGTTCGGCGTGGACGGCTGGGTCTCGGTGCCCTACGGTCCGCTGACATGGTTTCACGGTCAGGACTCCGTCAACGAGCTCCTCTCGGGCACTGGTTTGGAGCTCATGGAGGATTACGACGGGGTGACGAGGGTGAGGGCCTATTCGGGGAGGCCCTTCACGGTGGACTCCCTCTCGAGGGCGTTGAGGCTCCTCACCATAGGCATCAGGATGTACTCGGCCATAAAGAGCGTTCAGGAGGGAGAGGCCGTCAAGGTGACCCTTTCCATGCTACCACTTCTAGGGCTAGGCGAGATGAGGAAGTGTTCTGAAGAGGGAGGACCCTAATTGCCTCGCGCTCGTAATTACTAGCTCTCCATTCGCGCGTACTGATCCAATCGCTAGCTCAAGGAAATGATGGAAAGTACCAGCTTCAGATGACCATATTTTTGAAGTTCGAATACCTGAGAGCGTGACTCTACCTGACTCGAGCAGCCCCTCACCTTCTCATCACGCTATCCCATTTAACCGACTGAGAGGGGAAAAGAAAGAACTTCGATACTATCTACATACGCACTTCATGATTACCTCGAAAATGTTTCTCCATAGCATCACGCACTGCTGAACACCCCTCCCTCCGCAGAGGGCCGAGGTGCAGGTAGCGCAAACGCCTCCGTACATTGCGACTACGGTGGTAGCCACGGATATTATGATAAGAATGAGCCCGTACAGGTGATATCTCTTCTCCTTCCTCCTCACAGCAGAGCTCGTTAAGAATGTGGCGAGCAGCGCGAACAGCGCCCCTAGGAGAACGGCCGGTAAAGGATCCACCTTGAGCACCGTAAAGCCTTGCTGATACACCTTGTGTACCCAAGGTAAGGAGAGACCTCTCGTGACCAGAGTAACGGATAGAGCGGCAGTAAATGCTACCATGAGCGGTAACGTGATCGTATAGAAGATGGCCATTGGAATAGCATGATCTCTATTCACAATCTGTCCCGGAGAGCCCATACCTTATTCACCTAAAAATGTTGGAATAATCAAGATGTTTAAGATTTTCTGTCGATATTAGCTACGAAACCATTGAAAATGGAGATTATACCTCCTCGTCATTGAATCGAAGTGCGATTCAAAGGCTTCCTAAGTTTAGAGCCCGCTTCACCAATTTTATGATATAATCTTTCTTCAAGAAGCGCTGACCGTGATAGATACGCCCCTTTTCACGATAGTTCCTCCCGTTTCCCCCCTCCATCAAGATCGAGTGTCAGCCACTTCCACAGGGGAATCTCTTCGACAGTACATCCTCCCCTCGACACCGTTCCCTCCCCTTTCCAGCTGATAACGGTCGCCTCTCCAATCCT
>JAMOVA010000024.1 GCA_027061785.1 Thermoproteota archaeon
ACTAGGATTCCTTTTGAGGTCCATGAGGGCGAGATAATCGTAAGGAGCGTGCCCGGGTACGGACATTACTATGCCGGTCCCGTAATCCGGATCAACGAACTCCGCTGGGAGTATGATCACCTCCTCCCCAGTCATTGGATTTCTCACTTTCTTCCCCAGCAGGTCTCTGCCCCATATTTCCCCGATCTCTCTCTTTACCGGGAACTTCTGGAACTTGAGCTTTATCAGAGCCTCCTCAGAGACCACCCACTTCTCCCCGTCCACCTCGATGATCTTGTACTTCACCTCCGGATTTATCCATATGTTGGTAACGCCGAGGATGGTCTCAGGCCTGAAGGTAACGACCGGAATGATGAACTCATTCTCGAACTTTATCAAAGTGGTCTCAGCTATCTCCGGTTCCACATCACCTATGGTGTCGTGCTGACCCACTGCGTTATTGCATCTCGGACACCAACCGACAGGATGCCTTCCCTTGGTGAGAAGGCCCTTCTCGTGGAGCTTGTGGAACTGCCACGTTATGAAGTTGTTGTAGGGGGGATCTATGGTGGTGAACTCCCTCCTCCAGTCTATTGAGTATCCCATGAGCTTCATTCCCGATTTGATCTCCTCGTGGAAGTAGCGAGCCATCTTGAGCGGGTCCTCCAGCTCCTTAAGCTTCTCCTTGGGTATGTGGAATATCTCCGTGAATATGCGTATGAGCTCCTTGTCGCCTTCCCTGAGCCTCTTGGCCATAGCGAGGATCGGGGTCCCGGTGTAATGGAAGGCCATAGGGAAGAGCACGTTGTAACCCTGCATCCTCTTGAAACGGGCATACGCATCTGTGAGTCCATAGGTCCTCCCGTGACCCACGTGCTGCGGGCTGTTGGGGTAGGGATAGGCCACGGTGAGGTAGAATTTCTCCCTATCGTCAGGATCCGCCTCGAATATTCTAGCTTCCTCCCACCTGGCCTGCCATTTCCTCTCTATCTGCCTGAGCTTACTGACGAGATTGGCCTCCGCCTCCAAATATCACCACCTTCTCCACCGGAATCGCTCAAATGGGATAGTGCCAATGAAAAAGTTACCTTCAGCCCAATATGTGTGAAAGAAAAAAGGTTCGGTCAGCCGTTCTGGCTGCCGCTTCCACTACTACCGGAGGTGAACACGTTGCTTATGAGTCCATCTACCCACTCAACGAAGCTGTTCCAGTTTTCCCACGCGTTCTGAGGCATTTCCCAGACGAACTTGGCTGCATTAGCCATGGGAGTGACAACTATCCCCAAGAAGAACGCCAGGGTCACGGCTATGAGGAGGGCCTGCTCCAATGTACCGGTAACCCCTCTCCTCCTCCGCATGACGTCACCAATTTTTAATTAGGGACCACGGCATATATGGAAACGACATCACGAGGGAAATGGGAAAGTGTGATGGAAGTGGGCAAATCGAAGAGGAAGATAAAGATAACAGTGTGCCCCGTCTGCGGGAGCACTAACATAAGGAAGGTCTCCCCCTTCTCCGGCTGGCTACTGCCGGAGGAATATATCTGCCTGGACTGCGGATACAGGGGCCCCGTGGTGGCTGAGATTGAGGTGGATGAGGATGAGGCCAAGGGGGATGGAGGATCCAGCGGAGATGATATCTAGGGTGATCAGCGACTTAGGTCTCGAGGAGTTCACCCGAGTCTCCAAAATGGGCAGGATGATAAGGGTAGAGATAGTTTACGATCCCTTGAGTCAGGAAAGGCAGAACCTTATCTCGTTTAAACACAGGCTGAAGAGACTGGGAGATTCCGGCGATTCAGTTGGTAAGCACTTGGTTCAGCAGATAGAATACTTCTTGGAGAGGTTAGACCGAATAACTCTCGAGAGGGCCTTGGTGGCCGTATCTTCGTCAGATGGCATACAAAAGTTAGAGAAGCAACTAACTTCCCTTCAGAGGGAAATGGAAGAGAGGCGAAGAAAAGCAAGAGAAATGAAGAGGCTGGTAAGATCTCTATCGTCCTACATAAGAGAGTATCTAAGGAATGTGGAAGGGGCCTAATTTTTCATTTCCTCGGAAGGTTACTTAATGGTCACATTATGTTCAAATAAGTCGTTCATCGAAGTGGTAAGGATCCCTAATTATCCTGTCTAGGCACTGGTGGTAAATCTTATTGCTTTACTATTGTTATTACATCCTCATACATCATGAAATTAGCCTAGAGTCGGTAAACATTTATTAAGAATACTGACACTATAGTGAATGAGGAGGTGGTCAAGTGGTATTACTGAAGTCCCATGTCCGGATCTTGAAGGAGCTGGTAAAGCGCGGTGACAAGGGCATGACGGCTAGCAAGCTAATCGCCAAGAGGGAGTACCGGGTCAAGGTCATCAAATACTTGGAGAGCGAGGGTCTAGTGAGGGTCACTTACAGTGGCGGCGGAATGAGGGTTTATGCCACCGAAAGGGCTAAGAGACTCCTTGAAAGGCTGGAAAAGGAGAAACCCGAGCTCTTGGTCAATACCTGAACATTTCTCTGAAGTCCTGAATGTATAGATCTGCACCTTCTATCTTCCTTCGAACACATACGGTGAAGCATCCGACCTCCTTCCCGGATCTCACATCCCACTCCATGTCCCCCAGAAATACACATTCTCTTCCCCTGATACCCAATTTTTTCAGTGCATAAACTAGCTGTTTCTTCCTGTCCAGTGAGTACTCTCTAGTGACGATTACATCGAACAGATCGGCCAGATTCATCCTTCTCAGGACCAAAACGGCCGATCTGCTGGCCTGCATGGTGACGAGCCCCACTCGGAGACCCTCTCTCCTCAGGGAAACGAAGAACTCCCTTAATTCATTGTCCGGCTCGGCCCTCGATGCCGCCTTCAATTCCTCCTCCTCGACTATCTTGAATGCCCGTCTAACCTCCTCCTCGTTCCTGGCGGCCAGAGGTATGCTCCTCCCCAAGGGCCTCAGGGGATGATCCCATCCCATCACCCTCCTTACCCTCTCCCTGAGGGAATCCCAGTCTATGCGGAGATCGACTAGGGTCCCATCCAGATCGGTTATCAGCGCTTTCTTACCCTGAAGAAGTTCACGGATCCGCATTCCCTGCATTGGAGGTACACTCCGAACTTCCCCTTCTTCGGGACCATCACTCCACCGCATTTAGCGCACCTCACCGGGCTCTCCTCGCAATTACCCAAGCACCTGATGTACTTGAGGGTCTTCTTACTCTTAGTCCTGATCCTTCCCTCCACCAGCGGGAGACCGCACTTGCACTCCTCCCTCAGTATACGCTCCCCCGGCAGGAGGTTGAACTTCACGTCGCAGTCGTCAGGATAGCCAGAGCATATGACGAAGTAACCGTACTTGCTCTTCTTGAGGAGGAGATCCCTCCCACACTTCGGGCATTTCCCGACGACGTTCTGGGATAACCTGTATTCCTGAACTGCCTTGGCCAGTTTCTCCGAGATGAGCCCTTCCTTACTCTTGAAGTCCCTCATTATCTGCTCCAGTTTCAGTAACGCATCGCTGAGGAACGAGCTGTGATCTAGCTCCCCTCTCTCAATCTTCGCCATGGCTTCTTCAAGCTTGGCCGTGAGTTCCGGGCTTGTGAGGTCTGGAACGTACTCCTCAAGTACCTCAGCGACTGCCTCTCCCAGCGGTGTGGGCTTGAAACTCTTCCCCTCTATATACCCCCTCTCCTTGAGTATGTCCAGTATCTGGACCCTGGTGTTCTTCGTTCCCAGCCCCAGCTTCTCCATCTCCTTGATTATGGAGACTGGAGTGTACCTCTTGGGCGGCTGAGTTTCCTTCTCTTCTATCTTGACGTCGATGCACTTGACTTCCTCCCCATCCTCCACCGGGGGCATCGAGTAATCCTTCTTGGCGTAAGGATAGACCTTCAGCCATCCCTCCTCCAACAGGGCGGCGCCACTTGCCTTGAACTTGAACTCCTCCACGGGGATCTCCACGTTCACCCTCCTGATGAGGGCGTCCGGTGCCAGGGTGGCCAGATTCCTCCTAGCTATTATCTCGTAAACCCGCCTGTGGTTCCTGCTCTGGAATTCCTCCTCTGGAGAGCCGACGATGTGGATGGTTGGATGAGCCGGATCGTCCTTCTTCCCCTCCACGGGTCTATCCCTCATGTTCTTCAACACGAAGGAGGCGTCCTCCTCAAGGGGAGAGTAACTTCCTATGAGCTCGACCATCCTAACGAAATCTTCTTTGGTCCAATTCTTTGGATACTTTTGACTCTCCGTTCCTATGTAGCTGATTAGACCCGCCTCGTACAATTGCTGGGCGATACCGGTTGACCTGTCCGCTATCTGCTTCGGGGTCAGACCCGTTATCCTACTCACCTCCACCTGCATGGAGGTACCGTCAAAGGGAGGGGGAGGGGCGAGCGAGACCTTCCTTGACCTGACCTTCGCCTTGATCACCTTCCCCCTGATGGCCTCGGCCGCCCTCTCCGCGTACTCTTTACTCCATACCTTCTCCTCACCCTTGGGAGGGGCCAGCTTAACCTCGAACGTCCCCTTCCCACTCTCCATCAGCGCTGTCACGACGTAGTACTTCTTGGGCACGAAGTTCCTGATCTCCCGCTCCCTCTTCACTATGAGGGAGAGGGTCGGTCCCTGGACCCTACCCGAGCTGAGAACCCTAACCCAACTCCTCTTTCTCGTGCTTAAAGTAAGCCCTCTCGAGACATTGGCGCCCCATTGCAGATCCAACACCCTCCTAGCGAACCCCGCATTGGCCCTTGGATAGTCGAAGGATCTGAGGTTGCGGAAGGCCTCCTTTATCTCCTGAGCGTTCAGGGATGAGAACTCCATCCTGTAGATCTCCTTGCTCTCCTCCCATCCCAGGGCCCTCATTATCTCGAGGGCTATGGAGCTCCCCTCAGCGTCCAAATCCGTGGCTATGATTATCCTGTCCGCCTTCTTACCTAGCCTCTCTATCACCCTCAGGAACTGGCTCTTCCCCTCGATCTCCCTCAGGACAAGCTCCTCCGGCGGCAGGATTATCGGATAGACCCACTTACCCTCGGGATAATCGAGCTCCAGCAGGTGTCCAGCTGCGGGCACCACCACGTACTCCTCACCATCGAGTTCGAAGGTGTAGTAAGTTAGTCTGCCGATCTTCTTCTGCTGAGGTTTCTTCGAGAGAATGGAGGCTATCCTCTTGGCGACTCTGGGCTTCTCGGTGAGTATTAGGGTAGTCATATTCGGGCACCTAGTTCCTCATAGCCGGAGATTAATGGCGCATTACATGCGCCCTCTCCCCAATATATGGCTGTTTCGGTACCTCCATGCGAGGCCTCATGAAGGTAAAATTCGCGCTGCTGTTGATGCTTCTACTCCTCTTACCAGCTTACGGTGTGAAGGCAAACGCCCCAAGAACTTTGGTGGTCCACACCGGGACGGCATGTGTCTCCGGCGACCTGTACTTCGATCTACCCAGTGAAGCCCTGTCTTCAGCCTCCCCCGGTGACACGATACTCGTGTGCCCCGGAACTTACAGGGATAATGTGAAGATCACTGTGAGCGATATCTCTTTCAGAGGCGTGGGTGACCCATCACAGGTCAGGATAGAGGCCCTGAACACCACCCAGAACGCCATAGAGCTGTGGAACGTGAGAAATGTGACAGTGGAGAATTTCACCGTGGTAGGTGCTATCGGGTCCCAGATGGCGGGGATACACGTCCAGCTCTCCAGTGAGAGCCTCATCAGGAACATCGTCGCCACAGGCAATTACTTCGGGGTCAACGTCGTATCGAGCTCAAACATCACCCTCAGCAGGATCGACGCGGGCAACAACACCAACGTGGGGATCAACGTGAAGGGAACGGTGATATCAGCGATCCGCGAGTCCTCGGCCGAGGGGAACAGGGTAGGTTTGCTCCTCCTGTTCACGTCCGATACCTCGGTGGAAGAGGTGAACACCACCGGGAACTCCGAAGGAGGAATACTGCTGGAGTACTCGGCCAACAACACATTCTCTAACGTGTTCTCCGGTGGGAACGGATGGTACGGGATCTACTTGGAGGATTCTGATGATAACGTATTCTCCGACATTGTGGCGATGAACAACACGGCTTCTGGGAGCGACGGTTACGGTATCTACGTCTACTTGAGGTCCGAGGACAACGAGTTCACCGGAATGAGCATTGGAGGGAACGTTTACGGGGTGGCCGTGGTATCGCACTCCAACGGGAATTCCCTGACGAATTCCACGATAGAGAATAACACGATAGCTGGCGTTTACGTGGAGGCGAGCGAGGGTAATGAGATAGATGCGGAAATCTCGAATAGCATGTACGGAGTGTGGATCCAAGATGGGAACAACAACGAGATCAGGGGGGAGATAAGTGAATGCAGATGGGGCGTGCTGCTTTCCGGCCTCTCCGGATCCTCAGACAATGTGATCAACGGTACATCGATACACGACAATTCGTACACGGGCATAGTCGTGGAAGGTAACTCGTCCCGCGGTAACGTGGTGACTAGGATCTCGTCCTACAACAACACGCTCTTAGGTGTGGACTTGGGTGGCGACTTCGTGACCTTGAATGATGGTTCGCTGTCTACGGGTCCCAACGACTTGGTTGACTACCCCGTCTTCTCTTGGGCCGCCGTTTACGGCAGCAGGCTCATAGTGAAGGGGTATATAAATGTGGAGGGATCGGACAGCGCCAATTCCAACTTCGACGGTGCCACCGTGGAGATCTATCAGTCCGACGGGGATCCGAGTGGATACGGGGAGGGTCTAAGGTACTTGGGCACTCTAATAGCGGAAAACGGTGAATTCATGGGATGGGTAGATCTACCTCCCGAGCTGGCCTCCAAACCCATAAACCTGACCGCTCTAACTACACTGCTCCCACACGGGACTTCCGAGTTCGGTCCAGTGTACGAGGCTCCTGCTGTGGCGACGAATCTGAGCATCTCCAAGTCCATCAACCCATCCACGGTGACGCCCAATTCCACAGCGGAAGTTCTACTCCTGCTCAGGAATTACGGCAACGGAACCGCGTACAACGTCACGGTAACTGACGTGCTGCCGGAGGGCATGGAATACATCAACGGAACTGCAAGAGTCGATGGCAACATGGTGGAGCCGGAGATCGAGGGTAGGAACCTCAGCTGGTTGGTGGATATACCGGCAGACTCGGAGGTCGTCATAAGGTTCAACGTCTCGATCAATGCCCCGGCCGGGACGACCTTGGAGAACTTGGTGATTTTCGATGGCGATTACGGGGAGGGGAACGACACCGACGAGGTCGATGTGATAAACCCGGCCATAATCGAGGTCACCAAAGAGGCCCAGCCCGACCTGGTGGATGTGAACGAGACCGTCAACTACACGGTGATCCTCACCAACTCGGGCGGCATGTCGGCTTTCCTGATAGTGGATGACTTGCTCCCGAGCGGGATGAACTATGTGAACGGATCCTTCTCGTCCAACATGACCGTGGACGGCCCTGTAGTGGATGGCAGGCACTTGAAGTACAATCTCACCCTGAACCCCGGCCAGACTGCGAAGGTGACATACTCCCTCGTAGCGACAACGTACGGCACCAAGGAGAACAAAGTGTATGTCAACGGTTCTTTCATGGCATCCTCCTCGGTGCTCGTGAGGGATCCTCCACCCCCACCGCCTCCCGACAGTGGTGGAAGTACAGGGGGATCTGACGGAGGATCGACACGCAGGAGAACTCCGCCCCCCTGTGGCTGGATACCTCCTAGCAAAGGCGTGAAAGATCAGGCTCAGAACAGTGAGAGCGAGGAAGAGAAGCACAATTACAGGCTGACCAGTCCGCCGATAGTCTTGGTATCGCTGGGAACGCAGGGGATCTCTTCCTCTTACAGGGGGCAGAGCAGCTCCGGATCTGCTTCAGGGTCCGGTGGAAGCACCTCTACTCAGCAGAACGGAGGCGAAAACGGAGTATCTGGAGTGACTGGGGTGACCAGTCCTCCCCTGATCGTGGTGGAGCTGATGGCCACGCCGACGTCTGCTGAGACAGGGACGCCCATCACATTCGTGGTCCGGGTGAGCAACATAGGGGACGGTCCATCCAAGGATCTCTCACTGACGGTAGACCTCACCAGCGGCCTAGACTACGTGAAAGGTACCTCCATGGTCGGAGGTCTCAGGAGGGAACCGGATAACGAAAATAACAGGCTGACTTGGGAAATTGGATCCTTAGATCCCGGTAAGGCTATTGAGGTCAGCTTCAGGGCCGAACTGCTCGCAACATCCGGCAGCTTCAATGTGGTGGCTAGGGCCGATTCCTCATCCGATAGCGTGCTGGTATCGGTGAAGCCCAAGTCGAAACCTGCCCCGCCGAAACCGCCGGCCCCGCCGCCAGAGGTGGTCGATCTCAGGGCATCCGCCAGCAACTCTGGAGGTAACAGCCGCATAAGGGTGACGATATCAAGCCCAACTGGAGCGAAGTCCGTCAAGATACTGGCGAACCTGGACCCGTCACTCAGATATGTGCAGGGAAGCTCCAGAATAGGAGGTATAGCCTCACCTCCCAAGGTGAGTGGGAACGTGCTGGAGTGGCAGATCTCCATTTCAAAGGGCGGCACGGCTTCCATAACGTTCGAGGTGTCGCCGGCTGACGAGGAGTCCACTGGCGGTAATGTGCTGATCTCCCTGCCCAAATACGGGAAGAGCGTCAGGGTGAAGGTGGAGTTCAGTCCCGCTCAGAGAGGGGTCGCTCCGCCACCTACATTCAGCATAGAGTTGCCATCCCTCCCATCGATCCCGTGGTGGATAATACTGATCCCCCTGGCACTGATCCCCTTCCTGCTGGCGGTGAAGAGGAGGGAAAGGGTCAAGAGGATTGTGATGGATTACGAGGCCCTGAAGTGGGCGGTGAGGAGAGGAGTCTTGGAGGACTTGGTCCAAGACCACGAGATACTCATACCCATGGAGACCTTCAACAAGCTGAGCAAGGATCGCGTCCTCATGGCCTCCATAGAGAAGCTCATAGTTGACAGGGCTATAAAGGTCGAGAAGGCCCCGAAGAGGAAGATCGTCGTGAAAGGGGCAGATGAGGAGCTTTCAGCTGCGCTGGGTCTGGCGGACAGGGAGGGCATCCCGATATACACAGGCAGGGAGGAGCTGCTCAAGGAGCTCAAAAGGAGAGGCTTCGATGCGAGGTTGATAAGGGAAGCTCCCCCACCGGTGCTGAAGAGGGAGCTCCCCTAATCCTATCCACTCATCCCCTTTTTACCTCGTCTTTCAGTCCCATCTTACCTTCCCTGAATATCCTTGGGTCCATCTCCCTGAGATCGTCAGCTATTATCGGCTTGAACTCCATCTTGGATAGCAGATCCCTGTCTAGATCCACGCCAGGCGCCACCTCCTCGAGCACCAGTCCCCTGTCGGTCAGCCTGAACACCGCTCTCTCCGTTATGTAGAGCACCTCCTTTCCCTCCTCCAGAGCGACCTTCCCGTTGAAGACTATCTTGTAGACGTTCTCGACGAACTTAATCACGCTCCCGTCCATCTCTATGTGGAGCTTCCCCTCACCCACCTTCAGCTTCTTCTTGCCAGCTGTGAATCCACCGCCGAAGAACACCCTCGGAGACCCAGCGGCTATCACAGGGAACCCTCCTGGACCGGGCATCCTGTTGGGGAGCATGGACGGGTTGACGTTCCCCTCCTTGTCTATCTGCATGAAGCCCAGAGAGGCAGCGTCTATTATCCCGCCCTCGTAGTTGGTGAACATGTCCGGCATGGGTATTATGGCGAAGGGACCTATGGAAACGCCGAAGTCCTCCCCCATCAGAGCCAGCCCGCCCCACGGTCCGGACTCTATGGTCGTCACGATGTAGTCCGAGATCCCCTCCTCGGCAGCCACGTTGGTGACCATGGCCGGGATACCTATACCCAGGTTCACGAGGATCGGGCCACCTTTCTCGTTCACTAGCTTCACCATCTCTAGGGCTATCCTCCTAGCGATGACCTTCCTCTCGTTAAGCTCCATTCTCGGGAGCAGATTGGGGGTTATCGGTGGGATGATAGTGCCACTTATTCGGGGATCGTACATTATGGTCCCGCTCTGCCAGTGGTACTGGGGAGGAGCCACGACTAAGAAGTCCACCAAGGGCCCGGGCACGTGGACACTTTTCGGGTTCAGGGAGCCGAACCTCGCCTCCCTCTCCACTTGGGCGATCACTATCCCGGGGTTCGGCTGGGCCTTCGCAGCTTGAGCGATGGCCAGCACAGTCCCGAAGATACCCTCCTTCTCCATGGTTATGTTCCCCATCTCGTCAGCCGTGGTCCCCCTGATCATGGAAACGTTGGGCTTGGGCGCCTCGTAGAAGAGGTACTCCTCACCGTCTATCTTTATGAGGGAAACGCGGCAGGTCCTCCTCTCTCTAGCCAGATCGTTCATGGCCCCGCCGTCCTGCCTGGGATCGAGGAAGGTCCCCCTGCCTATGGAGGTCAGGAGGCCGGGCCTCCCCGAGGCCACCTCCCTGAACCAGTAGGCAGCCATCCCTATGGACCAGGAATAGAGCTCTATCCTGTTCTCCATGGCCAACTTCTGCACGTAGGGCGCCCATCCGGTGAACGGGAGGAGCATCCCCCTGATGAACTCCTGACCCTCCTCCTCGTACAGCCTCCTAGCCACGAAATCGAGGGCCCTGTTGGGGGTTGCCGGGAGGGTGTCAGAAATTATGAAGAGATCCTTGGGATGGCCCGTGTCCCTGTATCTCTCCCACAGCTTCATTATCAGGTATTCCGGCGTCGTGGCCATGTTGAAACCGGATATGGCCACAACCGATCCATCTGGAATGTGGGAGAGGGCCTCCTCAACGCCGACGAACTTGTTGTAGGGTAGCGACATCCAAACACCATCGTAATATTGTATGTTCAAAGATTAAATCACTACCGGAAGGGGAACCGGGATAAGTGAGACGGCCCTAAGATTGAGGGGTCTTCCATGCTCCTCTTACAACCTGACGATGTGAGGAAAGCTATAGAGAGCGACATAAGGGGTTTTCTGGACACCCTCAAGAGGGTTCTCATTGAGAAGTCCTCGGGCAAGGGATGGTATCCGTCCAGACCGTCCACAAATCTTCCCAAGGGATGGATAGGCTTCATGCCAGCGTATTCCGAGGAGCTGGGTGCGGTGGCAGTGAAGATAGTCGGCGTCTTCCCTGAGAATCCAAGCAAGGGACTGCCCACGGTGCCTGCTTCCGTCCTGCTGATAGATGCGGAGACGGGGGTCCCTCTCTCCCTGATGGATGGAACCGTGATCACCGAGTACAGGACCGGAGGTGCCAGCGCCCTCTCCGCCGAGGTGATGGCGAGGAAAGACTCGGAGACGCTCTTGGTGGTGGGAGCCGGGGCGCAGGGCAGGTCCCACTCGCGCCTCATACCGGAGGTGAGGCCCATCAAGAGGGTGTTCGTGAGGGACGTCGACAGGGCGAGGGCCGAGTCCCTCGCAGACTGGTTGAGGAAGAGAGGGCTCGACGCAGAGGCCGTCACCGAGAACAGGCGTGCGGACATAATAGCTACGGTCACCACGTCTAAGGAGCCGGTACTATTCGGTAGGGACCTGACCGAGGGCACCCATGTCTGCGCGGTCGGTGCGTATACGCCCGATGCCAGGGAGCTGGACGACACAGCGATAACCTCCTTCGATAGGATCGTCGTCGATACGGCTGACGCCCTCCAGGCGGGTGACCTCAAGATCCCCTTGGAGAGGGGACTGATCCCGAGGGACAGGGTGGTTGGGGAACTGGGTGAGGTGCTGGCCGGCTCGAAGATCGGGAGGGCCTCACCTGAGGAAATAACCCTATACAAGTCGGTAGGGACCTCGGCACTGGACGTCGCGGCCTCATTTTTCGTGTACAAGAGGGCTAAGGAGCTGGGGCTGGGTAGGGAGGTGGACCTCTCCCCTTAACCATTTATTAGCTTCAAACCCCCAATAAGATGGGTGGCCAGACTGAGCTGGGTACAGAGGGTCTTCGTGGAGAGGGCCGATCTCTACATCGAGGTCATGAATGGGACTTGGTCTGAGGGAGAGCAGATAGCGAAGTCCATAGCTAGGATCCTCAGGGAGAACGGCTTGGACTCCGGAAAGGTCTTGGATGCCTTCTGTGGTAACGGAAGAGTGGCCATCCCCTTGGCCATGGAGGGTTACGAGGTCGTGGGGTTCGACATCTCCCTCCCCTTCATAGAGGACGCCAAGCAGAAGGCGGAGAGGTATAGGGTCTCCGAGAGGACCAGGTTCGTCGTTTCCGATGCCAGAATGATCGACGAGGTGCTGAAGGGCGAGGAGTTCGACGCCGTCATAATAGTTTCCACATCGCTGGGCTACTACGATGGCACCACCGACGAGGAGATACTGAGGAAGCTCCGATCCCTGGCGAAGGACGGGGCCATCCTGATAATAGCGAACACCCTTCACAGGGAGACCCCGGACTGGAGGTACTGTAACAAGACTTTCCAGAGGTATGGGTCCCTCGTCCTCATGGAGGAGAGGATGTTCGACCCGCTGTGGTCGAGATTGACGTCCAAGTGGATAATACTGAGGGACGACGGGGAGGGCAACCTGACCAAGGAGCTCGAAGTGAACACGGAGATGAGGGTCTACACACCCACGGAGCTGGCTGAGATACTCAAGAGGGCCGGTTGGGGAGTCGACTCGATATACGGGGATATAAGGAGGATGGAGAAGTTCATTCCCCCATGTACCCACCTAAGTCTGGTCGCTAAGGCCATTCAGACAGGTTAGAAGGTTCCTAATCAGCTCCCTGAACAGCTCGTAGGGATCCACCTTCAGGCCGAACCTCGACTTGACCATCTCCCATCCCTTCCCCTGAAGCACCTTGGCGATGAGCACTGAATCCTCCAGCGGGGTCAAACATTCCTTCCCGAGCCAGAAGTAGTACTTGGCCACCTCGTATATCGCATCCGATGCCAACTCGTAGATGTAAGTCCCCTTCACGAAGCCGAGAAGCCTGCTCCTCTGGGACTGGCTGAGCTTCAACTTCCCGGATCTTATCGGGGTTTTGAGGAGGTGCCTCGCGACCAGCGGATTGAGGGGGAAGTAAACGTCGTGGAGGCTGTTGAGCAGGCGTCTCTTGAACTCCTTAACCACCTCTCCAAGCAGGTTCTTCGCCTTCCCACTCAGAGGCTTCACCACCAGTACGCTGTACTCTCCGGTGACGGGGTTCCTTCTCGGACTTATGTGGACGGGCATGTATCCGTTCCTCACCCAGAACCTCAGCAAATCGTCAGTAGCTCCGAAGCCAGCCCCCACCCAGTCGATTCCTTTGATCTCAGCCTCCGATTCCACCTCCTCCAGGGCCCGGGTCCCGAATCCCATCCCTTGGAGGTCCGGATGGGTGGCTATCCTCACGATCCTCCAACCCCTCAACCTGCCGAAGGACTTGAAATCGTAGTGAAGCACCACCCTGGACGGGATCATGTGGCCCGGTATGTCCCTCTGGCCCCTCATCATCTCCTCCAAGACGCTGTTGGGCAGACCACCCTCCTCCGCTATGTGTAGGCTGACGACGGGTTCCCCCTCAAGCTTGAGGACCCGGGCGAAGTGATGAGGAGCATCCAAGAGTGTCGCGAGGTCGTTGGGCCTGTTCCTGTAGTGGGCCAGCACGTAAATCCCGTAGAACTTCCGGAGGAAGTCCTCACTCACCTTCGACAGGTCCAATCCCTCGTAAATGGCGTCCTCCGGGGAACCACTCGGAGGGTCGCCTGGCTCCGCGTTGAGGAGGAGGAAGTCATACAGCCACGCTTCGACCGGGTCGCCAGGCGGGTACCTTATGGGCTCCTCCATCCTCTCCTCCGCGTACGGCAGATTGGAGTTTCTCACCCTCTTGAGGAACCTCAGGGTGAAGCCCCTCCCAGCCCCCTCGTAACCATGCACCGTGCTCGAGAAGACGGCGAACCTGCTGGTGTGGAGGACCCTGAAGAGGGTGGAGATGGGAATGGCAGCGGCCTCGTCCACCACCTTCAACTTGACCGAGACCTCGGCGGCGCTGTCAGGGGTGAGGAAGAAGACATTTCGTCCCTTGAACTTCACATCTATGACATGCCCGTTCCTGATCAGGGGCTCGTACTTGATCCCCAAGCTGTCCAAACCCTTCATCAGGAACTCGAAGAGTGTCTGGATCCCCTCCAGATTCGGGGAAGTCACCACAGCCCTCTTGATCTTCGTCTTCGTGAGTATGTGGGCGAGAGCGAGCCCTATAACGGCGGACTTACCCCTCCCTCTGTTGGCTGTCAGTATGAACGCCCTCTTCCTTTCATTGACGGCCTGTATCAAGGAGGAGAGGACCCTCTGCTGGTCTAGGGTGGCGCAAAGGTCCATTATGGGGTCGCCCGTCGTCTCCGGAGGTTTCCTGTCCTGAGAGACCTTACCGACGAGCCGCCCCCGCACCTCCTCACCCAGCAGGAAGGTACCAGGTCTCCCCAGAAAGGAGAGGAATCTGGC
>JAMOVA010000025.1 GCA_027061785.1 Thermoproteota archaeon
CCCGGGAAGGATGGGAGTTCGATCACTGGGAGCTGGACGGTGCCGACGCGGGCTCCTCCCCGAGCATCCAGGTGAAGCAGTGCATAAATCACACCCTAGTGGCCCACTTCAGGGAAGCACCCGGCGGGGAGGAGAGCGAGGAGGAAGTTTCCGAGGTGAGTAAGAATATCAGGTCCCCCTCCATGTGCGAGCTGTCCTTCAGCCAATTCCCAGAACGATTCAGGTTCCTCGCCAGGAAGGCCGACAGGGACTTCAACAGGGATGTACTCCTCTCCATGTTCCAGGGGTTCCAGATGCCGGGGCAGAGGGCCAAGATCGTGATCTTGGGAGGCCCGGAGAAGATCTCATATGACTGGAGGAGTGTCGGTGTGGAGTTCTTGAGGGAAAGAGGTTCGTACTCCGCTATGAGATTCTCGGGATCTGGGAGTACGTACAGGGCCGTCTTCGGTGAAGAGGATTACGCGGTGGTGTACAGGGAGTGCGACTCCGGCGTGATCAGGATAGCTGGGATCACCAGATACGGGACGAGAGCGGGCCTTCTCTGGGTGTTGAACAACCTCGACGCGCTAGTGTCCGGTCCGAAACTCAGGTTCCTCGAGTGGACTGACATCAACGGCAACGGCTCGGTGGAACCCTGGGAGGTCTTAGTGAAGGCATGATCCATCCGACCTAACTTTTTTACTTGCAGGCTCGGGGTGGCTGGATGGACCTGCAGATCCTCGTCGTCTCCACCATGCAGATATTCGCCATCCTCAACCCGATAAGCGTGGTCCCCACATTCCTCTCCTTGACGGAGGGGAGGGATGACGAGGAGGTCAGGAGAATAGTAAAGGTCGTGTCCATAGCCATCTTCCTGATGATGATCCTCTTCTCCCTGCTGGGGAAGGTCATACTCATGGTTCTCGGCGTCACGGTCACGGGGCTGAAGATAGGTGGCGGCATCATACTCACAGTGTTAGCCGTGGACATGCTTCAGGGGATGCCCAGGACCAAGGAGGTAGAGGAAGAGGAGCTGGCCGTCGTCCCCCTTGCGACGCCCCTTCTGATGGGGCCTGGGACTATGACCACTATCCTCGTGCTGTCCACGGAGTACACGAGCAAGTATGGGTTCTTGGCTGCCAACAGCGTGCTATTCGCCTCGGCAGCGATAGTGACAGCGGCTACCTACCTCATACTCATGCATTCATCCAAGTTGAGGAGCCTCCTCGGGGTCAACGGCCTCAGAGGGCTAGCCAGGTTCATGGCCATAATCGTCGCGGCCGCAGCCGCGGACATGCTCACCTCGGGCGTCGCGGATTGGATCTCCAGTCTGAGCTGATTCCGCTTTGATTTTATAATCCTTCTCCCCTTCACACAAGAGGTGTTTACCTTTAGATCGGTGTATGCATTAACATTCCTTTCCCTAATCCTGGTCCTCTTCCCAGCTTCAATCCCGGTGATCCAGCCTTTGAGCGCCCAGCAGGACCAGTTCAGGCAGATAAACATCTCGTGCACCTCTGCTGGCGCGGAGGTGGTCTCCACGAACAACCCGATAGGGCAGACCTTCAGACCAGTGGTGGGCACGATCACCGCGATAGCCGTGTACCTAGAGAGCAGGTGGGGAAGTCCCGTACCCTTCGCCGTCACGCTTCACGAGGGTTCGATAAACGGCCCCTCACTCCTCAGCAAGACCATGACCATAGGGCCCGGCAATAAGGGATGGTTCTACGTGAACTCCTCCGTACCCATACAGGTGGATCCCGGCTCCACCTACGTGATAGAGGTGAGAGCGGGCTTCGGCAACGTCGTGTGGCATATGTGCGATAACGCCTACGATGAAGGCCAGAGGATAAAGTCCGGTTCCCCCGTGTCGGATTCCCTCGACTTCATGATAAGGGTCTACGGGCTGGTGCCAGACATTTCCCTCTCCCTCAATCCCGAGAACCTCACGGTTCAGCAGGGGGAGGCGGCTCAAGCTACCCTCCAGATCGAGTCCCTTCAGGGGTTCGAGGGGGATGTGCAACTCTCCATGACCGCCCTCAGCCCCAGCCCGAGCGTATCGCTCTCCACTCTGACCGCTCACCTCGAGTCTGGAGGCACCGCTCAGGTCACGGTGACGGTTCAGGTCCCCGAATCTTTGGCTCCGGGGAACTACTCGATCAGCATAGGTGCCGCCATATCGGGCCCGTGGGGGAGCAAGAGCAAGACCATCACCCTCCTCGTGGGAGTTAAGGAATCGCTGAAGGACTTCACCGTCTCCCTCTCCCCGCTCTCCGCCAAGGTCCAGAGGGGAGGCAGTGTAACCTTCACCGTGGATGTCGGAAAGGTGGGGAACTTCGATGCTCCCGTGTCCCTGAGGGTCATGGGACTGGGGTCCGGCTTCCAGTACTCCTTCTCCCAGAACTCGCTGAAGCCACCGTTCACCTCGACCCTGAGGATAACCACCTCGCCGAACGTTCCCCTCTCCACCCTGCAGTTCACGGTGGTCGCGGAGGGTGGGGGGAAGGTGCATAACGTCACCGGGTCGCTGGAGGTCAGTGAGGAACCGGGCTTCACCATCTCCCTGGACAAGAGCGAGCTCCTCGTAACTCAGGGAGGCAACGGAACCTTCACCATCTCGGTGAACGGTTATGGGGGATTCACACAGCCCATTACCCTAGCACTGTCCAACCTGTGTAATGGGTGCTCCGCCTCGTTCTCCGCCAACGGTCTGCCTCCTTCCTATCAGTCCGTGGTCACGATAGTGGTGAGCGATAAGGCCTCTCCGGGGAACTACACCTTGGGCGTGACTGCCTCTGGAGGAGGTCTCACGAGATCGGGGACTGTCAGGCTCGTGGTGATGGGCAGGCCGACCAACACGACCACCGAAGTTTCCACGGAGACCTCGACCACTGAGACGACTCAACCCGCGACCCAGTTCTCAATCACGGTGAACCCATCCTCTCTAAACCTTAAGACAGGCGAGTCCGGCTCGCTCGCTGTGATGGTGGCTGGAGCCGAGGGCGTGGTCACCCTCGACGTGAGCGGGCTACCCGACGACGTCAGGTACTCGTTCAACCCTCCGACCGTGCAGGGAACCGGAGCGAGTTCCCTCCTCATAACGGCAGGAGACACTCCAGGTACCTTCACGGGAGTCATAACGGCCAGATCAGATGGAACCTCGAGGACCGCGACGTTCCAGCTCACGATAGAGGATAAAGAAGGTGGGTTTGAGATACCCCTCATCCCCGTCGCCGGTGTCGCGATCCTCCTGGTGATCGCGCTGCTGGCCTTGACCCTCATCAGGAGAAGGAGGAGGGTTTTCGGGAGTTGATCCCCGATCCGGCGGTCAGCTTCCGATCCACATCCTAATTTTTGAAGAGTTCCACCACCCGCAAGAGGAAGCTTGGCATTTAATACCGCCTTTACCACCTCATTCATCTCATAAGTGTGGGTCGACGGGAGAAATCTCCAATACGAGGGAGCGGCCGTGCAGACAAATGGTAACGATGGCCCTTCTGAAGTCCTCATCTCAAATCAAAAAGAGAAGATTAGGTTTATCCAGAGGAGAGCTTCCTCTCCTCTTCC
>JAMOVA010000026.1 GCA_027061785.1 Thermoproteota archaeon
CTCATATTCGGCTTCCTCTCAGGGTGGAGCGAGTTCATCTACGTCCTCACGTTCATCTCCAGCCAGGACTACTGGACCTTCTCCATGCTCGTCTACGCCCTCACCACCGGGGAGTACTCCTACATCAACCCGGGCGTCACGTCAGCCGTCGCGATAATCTACATGATTCCTGTGATTCTATTCTTCCTGTTCGCCCAGCAGTACCTCTTGAGGATCCAGATAGCTGGGAAGGGCGTCGCATAACACCTTCCCCACCTTTCTTTGTGATACCGCAACAACCTCGATGGGTAAGAGCCAATCTTTATTACGGAGAAGTAATACCACTACGGTAGGAAGGTGAAGGTGAGAATGAGCGTCACGGTCTCCGCTAAGGTCAAGAGGGAGCTCTGGGAGAAGGCGAAGGAGCTAGGGATAAACATCAGTGAGGTCATAAGAGAGGCTCTGGAAAAGAAAGTGAGAGAGGAGGAGATAAGGTGGGCTATAAAGACCATGGACGAGATATCCGAAAAGATCTCCTTGGATGAGGAGTCTTCCAAGATAATCAGGAGGGAGAGGGACAGCAGGTGATAGTCGTACTGGACGCGAGTGCTGTGGCGAAGTGGTTCCTGGTGGAAGATGAATCGGGGGAAATGAGATCGCTCAGGGAGAAATTGGCGGGCGGTGAGGCTGAGGGGTATGCCCCGTCTCTCATCCTGGTGGAGGTAGCTAACTTGCTCAGGTATGCTAGGAATGTGACTTCGGACGATGTGAAGAGGGCATTGAGATCTCTGGAGATCCTTTTACGCTTGGTAGACGACGGTGAGTTGCTCTTCGATGCGGTGGACTTGGCATTTCAGAATACCATAACGATATACGATTCCCTGTATGTGGAGTTGGCTAGGAGGCTCGACGCTTATCTAGTGACCTACCATGAGGAGCTACTTGAGAAATTCAGGGGGATGGCGGTAAGGGCCAGTGATTTGCTCAGAGGAAGATAACATACCTACATGGGGTTTTCCTTTGATCCGATCTTCCCCGATCAAAGCAAGCTCTTTCCCGTCGCCTTGTCGAACAGGTACACCTTCTCGGGCGGTATCTTGAACTTCACCCTCTGGCCCATCCTCAGGTCGGAGTCGGCGCCGGTGACCGCCTTGATGTGCAGCCCATCCAGCGAGATGGTCACAAGCAGCTCCCTGCCCAGCGGCTCTATCACGTAGATCTCTCCCTCCAAATCCCCTTCCTCGGTGATCTCCACGTCCTCGGGCCTGATGCCCAGCACCACCTCCGAGGGTGCATCATCTACCCTCAAACCTTCAAGCTCGATCACCCTGCCATCGAACTCGAACCTAGGTGGATCGCTGCTTGTTAGGGTGCCCTCTATGAAGTTGGTCGGGGTCGTCCCTATGAAGCCGGCCACGAACATGTTAGCTGGCCTCCTGTAGAGTTCCTCCGGTGGGCCGTACTGCTGGAGCCTGCCGTGGTTCAGGACTGCGATGCGATCGGCCATGGTCATTGCCTCCAGCTGATCGTGGGTCACGTAGATGGTGGTGATGCCCAGATCCTTCTGGAGCCTCTTCAGCTCGCCCCTCATCTCCACCCTGAGCTTCGCGTCTAGGTTGCTGAGGGGCTCGTCCATCAGGAAGAGGTCGGGCTCCTTCACCAGCGCCCTAGCTAGAGCCACCCTCTGCTGCTGGCCCCCTGAGAGCTGGCTGGGCTTCCTGTCCAGCAGGTCTTCTATGTGCAGGAGCCTGGCAACCTCCCTGACCTTCCTCTCTATCTCCTCCTTGGGCACCTTCTTCAGCTTCAGGGGGAAGGCTATGTTATCGAAGACCTTCATGTGGGGGTAGAGGGCGTAGGTCTGGAAGACCATCCCCACGTTCCTGTCCTTCGGCTCCAGATCGTTGACCACGCGATCATCGAAGTATATGTAGCCCTCAGTGGGCCTGTAGATACCGGCTATCATGAGGAGGGTCGTGGTCTTGCCGCAGCCGGAGGGGCCGAGGAGGGCGACGAACTCCCCGTGACCGATCTCCAAGTTCAGGTGATCGACGGCTACTACCTTCCCGAAACGCTTGGTGAGGTTAACGAGCCTTACCGAGACCATTCTTCACCGTGAGAGCACACCCGGATCTATAATAACTTTTGTGAGATTCCCCATTGAGGTCGTGAGAGCCGGCCTCGGATCCTGTGGAGCTTGGACTGATCTCAACTACACCCCCCTTTATGTGGATGGAGTCATCCACACGACGCATGCTGAGACCACTATAGACGGATGATGGCCATCTAGGCATCTGAAAGAAATCGAGAGAAAAATCTCCGAGGTGAACAAGACCGGAAAATCCTAATCGAATTGCCGCTATCCTGTGCCATCGAATGATATTCGATTTTTAAATAAAATAATGAGGTTGATCTATCTACTAACGAACGAAGTAGAGAAGGATGTGATAAGTAAAAAATATCGCATCACTTGGGAAAACTAAGGTCTCCCTATGAAATGCTGAGAAGCATCCGCGTCACAGGCGAAACATCTCCTACAATGGAAATTACAGAAGTTGTTTATTGACTGACAGCATTGGAGGACGTAATAGTAGTTCGCTTTCACGTAATAATATCCAGAATCTGGGGAGGTATCATCATAAGGATCGCCGTAGGTGTACCACTCCCCTTGGGAATTCTTATTTCCTTCCCATATGAAGTCGTGCTTCCAGTTATCGTCAGGTGGCATAGGATAGGCCCTGTGAAACCACTTTACTTGTATAGATTTAAGACTATCCCCACATTCCTGTTGAGCTATATTCCAGTAATAACCCATATCTGTAGTGTAAGTGTACGTGCAATATTCTCCTATGAAGTATCTGTAATACGGTCGTGTGGAGCTGTAGCACCCCACCCAGACCCAGTTGCCGCTCCTCTCAAAATCGTGGAGATAGTTCCATCCAGTCGGAAGGACCTTTCCCGGGGGATCACAGTATGTTAGGACGTAAACACCTCCTTCTCTTATCCTGCTGGCCACGAACCAAGCTCCCTCTCTGAACCTGTACACGGACAGCTCTCTGGTCAGCGCGTGCATCCTCTTCAGCACCCTGTCCACCATCTCCTCGTTGCTGAGCCCCTCATCCATCCATTTCAGCACGGGCCATAGGTAAGAGTTGTACTTCCCCGTCCTAGCCAGCTCCAGATCCCTAATGAACTCCTCGCTGTAGTTTCCGGAGAACTCCTTCCTAAGCAGCTCTATCAATATATCCCTCCACCGACTCAGCTCTTCCGATATCATCTCCGAGGCAACCCTGGCCCTCTCATATTCGTCGGAGAGGTTGCCGGAATCGAGCACTGAGAGACCAGCTAGCACATCCACGCAGGAATTTTTCCTTCCTTGGTTCAAGTTCAGGTATCCGCACAGCGACAGTAAAGCTCCCTCTCTGAACCTGTACACGGACAGCTCTCTGGTCAGCGCGTGCATCCTCTTCAGCACCCTGTCCACCATCTCCTCGTTGCTGAGCCCCTCATCCATCCATTTCAGCACGGGCCATAGGTA
>JAMOVA010000027.1 GCA_027061785.1 Thermoproteota archaeon
CTTTCCAATATGGGCCTCACGTTCACGGGCATGACATCGGTTTCGGGATACATCCTAGCGGAGCCAGGCATGGGTCTCATGAAGGCGGTGTTTCCGTCGGGGAGGGCTCTCCTAGTTTCGTTGGGCACTCCCCTGAGGGTTTGCTTCAACCTCTCCCTCACGGACTCCAGAGCCAGTTTGGCAGCATCCTCTCTACCCAGAACGAGCACGAAGGAATCTCCCTCCACACATCCGAGCAGTTCCCTGACCTTATTCACCTCATCCTCTCCTATCCCATAGCCAGGTAGCTCGTCTCCGTGGAGGATGCCCTTAACTCCACCGAAGACCTTGGCATAATCAGCTAGCTCCGTCCCGAATCTCCTTCCTGGCTGTAGCTCCTTGCCCAATATCCCGCTGAAACCCTTAACTTTGATGCCGTAGACCCTTTCACCCCTGGACAGGGCCTTCGTTATCAACTTAGACTTGGAGGATGAGAAGGCGGAGGTCACATCGACAATGGGGACGTCTAGATCCTCCTCCTTTACTCCCCTACTCCTCAGCTCATCCCTTATGCTGAGGAGGTTCAGCTGCCTCATGACCTCTCTCCTTATTATCTCCGGGATGAGATCCAAGTCCTGAACGCCCTTTATCTCCTGCCTGGCGCCGCCCTCTATGGAGACATTTATGTCCTGCCTGATGGTACCCAACCCCCTTTGAACCCTGCCGGTCGCTCTAAGTATCCTTCCGAGCTTCAACGCCGCTTCTCTGGCCTGTTCGGGGTCTCTAATATCGGGCTCGGTCGCCAACTCTACCAAGGGGATGCCCAATCTGTCGAGCCTGTACTTGGCCCTTTCAGGCTTACTTTCAACGATGTAGGCGGACTCTTCCTCCAGACAGAGGGTCGCCATCCTGACCCTGCCCCACCTAGTCTCTATTCCGCTGTCCTCTCCACCCAGTGCTACTAGAGCGGTCCTCTGGAATCCAGTGGTATTACTCCCATCGACGACTATCTTCCTCATGACGTGGACCTCGTCCACGGGCTTCATCCCCAACATCAGCGCTATGGTCAGGGAGATCTCCAAGGCCTCCTCGTTCATCGGATGGGGAGGCGCCTCGTCAGCCTCCACCTCGCAGGTGGTGTCGTAGTAGATCCCGTAGAGGAAATCCCTCTTTCTCAACGACTCGAACCTAGCAGCCGGATCTACAGCACCCAGCTCGCTGTAAGAGACACCCAGTCTCCTCCTGATCCACTCATGGGGCTCATCCTCCCTCATTATGGAAGGGCAGCTGCAGAAAAGCTTGTGCGTATCGAGCCTCTGATGGATCTCCAGCCCGACCTTGAGACCTACCCTCTCGTAATTGATATCCACGGAATCACCTCCAACATGGCGGAAATACGTTCAATCCTAGGTGAGCGCCCAGCTCCCCGGCGATGTTCGTCTGCATGATCCTCCTGATCTCCTCCATGTCGCTGGTATGGCCTAAAGCGTACATCAGCTTTATCAAAGCTACTTCAGGGAGCATATCTCCTCCCGGTATCACACCAGCCACTAGGAGACGCCTTCCCGTTTCGTATACTTGGAGGTCCACCCTCCCGAATAGGCACTGGGATGTCACGACCACGGGAACCCCGCTGCTAACTATCTCCTCCACGGTAGGGATGAGCTCGCGAGGAATATGGCCCAATCCAGTCCCGGCTATCACTATGCCCTTGAACCTCTCACCGGCATACCTAAGCATGTCCTCCGGCATACCCGGCCACACGTGGAGGAGGGCCACGTTGGGCTCAAGTCGGTCGTCCAGTTCTACCTGACTCTGGCCCTCTCTTCTGGGGTTGAACTTGTTGGATAACAACTCGATCTTCTCTCTCGTCACTTTAGCGATTGGAGGCTCGTTTACCGGCTGGAAAGCATCTCTCCTGGAGGTGTGAAGCTTTCTCGCCTTCACCCCCCTTATCACGAAGGCATAGTCGTCGTGTGGGCTCCCGTGCATCACTATGACGGACTCGGCGATGGGCCCTTCCGCCGCCACCCTCGCGGCAGCTATTAAATTGAGGATCGCATCGGTAGACGGACGATCTATCGACCTTTGAGAACCGACCAGTACGACTGGCTTGTCTAGGTTACGCAGCATGAAGGCCAGGGCAGCCGCCGTGAAGTGCATGGTGTCGGTGCCATGAGCTATTATGACGCCCTCAGCCCCCTTCCTTAACTCCTCGTAAACCGCCTTGGCGATCTTCTTCCAATGATCTGGAGTTAGATTCTCACTGAACTCGGCAAACAGAGGTACGTAATCTATGTTGACGATTTCCGCTAGCTCGGGTACTATGTCAAGTAGCTCCTCTGGCTTCTCGTGGGAGATAACCGCCCCCGTAGAGTAGTCGACCCTAGAAGTGATGGTCCCCCCGGTCACTATGAGGGGGACGTATGGTAGATCCTCCCTGAACCTGAGCGAGGGAACCTCCTTCCTCTGAATGGGCTTTCCCTTCTCCAGAACCTCTATCTCGACGCCATCTAGGTGTATCCCGACGTTGTATCCGCTGTCCAGCTTCAGGATCACATGCTCATCGTCGAAAATCTCCGGTCGCGGTATTACGATTCCCTCATATACTAGGCTCCCTTTTCTTATTCTGATCCTGTCGTAGTCCTCCACACCCAGAGAAGAGAGAATACGCTTGGCCTTTCCCCTATAGTGGAGAGTCATCGGTCCAGTCAACCGGTCCTACAGTAAAAAAGGTTGGATGGAGGGTCATCCCAGAACCGGCCTGAACTTGTAGGAGTAGGCTATGAGGCCGGATTCACCGCTCACGCGCGTCTTCCTTATTACCATCTCTACCTCCATTCCTTCCTTGACCTCTTCTGGATGCACATCCGTTAGCTGTGAGAAGATACGCGTACCATCCTCTAGCTCTATTAGGGCTACGACGTACGGGGTGTAATACTCATACCCTCTAGGGGCGTTCCAGATAACGGAGTAGTTAATGACCTTACCCCTTCTGGGCAGCGCCACCCTCTCAATGTTCTTTGATCCGCATACCGGACATACTCTCTCCTCTGGCAGCGTTTTATGACCACAATCCTTGCACCTACCGCCCTCCAACCTGTACCTGGCCGGGAGTTCCCTCCAATGAGCTGGGACACTCTGCCAGTATGCCCACATAGATCACACCCCCCTCACCAAGTGAACGACCGAGTTGGCCCCTAGGCCACCTACACTGAGCACAAGCCCGCTCTTAGCACCGGGAACCTGCCAGCCCTCGGCCCTCCCAGTTATTTGCAGGAAAGCCTCGGCCATCTGGTAGACGCCGGTAGCACCCACGGGATTCCCTCGAGCTTTCAATCCTCCCTCCGGGTTGATGGGTGTGGGACCGTCTCTCCGGGCCTCTCCACTACTGAAGAGAGACGATGCCTTTCCCCTCTCCGCCAGACCGAGCTCTTCAACTTCCACGTATCCCATCACGCTGGAGTAATCATGGATTATGTAGAAGTCC